>UCOA01000082.1 GCA_900474095.1 Hyphomicrobiales bacterium | reverse complement strand
GCCAAGGGAAAGAAGTGGTGGAAGCAAGACGGCAAGCCCAAGGACAAGTCTGAGGGCAACCCGATGTGCTTCCTGCGAGGTACCTGCATCAAGACTCCGACGGATGAGGTCTGCATTGAGGATCTTCTACCCGGCGATCTCGTTGAGACGGTACGCGGCGAAGCCAGGGAGATCAAATGGATCGGACACAGTGTCTACAAACGTAGCTGCCAGGCGTGGGACAGCGTGACACCGATCCGGGTTGCACGACACGCCCTTCGTGAACGGACACCCCACAGGGATCTCTATCTCTCGCCCGGTCACGCTCTCTTCATTGACGGCGTTCTCATCAGGGCGAAGGATCTAGTCAACGGGATTTCTATAGCGCCCGTCTTTCCGACAGATACGGAGACGATCGAATATTTCCACATCATACTGGATAGCCACGATGTGATTTTGGCCGAAGGCGCTCCCGCCGAAACTTTCCAGCTTCAGGAGCGCAACCACGAGGATTTCTCGAACTTCGCCGACTTCGCGCGTCTCTACCCCTTTGCTTCGCATACGGCCATGGCGCCCTGTGCGCCAATCGTGAGCCTGGACTCCGGGCGGGAGCACCTGAAGGCGCTACTACCCTCGCCGTTGCGACGCGCGTTTCAGATGCGCGAACCAGTCCGTGACACCTTCGAGCGAATTGCAACACGGGCCGGGCAACTGGTTAGCTGAAAACTGGCGGATTTATGTGCGGAACTTTTGATCGGACTGTGTGTTCAAAGTTTAGTTAACAGGAGTTTTTTCGATGCTGCGAAAGACATTATATCTTGCCTTCGGCTTCGCCATGGCCATCGGCGTCACCATGATGCTAGCCAATACCGGCCATGAGGACGCAAGTCTGGTTAAGACAGATCGGCTGAACGTCACCCAACCCACTGGTGGTTTCAATATGGAAAGGTTTGCCGGTTGACCTTCGCTAAAATCGAGATTGCAGGGTGAACCAGACGTCCGATGCGGGCCAGCGTCCCCGGGAGTGGTGCAGCAGGGTTGCGGTGTCACCAGTGTTTTCCGATAGGGTTTTTTGGTCGAAAACCAACCTGACGAAAGACCACCGATGACCAATGATGAACGGGCGCTGCTGTAGCAGGTCTTCCCGCGTCACTTTTAAGCTCATCCCTCGCCCGATCACTTGCTTCTGCCCGCAGTGGCCTTCTGTCCGCAGCCAAATCTGTCCGTCTTCACCCGCCGCCTTCGCGAGTAGCTATCGAGGTTGACCGCGCTCGGCGGCGGGCAGTTGGCACTCGAGCCCGCGGCTGGGCTATTGCGTCTTTTGAGGATCGTCCGCGGGATTGACATACTTGAGACCCCACGGGCCATTGGTGGTCACTTGGACGACGGTCTCTTCGTCGAAGTAAACGAAATGTGCCATGCCCGGCGGCAACGCGAAGAAACTCCCTGCAGGCAATGACTTGGCAGCACTTCGATCGGCGATTTCGCCCATTCCAAGATTAGTAGTCCCTGATATAACTGTGATCACCTCTTCTGCAGGATGGGTGTGCGGCGGGATCGCATACCCAGACGGCACTTTGAGCCGAAGGGCGAACAAACCCTGCTTAGTGGGATCGCCGAACAGGACTGCCATCTCTGCTCCGGCGGGAAGCACCTTAGGGGTCGGGGCCCACTTCACATCCTTGGGTGCGACCACTATGTGTGCATCCTCTGCCGTGGCAAAGGATGCTATTCCGCAGAATCCAATGCAGCTGATTGCAAATATCGATGCGATTTTCATGATAACCTC
The DNA here is from genome assembly GCA_900474095.1 of Hyphomicrobiales bacterium. Classification (GTDB taxonomy): domain Bacteria; phylum Pseudomonadota; class Alphaproteobacteria; order Rhizobiales; family Rhizobiaceae; genus Pararhizobium. Next base: position 78,549 of record UCOA01000082.1, on the reverse strand, counting down.
CCTTTCGCAGGGCCTTCGATGCGGTTGCGCGCTGAGGCCGGCCCGCGAACCGTCCAGAATAAGTCTGCGACCACGCCTAGGCAAGAGCTCCTCGACGTGTCTTGGCGAGGGTTCTCAGCGGCGGCGGCTGCTCGGCCCTATCTCGGGGCGTGGAGGTCCACGCCAAAGGTTTCCGGCTTCCGACACCCGCTCCCATTCCGATATCCTGCGGATGACGACCCTGGACAGTCTCGTTGGATCAGAAGGTTTCATCTATGTGATAAGCACGGTTTCTTCGGTGGGACCTAGGCAGGTGCCGGCCGGCGAGACGGTCGTGACCACTCCGAGAGCGGCGCCGACGAATGGGCAGGCATCAATTCGGCATGCAACTTAATCCTTCGATCTGAACGACGAAGGCATGCCTGCCACCGCGTTCTCCAAGGGAGTCGAGCAAAGCCGCGGCTGGCGTCAGGATCATTGTGGATCACTCTCGGGGAGCCGTGCCGACTTGTCTCGATACCTGGATTAAATTTTCAGCTTTGTGTGGAATGCAGAAGCGTCTATCTCATGCTACCATGAGCCCGGTCCGCGATGGGGCGGCAGGGTCAATGATTGAAGGAAGAGATCATGGCGACTGGCACGGTAAAATGGTTCAATGCAACGAAGGGCTTTGGTTTTATCCAGCCCGACGACGGCAGCGCGGACGTCTTCGTCCACATTTCCGCGGTGGAGCGGGCTGGCCTGCGTGGTCTCAACGACGGCCAGAAGATCACCTACGAGCTGGTAAAGGATCGCAAGTCCGGCAAGATGTCGGCGGACAACCTGCAGGCTTGAGCCTGATTGCAATGCGATAGTCGGGAGGCCGGCTTCGTTCGGCCTTTCTGTTTGCCATCACAATCGATGCCCGCCTTGAAGGCGCACGGGAACCGGCATGACAGCTAGCGGCGAGGCGATCGGCGTTTCTGCGATCCCGCCTCAACCCGAAGCACACCGGCGATCTTCTCTTCTTTCTCGGACACGCCGCGATCCTGGAACCTTCGTCGATACGAACATCTCCTTCACTGCGTGAAGAAAGAAAGCTGCTTCGCGGGATCACAGGTCCGGTGTTTGCCGAGGTCGAAACGTCCAGACAAGCATCCGCGTTAGGGAACCTTCTCTTTGGAAGAGACCTTTGCGAGGAAGCTCCCGCAATGCCGAAAGAGACAAATCGACCGACTGCAGGCGGTCGTCACCATCGTATTGATCCCGTATTCGATCGACGAGGTACTGGCGACCATCCAATATCTGTGGCGAGCCAGGAGGGCGGGCGAACCATTCTGGCGGACATTCTGGATGGGGCCGCCCCCGCGCTTACTGAAAACCAGACGCCCAAGCCCGATCTTAATCGTCCGGTTTTGCCATTACTGCAGGAATTCATCAAGCGGTGTCAATTATCCCTGGACGCTATCGGTGAGCGTTCTGCTTGGCGCAATCCTCCTCATGACGCCACTGATCGTCGGTAGTGATCCACCGCTCTATTTGAGCGACCATGTCGCCGGCTGCCTCGTCATATTGGTCGCCGTCACGGCAATGGCGGAGGTCGTCCGCCCGGTCCGATTCCTCAATGTGGCGCTCGGCGCATGAGTGGCCGCAGCGCCATTCCTGTTTGCGGGCGGCAATGTTGCGGGCACCTTGGCCGACGTGGCGATCGGGTTGGCGCGGGTGGCGCTCAGCCTGCCGCGCGGGACGCGCAGCGACGAGCACTACGGCGGCTGGGATCGGGCAATTGTCTGAATTGAAACGACTGCAGCGAGTCGTTTTCGCCCTACGCGACGCAAACATCCGTCCCGGGACATGAGGGAAATGCCGGAGCAGAACCAAACGGCGAAACAGTCTCTCGAGCCCGACATTGCCACCGCTGCGAACACCGCGCGATGCCGCATTGCATATACGGGGTTCTGCGGTATTTTCCCTTTGGTGGCAAAGCCGCCGTCCACGTCCGGATACGGTCCGGAGACCGGCTGCCAGAGAAAGAACGCCTTTAGCGGCCCGGTGCGAGGGGATGAATATGACTGTCCACCGCATCAGTTTCTACGTTCTGCTGGTGCTGGTGACGATCGGCTTCGTCGTCGTCATCCTCCCCTTCTATTCGGCAATATTCTGGGCGGTCATACTCGTCGTTATCTTGCATCCGGTACATTTGCGAGTAGAACAACTGGTGGGCCGGAGACGAAGCCTCGCAGCTGCGATCTCCGTGCTCATGTGCGTTTGCCTGGTGATCGTACCAGGCATGCTCGTACTCGGCGCCTTGGTGCAGGAAGCAAGCAGCCTCTACCAACGCCTCGACCGCGGCGAGATCGATATTAGGCGCGCCCTCATGCAGGCGAAGGCAACACTGCCTGTTTTCGTTCAGGCGTGGCTGGATACGCTGAACCTGAAGCAGCAGTTTAACAATCCAGATACGGATCTTTCCTCGGCGATCATGGAAGGCGGACGCTACTTTGCCGGCCGCGCCTTCAGCCTGGGACAGAACACGCTCCAGTTTTTTATCGCCTTTGCCGTCATGCTCTACCTGCTCTTCTTCCTGTTTCGCGACGGACGCGCACTTTCCTTGATGCTCAGGCGGGCGATTCCGCTCAGCGATGATCATACGCGGCAGTTTACCGCCAAATTCGCCTCGGTCGTACGGGCGACCGTGAGGGGCAATATCATCATCGCGTTCGTACAGGGAACGATTGGGGGAATTGCTTTCTGGGCACTCGGCATTCAGCCAGCACTGCTTTGGGGCGTATTGATGACTTTGCTGGCGCTGCTGCCGGTCATCGGCGCGGCGCTTGTGTGGGTACCTGCAGCGGTCTTTTTGGCACTGACCGGGGCCTGGGTGAAAGTGGCGGTTCTCGTCGTCATTGGCGGTTTCGTGATCAGCCTCGTCGACAATCTGCTGCGGCCGCTGCTTGTCGGGAAGGAAACCAGGATGCCGGACTACGTCGTGCTGATCTCGACGATCGGTGGGATATCACTGATCGGCATAAACGGCTTTGTCATCGGGCCGCTGTTCGCGGCGCTGTTTATTTCCGCGTGGGCTATTTTCATTGGCGAACGCGACTCCGACACGCCTCGTCTCGAGTGAAGGAGCAGTCGTCCGACGGCAGGACATCGGAAGTGGATGCGCTCGATCTCGGCTAATCCCGACATTACCAGGGCTCAAGGTGGACAGGTTCCAATGATTAGAACGCCGGACGCGCAAGGCGCGGACCTCCACTGAGCAAAGATTTCCATATTCCGCGAGAAGACTTCGATCAAGAGCGCATCCCGGACGCGTGGTACATGCCCGCGACCAATCTTGAACGCACCACTACTACCACCGAGAGAGACCCTCGTTGCGTTGACTTGGCGGTATTTGAACTTCTGCATCGAGCTCGCGTTATTCTGGCGAAAAGAGACGCGGACATGGCGAGCAACAACCGTACCGATGACAAGCCACAGCAAGCAGGTGTGACGACGTCGTTCCCTTATGACAGGCGGATTGTCGAGCGTTTCATGAAAGCATTCCCGCGGGCGCGCTGGAATGATGAAAGAAAGGCCTGGTTTGTTCCAGGAAAGACGGCCGCACAGAGGGTCGACCGCTGGTTTGCGCAGGAGGCACCCGATCAGGAAACATACGGGGATCAGAAGGGACGCGATGCCTTCGAGTTCGATCCAATACGAAGTCCTTACCTCGAGCCCGTTGATACCGACCTCCGGATCCGGACGCCGTATTCCCGGACGGTGGTCGAGGAGCTGCGGGCTATTCCGTGGGCGCAGTGGGACGAGGATCTGCGCGTCTGGCACGTGCCGTACCGGTCCTATGAGGAGCTGCGGCGGCGGTGGCATGCGATTGAGCAAGCGGCGCATCGGAACGAACCGGCGGCGAGAAAGCGTCGCCAGCAAGAACGCCGAAATACCGATGCGGGCAGGGCAGCCAGGATGCGGTCTGCGGAGAGGCGCCGTCGTCGCTATCCGGTTTCGCCAGAAGGATTACCTCCACTCGGAGTCCCGGTGTCGACAGATGCATACGGGATCGTCGTATTCACGGATATCACTGGTGAATTGGCCGAATCCGAAGCCCTGAGCGTCTTCTACCCTCACACCGATGACCGCGGCATGGTCTGGGCCTCATGGCGACACCCCAATCTCGATGAACTCGTCGCGACATGGCCCGCGCGCACCGATCCTGGGTCAGCCGAGCGCCGCCGTGGCTGGTGGCAGCCAACAATTGGCGAGCTGCGGCCTGCGCGGCGCGCTGCCCGCAGGAAACGGATGCCAGGTTCCGTAGGCAGGAGGGGAGCGTAGCCGTCAGGACCCGATGCGCTAACAGTGAAGCCTCCCGCCCGTTGGCAATAGGGAATAACGCGCGTTGCCGTTGCGTCTTACTAACCCAGTGGGCAACTTCCGGCTTGAGGACGACGATCATGAATTGTCTTAGAGTTCCGCTCTTTATGGGTCTTCCAGCCATCGTTCTGTTTGCAGCGGTCGCGGCCGGTTGTGCCGGCTCCTCTGCACAGAGAATGGCAGCGCCGGCGACAAACGGCGGCTACGGCTCCGATCCAGTGCTGCCCAAACCGAAACCGACGTTGATCCCTACGATCAACATCGCTGAAGCGAAGGGGTGGCCTGGCGGCGTAACGCCGAAACCGGCGAAGGGCCTGAAGGTGAACGCCTTTGCCGGCGGCCTTGACCACCCCCGCTGGATGCACCTGTTGCCGAACGGCGATGTGCTCATCGCCGAGACGAATGCGCCCGCTAAGAAGGATAGCGGCTTCAGCCTGCGCAAGATCTTCATGACACAGGCCATGAAGCGGGCGGGTGCTGCGACAAAGAGCGCCAACCGTCTCACGCTCCTGCGGGACACGGATGGCGATGGTGTCGCCGACCTGCGCACCCGCTTCATTGAGGGACTTAATTCGCCGTTCGGCATGGCGCTGTTTCAGGGAAAACTCTATGTCGCCAACACGGATGCGATCGTCGCCTATCCCTATGTCCCCGGCCAAACCCGGATAAATGCGGCGCCGCGGAAGATCGTCGACCTGCCGGCCGGGACCATCAATCACCACTGGACCAAGGACCTGATCCCCGGTCGCGAAGGCCGCAAGGTCTACGTCACCGTCGGGTCCAACAGCAATGTCGGCGAAAATGGCATGGCAGCAGAGAAAAATCGCGCCGCGGTACTGGAAGTCGATCTTACGAGCCGTCGGACCCGCGTTTTTGCTTCCGGTTTGCGAAACCCCAATGGACTTGCCTGGAATCCGCAAAGCGGCAGGCTCTGGGTGGCCGTCAATGAGCGCGACGAGATTGGCGATGATCTCGTGCCGGATTATATGACTTCACTGCGCGACGGTGGCTTCTACGGCTGGCCATACAGCTACTTCGGCCAGAACGTCGACGTTCGCGCCAAGCCGCCGAGGCCGGACCTCGTCGCAAGAGCCATCAAGCCTGACTATGCGCTTGGCGCGCACACGGCTTCTCTGGGGCTTACCTTCGATCGAGGCTCCACGCTCCCACCGCCCTACCGCGGCGGTGCCTTCGTTGGCCAGCACGGCTCATGGAACAGAAGCGTGCACAGTGGCTATAAAGTGATCTTCGTGCCGTTTGACAACGGCAAGCCCATAGGCCGGCCGAAAGACATCCTCACCGGCTTCATCGGCGCCGGCGACCAGGCCATGGGCCGCCCGGTTGGCGTCACGTTCGACAAGAAGGGCGCCCTGCTGGTCGCCGATGATGTTGGCAATGTCGTTTGGCGGGTGACGCCGGCCGAGCGCGGCAAATGAGCCACCACCCTTCTGGAGCGTCGACGGAAAGCCCATTGTTTGCGGTCAACCTGGGACGGCAGCAGTCGCCTCATTCTCGTCAGCATGGCCTTGTCATGAAAACGAGCAATCGGCAGGTGCGATGGGGATCGGATGGCACATGTACCTTCAACGACGGGAGCGTTGTCAGCCATGGGGCGAGCGCGAAGCCTTGGCCCCAGAGCACGGCGTCATCACACCTCCAGACCACATGAAGTCAAAGGCGAAAGTCCAGCACACTGCGTGCCGACCCAAATCAAGCACCTAATCTGTCACCAGGCGGTCATCAGGCAGAACGACGCCGGACTTCTACCTGTGGCAGACCGCTGTCCAAGGGTTGGACCGAAATCTGTCGCGGAACATTGCGATCCGTCGATCGTTGGTCAGTGGGGAGGTTTTTGAAATGGACAGCGATTGGAACAAAAGGTTGCACGAGCGAGCCTATCAACTCTGGGAAGAGGAGGGACGGCCTAACGGGCGACATGAAGACCATTGGCGCCGGGCTGAGGCTGAACTCAAGCGATCGCTTCTTCAGCACGCCAAAGACATCGCGACGCGGGCCCACGACGGCCAGACTGACAAAGTGGGGTCTGCCTATATCCGGCACTGTGAGCGCGTCGCTGCCGCGGTCTCAACGAATGAGGAGAAAGTTGTCGCCTATCTCCACGACGTCGCGGAAAAGGGTGCCGGGTGGACGCTTGATCGTCTCAGGGACGATGGCTTTCCCCCGGAGATCATTGAAGCGGTCGATGCGCTTACCCGTCGGCCAAGCGAGGATGATCGGGAATTTGTCAAGCGAGCATGGGCGAACCAATTGGCCCGGCAAGTCAAGGAAGCCGATTTGCGAGACAATCTCCAACAGGCGGAGCAGGTCGGTCAGGAAACGGGAAAGTATCAGCAGGGACTGGAGACATTCTGTGAACTCCGATCGAAAGTCGATTCGGTTTAAAGACACTTGTGCCTTTAGAATTGCACAAGCAGCAGATCGAAGGCCGAAGAAAAACGTCGCATGATGAATTCTCATCACATTCCCACGACAACTCGGGTCGTTGGACGCGAGGAACTGCTGGAGGTCAATCGCGGTGCCGATCGATGAGGGACTATATTAAAACGAGGGAAGAGTGGTGGTAGCCGCGCAGTCGACGCGCTTTTACATTCCCGCTGCCCCGCTCACTACTCGGATTCGAGATCTCGAACTATTGGAATGCCCACGCCCTCTGCCGCTCGCGGTGATAGGATGTGATGACGCCGTCAGCCAGCCTGCGTGAGGTTGCACATCGCCGCCAGAGAATCCCCAATTTCCGAGCGTTTCGGCATGGGTCGCCGTCAGTTTAGGGAATGTCCTCATGCTGAAAGATCGTGGCGCGTGAAGATGATGCCCTGGCAGGCAAGACCCTGCTCGCATGTGAATTTGTCCCAGATTGAAAGGCTACTCTATCCGGCCAAAGTGGCCCTATGGCGCACCAAGAGCAGTCTGGGGCGAGGTGCGCCAGCGTGGCCCATGACGGTGGAGGTGTCGCATCACGTCGACGCATCCGAGCCTGACCAGGCCGCGCTGATGGGGTGGAACAGGGTTAAACACGGCTATTGGCTGAAAAAGCGGGATTTGCGTCATCCGCTTTTCCTCGGAGCCATGGCCTATCTCCGCATGGCCGGCAAATCCAAGCTCGATTGGCTTGACAGAAAAAGCGGGTCCTATGTGCCACTTAACCATTCCGATGCTTGAATCTTCGTGTCGCGCGCGGCCTTGGCACTCTTGATCTCGGCGGCCCAGAGGGGTCATCGGTAGACAGTAGCGTTGATGAGGGGGTCTGAACAAGCTGGGCCGATTGGAGAGCCCACGCCGTTGACGCACCATCACGGCCTCGTTGGTTAGGCAGCTCCCAACATTGCGATTCCACGCGCTGGAGGCCGTCATGATCGCAGCGGTCATGATTTTCCATCTTTTTCCCCATCGCGCTGCTGATCGATCTCTTGCCCCATCTCGTCGAGGAGTTCACTGATCGGTTCAAATTCCATCTCGGGCGGCGTTGTGACGTCTGGACTTGAAAGGGGCGGCGTCGCTGGCTGATCGGAAGGTTTCCTGAGGGCCTGCTTGAGCTCTTTTCGATCAAGAAGGACATCCGTCTCTCCGGGCCTTCCGTCGGGGTGGCTGAATTTCATTCCTTCTTCCGCCGGCATGTCCAACGCCTGTCTCGTATTCATGATCCCAACAGCCACGCGTTTTCCGCGGACCTTCACCGTCGCTTCCACCATTTTCTTTTTCATCAATCGCACTCCTTGCATAAGCAAACGCTCCCGGAGTCCGATCGTTCCGTGAAAAATTTTATGGCTTCATTCGACGGCAGAGCGGGACCTGGCTTCAGAGTTTTTCCTATTGGTTTCGTTGGTGCCAGACAGCCATTATTTACCGGACGGATCGCGTGGCCGGTATAGCCGCACGGCTTGGCGAGAAGCGACCAAGCCCGGTACGTCCGAAACTGGACAATCATCGGCTTGATTTTACCCGGCAATGCGGTCTGTGACGCCAGACGGTCTACCCCGACAACAACTATCTATGCGACGAACGCGCTTCACACGAGCGCTGCAGCCGACGTTCCCTGGGGTTTTGGCGTCAAGGGTTCGCCATTTTTAAGCAAGAAACTGGTCCTCTCGGCGGCACATGATGGAATTCGTTCGAGGACAGGCTCGCATGATAATCACGCCAAGACGAAACGCGAATCTGGGCATATTTCCGCAAACATTGGAAAACACGAGGAGCGGTTTCTTGGCAATAGCGACGGTGGGACGCCTGACCGGAGGCGATTTTCGATTGGAGAAGCATTTTTGACTTGGGACGCAAGCTTTTTCGCCCGCAACGCGATTGATGTTGCCTCGGATCTCGTTGGCTACGAGTTCGAGGTCTCCGGCGTGGGAGGAGTTATTGTTGAAACGGAGGCCTATCTACCCAATGACGCCGCGTCGCATAGCTTCGCAGGCGCAACGAAACGAAACCAGTCGATGTTCGGCCCACCAGCTTATAGCTATGTCTACCTCTCCTACGGCCTGCACTGGTGCCTCAATTTCGTCTGCCTTCCCGGCAGCGCTGTTCTCATCCGCGCCATCGAACCGAAATGGGGATTAGAAGCGATGCAGACCCGAAGGCGCGTGATGGAAGCCAAAGCCTTGTGCTCCGGCCCTGGTCGTATCGGCCAGGCCTTGGCGATAACCCGGGCACACGATGGCCTTCCGCTCAGTCGCCCTCCCTTCCGATTACGCTTCTGCGAAAAGTCGAGCGCCATTACTTCTGGCACCCGGGTCGGCATCACCAGGGCGATCGAACAGCCGTGGCGCTTCGGGCTAAAGGGTTCACCCTTTCTCAGCCGGAAGTTTTAAAACTTGCCGGTCGCTGACCGGGACTGAGTCCGCATCGCGCACAGGGCAAATATTGGCGCTACGGAACGAAATGCGGCGCTATCGCTGGGAGCCCAATTGGTTTTCCCGCAAAGACAAGTTAATTATGAACGCGGCGGGCAATTGACCCTCGAACCCACGGCTTTACCGCTATTTCCGGATACTGTTCGCTATCTACTATGTGAGCCTCGAACGGTACCGGGTGCCTGAAGAGGTCCTGCCCCTTCCCAAAAAGCCGCAGACGCTGCCGTTCCTCAGCTGGGTCTGTGGTTAACTCGGCGGATACATTTACACGCCAACGGAGGCCAGTCGCCCCGCTAATCCCCGACAACGCCTCCCACGAGAGGTAGGTACCACAATCGGCGATAGCCGGACCGGCGTTGCGGCTGAAACCGCAGCAGGGACTTTCTCTGGGGATGGTGATCCACGAACTGGCGACCAACGCGACCAAATACGGTGCACTGTCCGTTCGCGAGGGCAGGGTTGCTCTGGAGTGGACGAGCGACGGCAAGACGATGGCTCTCAGGTGGCGGGAACGAAATGGACCGCAGATAAATGAACCGGAGCGCACCGGTTTTGGCTTCGCACTGCTAAAGGGTGAGATTGGTTATCGGCTTGGCGGCACCGTGGGAACTTTTTTCCATGAAGAGGGTTTGGAAGTGCAATTCTCGTTCCCGCTGCAATGAGGCAGACTTTGATGGCTGAGCAGCCACGCGTGTTAATCGTCGAGGACGAGTGGCTGGTCGCCGAGGATTATTCCTCGACGTTGCGGGCGGCGGGTTATGCGATCGTCGGTCCGACGCCGTCGGTCGACGGAGCACTGGCGCTTAGCGCTGAGACTGAGGTAGGGGCGGCACTGCTCGACATAAACCTGAACGGAGAAACGTCCTATCCGATTGCAAAACGACTTGCCGAACGCAATGTGCCTTTCGCGTTTATGAGCGGCTACACCACAAGTGACTTGCCGCCCTCATTTTCGGGGCGGACGATCGTGGGCAAGCCCATATCCGAAGCGGCACTCCTAGCGACGGTTGGCGAACTCCTTGCTGTGCAACCATGAAAGACGATTCGCCAATGAGATGGTAAGTGCGCGGCGACGCACTGCTATGGAATAGCGACCGATTGGCTGCGGCTTCATCTTCATGTTCAAATTCCTGACGGTCACCACCTCCGCCGCATCAACCTGAGCTGACCCAGGCTTGTTGCTCATGGCCACTTGATAAAGCAGATATATGCCATACCTCTAAAATTATAAACCGCCGGCCAGCCGCGCGACCTGCTTTGATCGGGATGGCCAGCATCACTCGCCGGGAGGACGATATGAAGCACCATGAACTTGACCAACTGCAGGCCCTTGCCAGGATTGGCCAGGATTTGCCTCATCTGATGCCGCGCGATAGGCGTCTCCAACGCTGGGTGGAGTTGCTCGAAGGAGATCCACATCGGGTGCTCTCGACATTGCATGAGACCGAATATCAGCCCGCCAGGGCGAGGGCGGCCTTGCGTTGCGATAATTCGGCCATTTCGGTCGCCTTCGGTGACCCGCTGCTTCGGGCAGTCGGGCTGCAGAACGACACCTACGGGGAGGCGAAACGGTTTTTCCAACTGTCCGACAGGCAGTTGCACAACATTGTCTGCTTCTGCCATTTCGGCACGACGGTCAGTGCCGCAAAGACGGCGCGCTATATTCGAGCAAAACATATCGCCCGGGGCCAGGGCATCTGGGCCAGATTGTGCTCGATTTTTGATTGAGCGTGGCAGCCTTTCGCCGCCGATGTGAAGTTGTGCGCTGTTTTCGGGAAGCAACGGTAAGCCTCCCAGCGCCGTGTGGGGCAGGGCTGGTCAGCGTTCGGCTGGATACCGGGCTTAACCGCCCGCCTTATGGGATATTTTATAAATCACGCCGTTGGTGTCTTCTGAAACCAGCAGCGAGCCGTCCAGCGCTATCGCCAGCCCAGCAGGGCGGCCGAATTCCGTTTTGCCGTCCTTGCTCAGGAACCCACTGAAGAAATCCTCCTTGCCGGTCGGCTCGCCATTATCGAACATCACCCGCGCGACCTTATAGCCCGAGCTGCAGACCAGCTAGTCTGCTTACGAAGGCTATCTAAGCCACGAAGATCGGCGAAAAGTACGCCGATTTCGCCAAAAACGCCTACAGGCCCTACGAAGCGCCAGTCGCAAGGCCACGTCAGCCGCTAGCGCAGCATAGGTTTGCGGTGACAAATGAAATTCTGAAAAAAACCGACCGCTCATTCCGCGGTCGGTCTTTTATCTGCATGGTGGGGTCACGGCCGGGGCTAAAGTGGGTTGCCCTGTGGCTTGACCGGCGCTTGGGTGATCCGCTTGGGACGGCGCGACCGCCGTCTCAACGGCGATCGCTGTACGTCGCGTGAAAATTCTATTGAGCCTTCATCACCTGGCCGCGGATTTCGCCGTCCGGGTTGGCGGCAGTGTGCAGGTTCAGATACCAGCGTCCTTCACTAAGGTCGGCGGCCTGGGCGTCGTCGAGCGTGGCGGAACCCTTCGCCAGCGCCGACATGTCGATCGGCACGACCGGCGGCGCGTTCACCCCGACTGCGGCCGGGCCGTGGAAATGGGCCGCCGTGACGTCACCGCTCAGGCCGGTATGCTCGATTGTCCAGGACAGGTTTTTAGTTGCGGAATCGTAGGTGATGTCGGCCGTGCCGGTGGCGCTGGTCTGGACCGGGGGCACCTCCGTGCTTCCCTTGAGGTCAGCCTTGAACTTCATCTCCTCGGCAAAACCGGTTGCTGCCACAGCGAGAAAGCCCACAAGGGCAAGAGCACCGACTTTCAAAGCGCGCGATTGCATGGTTCATTCCTCCCGTACATTTTTTGCTGCTGGTCCATTTGCTGCATTGGGCTCCCCAGCAGGAGCTAGGGTATGTAGATAAGGCGCGCATTGCTGGCGACCAGAGGGCGCCACACGCCGGTGCTCGCTGCCGCTCCGGGTTCGCCACTTCCAGAGGCGGGCAATGACGGTAAAGCTGAGACCGCTACCGCCGCGCATCGTGAAGATCGTGCCGCGGTATGAGGGCTATTTGTTCTTCGTCCTCGCGGATGGCCGAATTGTTATTGTTGGACCGTCAACACTGAAGGTCGTTGTCATTCTGGCCTGACGAGCCGGAAGCCCCGGCCGGCGGCTAACGCTGAAAGCGAACCCCGCCAGCAAAACGACAGCACCGCTTCGGCGGGGTTTTTTCATCAAATTTCGTTCATGGCTGGCGAGCTCCCGCCATCGGGCGGAATGCCGAGGAAACTGCCGCAGTCTAACGCTTCGCCTCGAGATCATTCTCATCCCGACGAAGGTACTCTTGCGTCACCGGACCAATGTTTTCCTCCAACCATGTGGCCATGGCGATTTCTTCATCAAGAATGCGCTGGCAAACCGTTTTCGTTTCCTCATCGCCGATATAGTCGGCTGCAGCAATCAGGATCCGGTAGCTGGCTATTTCCATATGCTCGAACGTGTAGCCAGCCAGTGAACCCTTCACCACCTCATCGCTGACGAAAACGCCGCTTAAGCCCTGGGCCATCGCCGTCAGTTTGGCCGCCATGACCTTCACCGTCGAGCGGCCGTCGCCCAACCGATCCAGGCACGACTGGAGAAGTGCGGCATGCTGTTTGGTTTCCTCAATGTGCTCTCCGATGCGGTCCTTGAGCTCCGGATAGGTTTGCAGTCGGCGGTGCTGGGCCGTGAGCATGGTCTCCGCTTGTTCTTCCATCGCGTGGGCATCGCGAAGCCATGCGATCAGATTGTCACGTGCTGCACTGGTGGACATGGTTCTGGCTCCTCTGTTGTGGAGCATTGAGAACTGGAAGGTCTTCCGAATGTTCCACGCTGCACGGGCAGCTTCGCTGATCAACGCTGGAGCGGTAGGATTCACGTCAGCCGGCAGGTTCCGATCGTGGACCATCCGTCGAGGATCTTTCAAACGGGCACACCCTTCAGTCTGCTATTGGCGTGTCGTCGATCCTTGTCCATGTTAGGCTCCATTCGTCACTCCCCCCTTCATTGTGGGTATAGTGCCCATGGTCAGGGATTTCGCCATCCGACATGACGAACGCGGGCGGCGCCAGCCCCGGAAGTTCAAGGGCGCGCAGCACGTCGTATAACCCCGCGAGGGTTGTGACGTGCCTGACGTCCCCGTGGCCACGATACTTGATTGTCCAAGCGTAGTGGTTCATGCGTTCACCTAACTCGGATCGGTCTGATGCTTGTGCAAAAACAGGCGGGCATCCATGATTGGCTCTTCTACCGGGTCGGGATCTTCCGCATAGGCGTGGCGAAGGTTCCTGAGAACTTCTTCCATAGCGTCCATGACCTCGACTGTGCCCCAACCGCGCATATTGGCTTTGTCGACGATGTCCTGCATGTCCCGTTCAATCGTCTCCTGACAGGAGAGAGACCGGTCCGGGTGGCTCACTTCATATGTCGGCGCTGGAATTGTCATCGTGCCCTCCTGTCGCACTAGAACTTGAGGATGGCGTAGTTTGTTCCTTTAAGCCAGGTCGCAGTCATGTCTGACTAAGTCAGCTGTATTGGCTTCGCTGGGGATAAACACATGTTCTCGACGCTCAGCCAGCGTTTCCAACGCATGCGGTTCCATCGTCTCAACAAACTCAACCTTCAGTTCCATGTTGCCGCTACTAAGGCTCAGCCGATCTTTTCGACGATGGGTGGGATCTGCACGACGGTCAGGTCCGTCGCACCGGAATCAATAATGCCGAACACCGCGTCCAGCATTTTGGGGACGTCCTGCCGCACCATCTCAATATGGTCACCCAACATTGCGACGAAGGGATCCCAATCGAAGCAGCCGAGTTGTGGCACCCGGTCGGCGTAATGGCCGGAGCGGCGAATCCAGTGCATCACGCCTTCCAGTGAAATGGTGGAGTTGACGAACATGCCGCGCGGCAGGTCGGTCGCCCGCTCTGCAAGTTGCGTCATAGCGTTTTCCGCCTTGTCGGGGGCGTAGCCGCAGGTGAGCACCAATGCTTCGTCTACCGCGATACCCGCCTGTGTATGGGCATCGCGAAAACCCCGGACGCGTTCCATCGTGTTATGGTCCGAGCCACGACCGCCGACGAAGAGGAGGGGAGTTTTCTCACCGTATTCCTTCTCGCAGTTAGCAAGGACGCGGCGCGTCAGTTCCAAGGCTCCACCATAGTTGTCGGAGATGACGGAGGGGGCGCGGGAGCCAGGGAGGTCGAGGTTGATGGTCCTGACCCCGGCGGCGGAGCAGAGGTCCATGACGCGGTCCGGATCGGTGGCGCCGGTCGCGATCACGCAGTCGACCTGATAGGACAGCATGGCGCGCGCTGCTTCCAATTCAAGCGCCGGATCGCGCCGGGTGCAGGTGACGATTGGAAAGAGGCCGCGTTCACGGGCGAGCGCTTCGAACTGCTCGACGATCGAACCAAAGTAGCGGTTGTCGTATTTCGGAACGATCATGCCGATGATCCTCGAGCGGTCTCGGCGCAGTACGCTCGCCTGCATGTTGAGCGCATAGCCCTGTTCTTCGGCGAGCTTGGTTATCTTTTCGGCGAGCTTCGCGCTGATGCGGCGCTTCTTCCAGTTGCCGTTCAACACGGCGCTGACGGCGCTGGCAGAAGTGCCAGCGAGTTCAGCCAGATCGTAGATGGTCGTCCTTTTCGTTTGGCTCGTTCTATTCACATTTTATCTCCGCTTGGCGGGTCACCTTGACACCAATGCGGATTGGTGGCAATTCTTGCTTCATCGATTGAGCACCATTGCTCCATCGATGAAGTTGTCTAAATCAGCAAGACTGACCCAAGGGAGGAGTCAGACATGGCACCGACGAACCGGGACGTTGCGGCACGACCGCAGCGAACGACGACTTGTGCGCTAACCGAGCGCGGAAGCTGTCGGGAACATGTCGACTTTGGAGGCTTGAGGTCGCTGGCAAAATCAACCGTGGAGGAACCAATGAAGACGCTTATCTATCTGCTTGCATCGACCGGCCTCGTCCTGTCGCTGGGCAACGCCGCATTTGCGCAGGAAAATGCGACCGTCGCCTTTCTGATGCCCGACCAGGCTTCGACACGCTACGAGCAGCACGACTATCCCGGGTTCAAGGCCGAGATGGAGAAGCTTTGCCCAAGCTGCACGGTAATCTATCAGAACGCCAATGCAGACGTCGCGCTCCAGCAGCAGCAGTTCAACTCGGTCATCGCGCAGGGCGCCAAGATCATCGTGCTCGACCCAGTCGATTCAGCCGCCGCCGCAGGGCTGGTCGAAATCGCCCATTCGCAGGACATCAAGGTCATCGCCTATGACCGCCCGATTCCGGACAAGCCAGCCGACTACTACGTGTCCTTCGACAATGAAGGCATCGGCCGCGCCATAGCGCAGTCGCTGGTCGATCACATGAAAGCGAAGGGCGTTCCGGATGGTTCAGGCGTGCTGCAGATCAACGGCTCGCCGACCGATGCGGCCGCCGGCCTCATCCGCGACGGCATCGACTCCGCCCTCGACGCTTCGCCCTACAAAACGCTTGCCGAATTCGATACGCCGGACTGGGCTCCCCCAAAGGCGCAGGAATGGACCGCCGGCCAAATTACCCGTTTCGGCGACCAGATCACGGGCATTGTCGCAGCGAACGACGGCACGGGCGGCGGCGCCATTGCGGCATTGAAGGCTGCCGGCGTCAAGGAGATGCCGCCGGTTACAGGCAATGACGCAACGATCGCAGCTCTCCAGCTCATCATCTCGGGCGACCAGTACAACACGATCTCGAAGCCATCTGAAATCGTCGCTGCGGCTGCGGCCGGCGTAGCGGTGAAGTTGCTCAAGGGTGAAACGCCGGAAGCAACCCACAAACTCTACGAAACGCCCTCTCAGCTGTTTGTACCGGCGGTCGTCACGGCGGAGAACATCAAGGCCGAAATCTTCGACAAGGGCATTAACAAGCCGGAAGAAATCTGCACCGGCGAATATGTTGAAGGGTGCCGCAAACTCGGCATCATCAACTAAGCTGCCATCGTGTCCGGCTGCGCTTCGCGGCCGGACACCCCAATCAATTGAAAGGTCACAGGGCTATGACAGCCACGCTTCAAAGTGCTCCCGGCAAGGGAACATCTGTGCTGCGCCTGAGCGGCATATCGAAGAATTTCGGGGCGGTATCCGCGCTGACGGATATCGAGCTCGACGTCAAGGCCGGAGAAGTCGTCGCGCTTGTCGGCGACAACGGTGCCGGCAAGTCGACGCTGGTCAAGGTGCTTGCCGGTGTGCACCAGCCGTCCGCCGGTTCGATCGAATTCTGTGGGCAGAGTGTGACACTCGACAGTCCCGCCAAGGCGCTCGACCTCGGTATCGCGACCGTGTTCCAGGATCTTGCCCTGTGCGAGAACCTCGATGTCGTGGCAAATCTGTTCCTGGGACATGAGATGTCGCCCTGGGCGCTCGATGAAGTCACGATGGAAGTGCGCGCCTGGACACTCCTGCGTGAACTCGCTGCGCGCATCCCCTCCGTCCGCGAGCCAATCGCCTCGCTCTCCGGCGGACAGCGGCAGACTGTCGCCATCGCGCGCTCGCTGCTGCTTAATCCGACGCTCATCATGCTGGACGAGCCGACGGCAGCACTTGGTGTGGCACAGACGGCGGAGGTTCTGAACCTCATCGAGCGCGTGCGAGATCGCGGTCTCGGCGTCATCATCATCAGCCACAATATGGAAGATGTGCGTGCCGTTGCCGACCGCATTGTTGTTCTGAGGCTCGGTCGGAACAACGGCGTCTTCACGCCGGAATCGTCCAACCAGGAGCTCATCTCCGCCATCACGGGCGCGACGGACAATTCCGTCTCGCGCCGCCACGACCGCAAGGCCGTCAACGTCCAGGAAACCCGTGGGGGAGCCGAATGAGCCAGAACCCTTCCAGCAGTGTCCAGCCGATGCTCGACCGCGGTGACGAGCGCGTGCGCCACGACGACAGCCTTACCGGCATGGCAAAGGGCTTCATAGACCGCGTGAGCGCGGGTGATCTCGGCATGCTGCCGGTCGCCGTCGGCCTCGTCGTTATTTCAGTCGTGTTTTCGGCGCTCAACCCAATTTTTCTCGCGCCTAACAACCTCGTGA
Organism: Hyphomicrobiales bacterium; assembly: GCA_900474095.1. Classification (GTDB taxonomy): domain Bacteria; phylum Pseudomonadota; class Alphaproteobacteria; order Rhizobiales; family Rhizobiaceae; genus Pararhizobium. The sequence continues at coordinate 61,258 of UCOA01000082.1, read as the reverse complement.
ACCTGCTGTTCGATTGTGCCACCGTCGGCGTCATCTCGCTCGGCATCATCTGCGTGCTGGTGCTCGGGGAAATCGATCTTTCCGTCGGTTCCATGAGCGGCCTTTCCTCGGCAATGATCGGCGTCCTGTGGGTGAACATGGGTCTGCCTATCGTCGGGGCCATCCTGGCAGCGCTTGTCGTCGGTGCGGGCGTCGGCCTGCTTTATGCCACGCTCTACAATCGTCTCGGTATGCCAAGCTTCATCGCCACACTTGCTGGCCTGCTCGCTCTTCTCGGGTTGCAGCTCTACATCCTCGGCCCGACGGGTTCGATCAACCTCCCTTACGCGTCCTCGCTCGTCCGCTTCGGGCAAATCCTGATCATGCCGGACTGGCTTTCCTACGGGCTCGCGTTGATGCCAGGACTTATCATGATCGGCAAGGGCGTGCGGAGGATGCGCCAGCGCCGGGCGGCAAACCTCTCAGCACAGCCGCTGCGTGCCTTGATCTTGAAGGCTTTGATGCTGACTGTTGCGCTGGAAGTCGCCGTCTTCTACCTCAATCTCGGCCGCGGCGTGCCGTGGATGTTCGCGCTGTTCGTGGCGCTCGCGGTCATCCTCAACTACGCGCTGACGCGCACCAAGTGGGGCCGCTCCATGTTCGCCGTCGGTGGCAACAAGGAAGCCGCCCGCCGCTCGGGCATCAACGTGCGACGCATTTACACGAGCGCCTTCGTGCTCTGCTCGACGCTCGCCGCGCTCGGTGGCGTACTCTCGGCTTCGCGTCTCGCCTCGTCGAGCCAGCAGGCAGGCACCGGCGATGTCAACCTCAATGCGATCGCGGCGGCGGTCATCGGTGGCACTAGCCTGTTCGGCGGACGCGGCAGCGCCTATTCGGCCCTGCTTGGTATCATCGTCATCCAGGCAATCTCGAACGGCCTGACGCTGCTGAACCTTAGCTCGTCGCTGCGCTACATGATTACCGGCGGCGTTCTCGCGATTGCGGTCATCGTCGATTCGCTCGCCCGTCGTTCGCGTGTAAGCCACGGCCGAGCCTGACAGAAAACATTGGAACGGAGGATTTAGAACATGGCTGACCTCATGAAAGGCAAAGTCGCCGCCATCACGGGTGCCGCGTCCGGCATCGGGCTCGAATGCGCCCGCACTCTGCTTTCGGAAGGCGCAAGGGTGGTGCTCGTCGACCGTGCACAGGACAAGCTGGAGCTGCTCTGCAAAGAGCTGGGGCCGAATGCCCTGCCGCTCGTCGTCGATCTGCTGAAGCCGTTCGAAGTCTCCGGCATGCTGCCGCGCATCCTCGAGGCGGCCGGCGGGCTCGATGTCTTCCATGCCAATGCCGGCGCCTATATCGGTGGTCAGGTAGCAGAGGGCGATCCGGATGCCTGGGACCGAATGCTGAACCTCAACATCAATGCGGCCTTCCGCTCGGTGCATGCGGTGCTGCCCTACATGATCGAGAAGAAGACCGGCGACATCCTGTTCACGAGCTCAATCGCCGGCGTCGTTCCCGTCGTCTGGGAGCCGATCTACACGGCGTCTAAATTTGCGGTGCAAGCCTTCGTGCACAGCACCCGCCGGCAGGTAGCGCAGCATGGGGTGCGCGTCGGTGCGGTCCTGCCGGGTCCAGTCGTGACGGCGCTGCTCGACGACTGGCCGAAGGAGAAGATGGACGAGGCGCTCGCAAACGGCAGCCTGATGCAGCCGAAGGAGGTTGCCGATGCGGTATTATTCATGCTGACGCGGCCGCGTAATGTCACGATCCGCGACTTGGTCATCCTTCCAAACAGCGTCGATCTCTGAGGCGAGAACGACGGGCGGCACGAAGCCGCTCGCCAAGGTATTCCTGATTTGTGGGCGGTACAACCATGAGCAACACTTCCTCCGCAAGCTCCGCGGGCGGCGAACGCTTCCTTATTGGTGTCGATGTCGGCACAGGGAGCGCAAGAGCGGGCATCTTCGATCTCACCGGCCGGATGCTGGCCTCTGGCAGGCGTGACATCTCGCTGTTTCGTGAACCAGGGGCGATGGTCGAGCAGTCGAGCATGGAAATCTGGGCGGCGGTCTGCGCTTCGGTAAGCGATGCCCTCGCCAAGGCGGATGTTGCGCCGGAGCGAATTGCTGGCGTCGGATTCGACGCAACCTGCTCGCTCGTCGTGCTCGGCAAGGATGGTGCGCCTCTGCCCGTCGGTCCCTCAGAGGACGCGGAACGCGACATTATCGTCTGGATGGATCACCGAGCCGTGGACCAGGTCGAGCGCATTAACGCACAGGGTCATGAAGTGCTGCGCTATGTCGGCGGCCGAATCTCGCCGGAAATGGAAACGCCGAAACTCCTCTGGCTAAAGGAAAACCGTCCGCAGGTTTTTGACGCCGCCTGGCAGTTTTTCGATCTTGCGGATTTCCTGACCTGGCGCGCTACGGACGATCTTGCCCGATCCACCTGCACGGTCACCTGCAAATGGACCTATCTCGCACACGAGAAGCGCTGGGACCCGAGCTACTTTCACGGCATCGGTCTCGGTGTACTTGCCGACGAGGATTTTGCGCGCATCGGCCAGCGCGTCGTCGAGCCCGGCACGCCGCTTGGCAACGGCCTGACTGAGCGCGCGGCGGCGGACCTCGGCCTCGTCCCCGGTACACCGGTTGCAGCCGGCATGATCGATGCCCATGCGGGCGGGATCGGGACCGTTGGCGTCGATGGCCCGCCGGAAAACAATCTAGGCTACGTCTTCGGCACATCGTCCTGTACGATGACCTCGACCCACGAGCCGGTCTTCGTCCCGGGCGTCTGGGGACCGTATTTTTCGGCCATGGTGCCGGGCATGTGGCTGAACGAGGGTGGGCAGTCAGCTGCCGGCGCTGCCATTGACCAGCTCCTGTTTTTCCATCCGGCGGCAAATGAAGCCTCGGCTCTGGCAAAGACGCGCGGGCTTTCCCTGCCGGTGCTGCTCGCCGACCTGGCCGCTGAAAAGGCAGAGACTCTTTCGGGCGTGGTGGAGCATGCGAACGGCCTCCATGTCGTGCCCGAATTCCTCGGCAACCGCGCGCCATTTGCCGACCCGCACGCCCGCGCTGCGATCGTCGGCCTTGGCATGGATTGCGGTCTCGACAATCTCGTCGCGCTGTACATTGCCGGTCTGTGTGGCATCGGCTATGGCCTTCGCCAGATCATTGATGCGCAGGAGGCAGCCGGTGCGCCCGTCGACAAGATCGTGATCAGCGGCGGCGCTGGCCAACTCGACCTCGTCCGCCAGCTTGTCGCCGATGCCGCAGGAAAACCCGTGCTGGCGACGCGGTCGGAAGAACCCGTCCTGCTCGGCGCCGCCATACTCGGCAGCGTCGCCGGTGGCGCCTTCACGGATGTTGCATCGGCGATGGCGGCCCTTTCGGCCACCGATCGCACCTATTGGCCTGCAGGAGGCGAAAACGCCGCCTTGCATGCCAAGCGATATGACGCGTTCACGCGACTGCAAGCGCTGGCTCGCGAAATTCGCTAGGGACAAAGCGGGCTTGCCGCAAAGGCGTCCGCGATCAAGCTATGGCGACATCTTCCACAGCACCGCGGAAGACGCCGGCCGCGGAGGCGCTGGCATGGCCGTCGCTCCAGCCCTGAGGTCCGTGCCAGCGCTACCGGGAAGCTAGTGTTCCGGAAGAAGCTGACGCGAGGTTAGTTGCGCACTCTTCGCGCTCACCTTCGCGCGTGGTGCAAAAGCCTGCGGCCTTCCCCTGGCGATCGGGAGACCCTGTAGAAGCTATCCTGCTACGTGCTTGGGACCGGCTTGAGGCCGAAACGGCTGCTGTTGATGTCGAAGAAGCATTGACGGCAGAGGGCGCTGTAAACTTGCTCATGCGACTTACTGCTCCCGAAACCGCCGAAAGGAATGCAACCGACGGGCTACTCCTCCTGAGGGAAGGCATTCGGAACCCCAAACTGCGCGCCCGTGGAGCTGCTTGGGGTCGCGAGCTGGCCAATGCATTGGGCCGTCGTCTGTCTGATGACCCCATGGAAGCGAAACGGCTGGGCTGGCAGATGGCCGCTCTATGGCAGGGTGCCCATACGTGGTGGGCTTTTACGCGCGAAGTGCCGGCAGGCCGAGCCATCAGGCGGATGCTGGATGAATGGCTTGAAGGTCGCTAATCGTTCGTCCGCGTTAAGCGGACACTTAAGGCGGTAATGAGTATCCGCGGGTGACGAAGAACCGGATCGCCGTCGTCGGGTCGTTGAGAATACAAGGCTTCTGGGAACGCTGCCCGTCTGGGTGGCGTAAAGCGGCCGCCGAGTGACGCCATCAAAATGGTGTGCGGCCAGCCCGCAGCGACAGGGACATCCGTGCTGAGGGCAGCAGTCATGCCGAGCTATGCGGCGGATCGGTCTTCGCGGGGGGCGCGGCTGCTGTTGACGAAATATGCTTCCGTGATTTGCTCGGCGCTAACGGGTCTGCTGAACAAGTGTCCCTGCAGCGCGTCGCAACCAGACCCCCTGAGGACCTCGGCCTGTGCTTCGGTTTCTATCCCCTCTGCGGTGACAGGAATGTCGAGCGCATTCGCTAGTGCGATCGTCGCGTGTAACACGGCTCCGGCGTTCTGATCGTGGTCGAGGGCAGCGATTAGCGAGCGATCAACCTTCATGCGGTTGAAGCCGAACTGGCGCAGCGTACCGATACTCGCAAACCCCGATCCAAAATCATCCAGCGCAATTTTTATCCCCTTTGCTTTGAGGCCGTCAATGGCGCGGCGTGCCTGTTCTGGGTTGGAGATCAGAACTCCTTCCGTCAGTTCGATACTCAAACGGCTTGGCTCGAAGTCGGCCGCCTGTAATGCATCGATGACCTGCTTTACGAACCTGGGGTTCTTGAGCTGAAGCGGCGAGACATTGACCGCCAGGTCAATGGCAGGCCAAGCGGCGGCCGCCTGAAGAGACTTCCTCAAAACCTGCAGGCCCAGTTGGTCGATCAAGCCCGACCGCTCAGCCAGCGGAATGAAGACGTCGGGAGCAATGTTGTCTCCACCATCTGTGATCCAGCGCGCCAGTGCTTCCACGGCACAAATTGAACCCGATTTCGCGTCGACAAGTGGCTGGAACGAAACATCGATGCCGCCGGTCTCCAAAGTCGTCCGCAACTGTGCTTCGAGGACTGCCTGTCTGTTGGTATCATCATCAAAGCCGGCCTCGAAATCAACTGTGACACCTCGACCAAGATCCTTGGCACGATAGAGCGCGATATCGGCGCGACGGATAAGTTCGACCGTCTCAATCTTGCCCGATGGGGAGATTGCCACCCCGACACTCGCGCCAATTTCGATCGTGCGGCCGCCGATCTCAAATACCTTTTTCAGCGCAACCTGAATGCGATGGCCAACATCGGATGCGGGGAGGCTAGGATCTTCTACGGTGACAACAGCGAACTCGTCGCCGCCCAATCGGGCAATGATCGCAGTCTCCGGAAGGGTTTCCGTCAGGCGGTGCGCGACCGCGACGATGAGTTCGTCGCCAACATGATGTCCCCATGCATCATTAATCCCCTTGAAACCATCGAGATCGATAAAGTGAAGCTTGATGTCGGCGTTATTCGAATTCGCCTCAGCCGATGTGTCGGCAATGCTCTCGAGCAGACCCGCCCGATTCAACAGCCCAGTAAGCGCATCACGCAAAGCCCTTGAGCGAGCGCGACTTTCACTGGCTTTCAAATTGCGGACGGTAACAACTCCGACGATAGCGATACCGCACAGGAAAATCACGAGGACTGCGCCTGCAGCCCGCAGGCCGCTGGCGACCATCGCGTAGCTCTTCGTCCCCGGGGCCTGCGAGGGCCAGGTGAACGCGGCCACCTTGTCACCCTCCACGTCCGTGAGGATTGCCTCCAACCGTCCCGCAACAGGATGCGGGTCGAGACTGAGACCTTCGATGCCAAAGCTTTTCGAAACTTCGGCGACCACCGCTGGTGTGATGTGTTTGGCAAATACCAGCACAGAAAGGTCTTCGGACTTTATGGTGGAGTCACGCGCAAACGGCTGGATGGCGGCCGCTCCGATCAGGGCTGCCCCCGCCGGCGAGTGGACGAAGTGCACGGGTATCGGATCAGTCGGGCCAGCGCGCCTTGCAGCCTTCAACAGAAGTTCGAAATTGTTAAAGAATTGTGCAGGCGCAACATTCATCGGCGTTCCGTTGCGATACGCGATAACCGGCACGTTGCGGCTGTCGACGACGATCGCTGTATCGTAAAGTGGGTAGTCGGCGCTCGTTGAGCCCCAGTTCTCGACGGTCCAGCCCACTCGGCCGTCAGAGTTGACCTGTTCAAACGCGTCGTCCCAATAGGCGTTATCGCGAACCGTCGCGCCCAGTTGTTTGCGAAGAGATTGCAGCGCTCCGGCAGCGGCATGCCTTGCACGTCCGTCGTCGATCGCGTCGGCCGTGGCTGTGAGGGTATTGATTGAGCCGGCGACCAGGCCTGCCAGCACTGCCGCGACGACGACAAAAACCGTTGCGACGGAAACGACTTGTAGCTGCCTACGGCGGCCCTCCGAAAAGACGTTTTTATGCACTTGCTGGAATCCTCGCCCTTAGCACGTCGACATGTTCCCGAACCGGGCACTGCAGAATGGCATCATGCCCGCAAGGCGCTGCAAGCGACACGTTAACAAGGCAGGTCTAATACGGGGTTAAGATATGGTCGGTCACGACGCCGTATCGAGGACGATACTCCCTCGCAAGGCAAGACCTACGGGCGATCAGCACAGCACCGCCCAATGTCAGCAGCCGACCGAGCAATCCGTCAGCACGGTTCGCAAAACCGCGCGAGCATCGGGACCAGCGCCTTCTGCGATGCCCCGCATTGTTCGCTTCGGCTTTCTCCCAACGCTGAATTTGTCCTCCCGAAGGGCAGGTGACGTTGGTCCGAATTCTCGAAATAACTCTTGCGGGCGATCGAGGGAGCATGAGGTATCAAATGTGAGGTGAACGGCGGGTTCGCCACCGGCCGCCAAAAGAGCGATAGGCGTTGTTCTTGGCGTCATAGGAACGATACCGAGCCGCGCACCATGCCCGTAGCGGTCGTTTCCTTTTCAACTGGCGCTCCGTTGCGCCTGATCGCTGTTGTCAGAAACACATTAGGACTTGTAGCGATTGTGGCATCATCCCACGTGTTGTCAGGCCGTGTCTGCTGACGCGGTGATCGCGCCGGTGACCAGCATGTGGTCAACCGCGGCCGTCTCGAAGCGGTTTTCGACTGAGTAGTGCCTGCGTGTCCCGGCAGCCGGTCGCCGACGAGCGAGCGGATCCAGTCGGCGGAATGGCACGGCTGCCGGGGCTCGATCCATGCAGTTCGAGCTGTTTCAGGTCTCCAACGGGTCGAGTTGGACGACAGGGCCGGGCGATGGTGCCCGTTGGGGTATATCGGCTTTCGGGCCGAGGACTTTGAGGAGGCCACTAAGAATCACTCCGCCAACCAGATCGGCGACGTCGTCGACCGGTAGCCCGTTCGCGGACTTCCGCACTGCGTCGACGAGATCGCGGCCACGACGCGTCACCACGGCCCCGCGCCGATATCGGGCATTGCCTGTTCTTTGCCGGCTCCCGTCACTGCGATCAGCACAGCGCCGCGGGCGCGAGAGAGCTGGATAGGAGCCGACACCGCCGGACGCGCCGGTGACCAGGACCGTCTCTCCGGCCGCGAACCGTGCCCGCTGCAGCATGCGTTCGCCGGTCAGACAGGCGCAGCAGAATGTGGCAAGTTCGACGTGCCTTCCTTCCGGCCAGAAAGGTGCCAAGCTCCCCGATCTCACAGCTACCATTGATTTTGAACAGTTCTTGGTCCCACTCCCCAAGAGCCACACTGAATCTCACCGACGCTCGCTATGTTTATCAAAGATCGGACCTCGCCCCATGCGGGCCGCCCCTGGCTCTGTCTCGACCATGACAATAATCTTGTGAAATATCCGATATTAGGGCACAATTTGTGAGTGCGGCGCTATCTCAAATCCGGCCGTCTCGCGCCGAGTGACGGTTTGCGTCGGAGGGTCGGGGTCGATGGATCAGGGGTTCTTTCTTCTGTTCGCTACGGTGGCCGTGATCACGGCCCTGACGGTGGTCGTGGCGCGGAATCCGGTTCACAGCGCATTGGCGCTGATGGCGTGTTTCCTGCAGATCTCCGCAGTCTTCGTCCTGCTCGAGGCGCCGTTTCTCGCGGTCATCCAGATCTTCGTCTATGTCGGCGCGATCATGGTCCTGTTCCTGTTCGTAATCATGATGATCGATGTGCGCGAAGCGGTGTTGCAACGCTTCGTGCCGGGCGGCAACCTGCCGGCTCTGGTGCTCCTCTTCCTGCTTGGGGTCGAGATGCTTGTCCTCGTGCTCTGGAGCGACCGCTTTTCGGTCATGGAGCCCGCCGCGACGGCAGGTGGAGATCAGGTCAGGCAACTCAGTACGACACTTTTCGCCGACTATCTGCTGCCGTTTGAAGTCGCCTCCGTCATCCTGCTGGCAGCTCTGGTCGGCGCCATCGTGCTGGCGCGCAAGGAGCAGGGGTGATGGTGCCTCTCTCGTGGTACATATTGTTCGGAGTGATCCTGTTCGTGATCGGAGCAGCAGGCGTATTGCTCAGGCGCAATATTCTGGTCGTGCTGATGTCGCTCGAACTGCTGCTTAACTCCGTCAATATCAATTTCATTGCTTTCGGGCGTTACTTCGGCGATTTCCGCGGGCAGATCTTCGCGATCTTCGTCATCGCAATCACTGCGGCGGAGGTTGCCGTCGCTCTCGGTATCTTGGTCGCCCTTGTGAGGAATAAATCCACCCTCAAGGTCGACGAAGTGACCATGATGAAAGGATAGCGGCTTGGACCCGGTGATGTCGATCCGGCCGCTGCTCGCCGTCGCCGTCGCAGGCCTGGCCGCCTTTGCGATTCTCCTTTTGAACAACCGCGAGAAACTCCGCGATGTCGTCTCGCCGTTGGCTGCGGTCGCCATGTTCGCAATAGTCGCCTCGATGGCGCCCACGGTGCTGGCGGGCGGCACGGTCGATTTGCGCCTGTTCGAGATTTTGCCTGGCATTGACTTCGCTTTCCGGGTCGATGCGCTCGGCATGGTATTTGCCACCGTCTCGTCGCTTTTGTGGATCGTGGCGGCCATCTATTCCATCGGCTACATGCGGCATTTGAACGAACATGCGCAGACCCGGTTCTTCGCTTGTTTCGCCACCAGCCTTGCGGCGGCGGTGGGAGGTGCCTTCGCCGCCAATCTGTTCACGCTGGTGATCTTCTACGAGATACTCAGCCTCGTGACCTATCCGCTCGTTTACCACCACGAGGACGAAGAGGGATGGAGGGGCAGCCGCAAGTATCTCGTCTATTTAATGGGCGCGTCGAAAAGCGTGCTTCTCGCCGCGCTGGCGTTGACCTACCACATTGCGGGGTCGCTCGATTTTATGGCGGGAGGGCTGCTCTCGCGGGTCGATGCCTCGGCGCCGATGCTGACGGTCGTCTATTTCTGCTACCTCTTCGGGTTCGCCAAGGCTGCGGTGATGCCGATGCATGCCTGGCTGCCTGCCGCGATGGTGGCGCCGACACCCGTCAGTGCACTCCTGCATGCGGTGGCCGTGGTAAAAATGGGCGTGTTCTGCGTACTGCGGGTGGTGTTCCATGTTTTCGGCACGGGTCTGGTGGACGGGTTGGGGCTGGGCATCGCCACGGCTTATCTGGTCTCGTTCACAATCCTGATGGCGTCCGTCTACGCCCTGACGCGAGACGACCTAAAGGCACGGCTCGCCTATTCCACGGTCAGCCAACTCTCATACATCCTGCTCGGCGCGGTCCTGCTGTCGCCGGTTGCGATGGTCGGCGGGATCATCCACATTGCGGCTCATGCGTTCTCCAAGATCACGCTCTTTTTTTGCGCGGGGTCGATCTATTGCGCGTCTGGCAAGCGCAACATCAGCGACATGGCAGGTATCGGCCGGAGACTGCCCTGGACGATGGGCGCTTTCTTCGTCGGCTCGCTCAGCATGATTGGGGTGCCACCGACCGGGGGCTTCGTCAGCAAGTGGTATCTGGCGTGGGGCTCGGTAGAGGCGGGAGAAATCGCGTTCCTGATCGTGCTTCTGGCGAGCTCGGTTCTGAACGCCGCGTACTTCCTGCCGGTCAGCTATGTCGCCTTTTTCGGGACGGAGGCGCAGGAGAGCCCGGCGACGGTGATCCGTGAAATTCCACTGATGACGATCCCGCTGGTTGCGACCGCCGTCCTGTCGTTGTCGATGGGCATCTTCCCCGACTATTTCCTCACCTTGGCGGAAGGAGTTGTCAGATGATCAAGCGCGTGGTCGGTTTCTTTGGTGAAGAAGAATTTGCGAACCAGCGGCGCCGGCTGTTCTATCTGGTGCTTGTTCTGATCGTCATCGCCGACTTGCTGGTCTCTCGCGAACACGCCGAATACATGTGGGATTGGCTTCCGGGCTGGTCGGCCGCCTACGGCTTCTTGTCATGCGTGCTGCTGATTTTCGTTTCCAAGTTCCTCGGCCATCAGGGTGGGCTCATGCGGCGCGAGGACCATTATGACTGACTTCGTCCATCCCGCCCTGCTGTTCATTCTCGGCGCCCTGCCAATCCCCCTCCTGAAGGGCGCAATCCGCAAGGCCTATCTGCTGCTGATCCCGCTACTTGCGATCCTGGCCGTGCTCGCGATGCAGCCAGGCAGCTACGGCGCGGCGCAGTTTTTCGGGCAGGAAATCATGATCGCGAAAGTGGACAAGCTGAGCATCGTGTTCGCCACCGTTTTCACCATCATGGCGCTGGTCGGAATGGTCTACGCGCTGCACCTGACGCGCGCCGGCCAGCACGTCGCTGCGTTCGTCTACGTCGGCAGCGCGCTTGGCGTGGTTTTCGCCGGCGACTACCTGACCCTTTACCTTTTTTGGGAAGGCATGGCGTTTGCCTCTGCCTATCTGGTCTTCGCCCAGGGCGGTCGGCAGGCGGTCGCCGCCGGCTTCCGCTACCTCATGGTTCACATCACCGGCGGCGTCGTTCTGCTCGGTGGCGTCATTCTCCACGGGTTCGCCTCAGGTTCGCTTCTCTTCGGCCCCATCGAGGGCGTGATGGGCATTGCGGCCTACCTCATCCTGGCCGGCTTCCTGCTCAATGCCGCCGTGCCTCCGCTCAACGCCTGGCTGACCGATGCTTACCCGGAAGCGACCGTCACCGGCGCGGTGTTCATGAGCGCCTTCACCACCAAGACCGCCGTCTATGTGCTGGCCCGTGCGTTTCCGGGCACCGAGCTTCTCGTTTGGCTGGGCACTGCGATGGCGCTCTACGGCGTGATCTACGCGGTGCTGGAGAACGACTGCCGACGGCTGCTCGCCTATCACATCGTCAGCCAAGTGGGCTACATGGTCGTGGGCGTCGGCATCGGGACCGAGATGGCAGTGAATGGGGCCACCGGGCATGCCTTCGCGCATATCCTCTACAAGGCGCTCCTCTTTATGGGCGCAGGAGCGGTGATCTACGTCACGGGGCGGCGCAAGCTCACCGAGCTTGGCGGGCTCTACAAAACCATGCCGCTGACCGTGGCCCTCTACATGATTGGAGCCTTCGCGATTTCGGCATTTCCGTTCTTCTCAGGATTCGTCACGAAGTCAATGGTGGTGGCCGCCGCCGGACAGGATCACCGCGCGATGGTGGTTCTGGCGCTGACGATGGCGTCGTCAGGGACTTTCTTGCACACCGGGCTCAAGCTCCCGTACTACATGTTCTTCGGAACGGATCGGGGGCTGGAGGCGCGGGAACCTCCTCGCAACATGCTGGTTGCTATGGGCATGGCGGCGGTGCTTTGCATCGTGATCGGGGTGTTCCCCCAGTTGCTTTACGCTTTGCTGCCTTATCCGGTCGACTTCCAACCGTACACGGGCGTCCATGTCACCGAGAGCCTTGGCGTGCTGATGTTCACCGCACTAGGATTCGTGCTGTTCCTCAGGTCTCTCGACCCCGAAAACACGATCAGCCTTGACACCGACTGGTTCTATCGCAAGGGCGCCCGGGTGTTCATGTGGATCGCCGAAAAACCACTGGCGCGCTACGAGAAAGCGGTGAGCGACGTGTCCGAGACCACGGCGCTGCCCTTCCTGCGCGGGGCGGCACGCGTCGGGATGCGGGTCGATCTCACCGGCGTGGACGCCGTTGTGAACGGCGTCGCTCGTTTGATCCTGCGCGGCGGCGGAGCTTTGCGGCGGCTCCAGACCGGCGTTGTGACCCATTACGTGCTGGCAATGATTGTCGGTGTGATCGCAGCAACCGTCGTCTTTGCCGTGGCGTGGCGCTAGGAGGTGCGATGGAGTTCCCGCTACTCAGTCTCATCGTCTTCACGCCCGTCGTCGGCGCAGCGGTTCTGATGCTTCTTCGCAGCGACGATGCGGTGCGATGGACTGCACTGGGCGTCACCGTCATCGACCTTCTTTCCTGCGTCGCCATGCTGGCAGGCTTTGACACTACGACCCACGAGATGCAGTTCACCGAGACGCGGCTGTGGGTTCCCGCGCTCGGGATCACATATGCGCTTGGCATCGACGGGATAAGCGCGCCCTTCGTGTTCTTGACAGCGCTGTTGGGCCTGATCTGTGTGCTCGCCTCATGGGTCGCGATCGACCACAAGGTGAAGTCGTTCATGGTCAGTCTGCTGGTCATGCAGGCGCTGATGCTCGGAGTGTTTTGCGCGCTCGACCTGTTCCTGTTCTACGTCTTCTGGGAGGCGATGCTGATCCCGATGTACCTGATCATCGGCATCTGGGGCGGCGAAGGCCGGGTCTATGCGGCGTTCAAGTTCTTCCTCTACACGCTGGCGGGCAGCCTGTTGTTCCTGATCGGTGTCATCGTGCTCTACTTCCACGGCGGCGAGACCTTCGACATCCTCGCCTTGACAGCGCAAGATTTGCCTTTCCGGGTCCAGTCCTGGCTGTTCATCGCCTTCCTGATCGCCTTTGCGGTCAAGGTGCCGATGGTTCCAGTCCATACTTGGCTGCCGGACGCCCATGTACAGGCGCCGACGGCCGGCAGCATCATTCTCGCCGGAGTGCTCCTGAAGATGGGCGCTTATGGCTTCCTGCGGTTCTCGCTGCCGATGCTGCCGGAGGCATCAGTGTATTATTCGACGCCGATGCTTTGGCTTTCGGCGCTTGCAATCGTCTATGGCGGGTTGCTTGCGCTGGCACAGGACGACCTGAAGAAGCTGGTAGCCTATTCCAGCATTAGTCACATGGGCTTCGTGACGCTCGGGATTTTTGCGCTGAACCTCCGCGGTCTTGAGGGCGCCATCCTGCAAATGTTCAATCATGGGGTAACAACCGGCGCGTTGTTCCTGTTCGTCGGCCTGATCTACGAGCGGACACATACGCGCAGCATTGCCGACTATGGCGGCCTGATGAAGGCGGCGCCAATCTATACCACGTTTCTGGCGCTGTTTACCTTGTCTTCGATGGCGCTGCCGGGAACGAATTCGTTCGTGGGCGAGTTGCTTGTGCTATCGGGCGGGTTTGCGGCCAACCTGGCCGCCGGCGTGGCGGCTGTTTTGGGTGCATTGCTGGGCGCGGCTTATCTGCTTGGCATGTATAGGAAAGTCGCGCTTGGTCCAGCCAGCGTCGGCGCCCGGTTTAAGATACGCGACGTCAACACCCGCGAGATGGTTGCGATTCTGCCGCTGGCCGTCCTCGTGGTTTGGATCGGGCTCTATCCAAAACCCTTTCTCAACATCATCGACGCCTCGGTGAAGCATCTGCTGACGCAGGTGCACAAAGGGAGCGGCCAATGACCGCCGCAGCACTTTTCCAGTCCGCTCTCGCAAGCGTGCCCGAGATTGTGGTGATCATCGGCGCCTGCATCCTGCTGATCCTGGGACAGTTTGTGCGCAAGGGGCAGGAACATTTGCTCGTCTGGGCTTCCGTCGCGATCGTGCTGATGGCCGCCTTGGGGACACTCATGCTGGCGAGCGAGGTGCGGCCGGCCTACACAGGCATGTTCGTCGCCGACCGCTTCGCGGTCTTCTTCAAGTTCGTATTCTACTTAGCCACTGTTCTGACATTCCTCCTCTCGCGGAAATATGCCGAAATCGAAGGGATCGGAAGCAGCGAATACTATGTCCTGATACTCTTCGCCCTGTCGGGAATGATGATCATGGCCTCGGCGATCGATCTGCTATCGATCTATGTCGGTCTCGAACTGATGGTGCTGTGCACCTATGTGCTGACCGGCTTCCTGCGGCGAGAGCGGCGGTCGAACGAAGCCGCGCTAAAATACGTGATTCTTGGGGCGGTTTCGACCGGGATTTTCCTCTACGGCGTTTCGCTGATTTACGGGCTCACCGGTACGACGCAACTGGACGGGATGACTGCGGCGGTGACTGGCGATCCGCTTGATCCCGGATTGCTGCTGGCTGTGGTCTTCATCGTCGCAGGGCTGGTCTTCAAGGTCGGCGCGGTGCCGTTTCACATGTGGGTGCCAGACGTCTATGAAGGCGCGCCGACGACGATCACCGCCTTCATGTCGGTCGGCGCCAAGGCTGCTGGTTTCGCGGTCATCCTGCGGGTGTTTCTCAACCCGCTGGTCGCAGCCTCAAACGTCTGGATCATCGTCGCCGTCATTGCGGTGGTTACAATGGCGCTCGGTAGTTTCGTCGCGCTGGTGCAGGATAATTTCAAGCGCCTGCTCGCCTATTCCAGCATCGCCCATGCCGGTTTCGCCATCTTCGGCGTAGTGGCCGGCGGTGCCGATGGAATCGCCAGCGTGATGCTCTACCTGTTGATCTACTCTTTCATGAATCTCGGCATTTTCGCCGCCGTGATCATGATGCGGAACGGCGATTTCTCGGGCGAGGTCATCGACGACTATGCGGGCTTCGCCAAGTCTCATCCCGGGCTCGCGCTTCTGATGCTGCTCTATCTGTTCTCGCTCGCCGGCATTCCGCCGACCGCCGGGTTCTTCGCTAAGTTCTACGTGCTTGTCGCGCTCGTCGAGCGAGGTTTTGTCATGCTGGCGGTGATAGCAGTGCTGCTGAGCGCCGTCGCAGCCTATTTTTACATTCGCATTGTCATGGTGATCTACATGCGCGAGCCGGAGAGGGTGTTCGACCCGGCGCTGACGCCCATGGTGCGCACCACGCTCGCCTTCACCGCCTTGGGCACCATCGGCATTGGCCTATTTCCGGCGTGGTTTCTGAGGCTTGCCCAATATTCGGTTTTTGGCGACTGATCTATTGGATTTGCATTGATCCGCCCGACGGAATAGACTGGCTGTTAAAGAAAGGATAGCCCAAGTCCCTTCCCTGAGCGACGCATTGCCGGTCCCGAATGGTCGGCGGCGCGACCTGAGGAAAGCCCTTTGGTGGGTGACCGGGGCAAAGCGATATGGCTGCAACGGAGTTCCTCCCGGTTCTTGTCATGGCCGCCGGAATTGTTCTGGTGGCAGGGGTAACGCTGTTTGTCTCCTCGCTCCTGCGCCCGTCCAATCCCTATCCTGAAAAGAACATGCCTTATGAATGCGGGATGGACCCAGCTGGCGAGGCCGCCGGGGGCCGTTTCAGGGTGCAATTCTTTATACTTGCGATCCTGTTGGTGGTCTTTGATGTCGAAACGATGTTCCTCTTTCCCTGGGCCGTCGTCCTGAAAGACATCGGGCTGGTCGGTTATGTCGAGATGTTCGTCTTCATATTGCTGCTGCTCGTGGGCTTCGCCTACGCCTGGCTGAAGGGAGCGCTGGAATGGGAGGCGTAAACAATGCGATCCGCGACAGCGTGCTGTTCACCACGGCCGAGAGTGTTATCAACTGGAGCCGAAAATCGGCTCTGTGGCCCGAGACCTTCGGTATTGCCTGCTGTGCCATCGAGATGATCTCCGCCGGTTGTGCACGCTACGATCTCGACCGGTTCGGCGTGGTGTTCCGACCATCGCCGCGCCAGTCCGACGTGATGATCATCGCCGGCACGGTGACGCGAAAATTCGCTCCGGTCGTGCGCAGGCTCTATGACCAGATGCCGGAGCCGCGCTGGGTTATCGCGATGGGCACCTGCGCTATCTCGGGCGGGGTCTACAACACCTACGCCGTGGTACAAGGGGCAGAAACCTTCGTGCCCGTGGATGTGCATGTGCCCGGCTGTCCGCCGCGGCCCGAGGCGCTGATGCATGGCTTCCTTCTGCTTCAGGAGAAGATCAACAAATCTCGGGCGCTGGCGGGGACTCCTCTAGACCGGGTCGCGGTGTCATGAGCGTAGAGACGCCCCTCAACCGCGGTCCGATTGCGGAGCGATTCGGCGAGGCAATCGACGATCTTGGCTTTGCTCATGGTGTCCATGCCTTCGCGGTTCCGCCGGAAATGATCGTTGAGCTTTGCCAGTTTCTAAAGGAGCACCCGGCTCTGCGGTTCAATTTCCTGTCAGACATCTGCGGCGTCGATCATTACCCCGAGGCGCCGCGCTACGAGGCCGTATACCACCTCTATTCGCTGCCGAACAAATGGCGCGTTCGCATCAAGTGCCGCCTTGGCGATCCGCCGCGGGTTCCGTCGGTTACGGGTGTCTGGCGGACCGCCAATTGGCATGAGCGCGAAGCGTGGGACATGTATGGGATAAGGTTCGAGGGCCACCCCGATCTGCGCCGGATCTACATGTGGGAAGGGTTCGAGGGCTTTCCCCAGCGCAAGGACTTTCCCTTGCGGGGCTACAAAGACAAGTTGAACCCCTTCGGTGCCGAAGGTCCGCCGCCGACGCTGCCGGATCTTGCCACCAGGAACATTCCATAAAGGGAGGCCGCTCTACCCCGGGAACCTGAAATGACCGAAGTCACGGAATTGAGCAGGCCGGAAGGCGAAGCGCTCAACACCAAGGAGGTGCTTCTCAATCTCGGCCCCCAGCATCCCAGCACGCATGGGGTGCTGCGGCTCGTCCTCGAGCTGGACGGCGAGTATGTCACACGCGTAGATCCACATATCGGCTACCTCCACCGCGGCACAGAAAAATTGGCCGAGAGTTTCACCTACACCCAGATTTTCCCGCTGACGGACCGCCTCGACTACCTTTGCCCGCCGTCGAACAACCTGGCCTTCGCGCTGGCGGTGGAGAAGCTCCTCGGCATCAAAGCGCCGATCCGAGCGCAGTATATCCGCGTGCTGATGGCCGAGTTGGCACGGATCTCCGGCCATGTCCTGATCACCGGAGCGCTGCCGATGGACCTGGGTGCAATGACTGCGTTGCTTTATGCCATGCGCGAGCGCGAAATGATCATGGATCTTATGGAAATGATCACCGGCGCGCGCATGCATACGTCCTTCTGCCGGGTCGGCGGCGTGCGCGAGGACCTGCCTGACGGGTGCCTCGCCAAGATCAGGGAATTCTGCGACATCTTTCCGAACCGGATTCGCGACTACGAGCGGCTGCTTGAGAAGAATCGCGTGTTCCTGAAGCGCACGCAGGGGATCGGCGTGATCTCCGCCGAGGATGGTATCGATCTTGGCCTGAGCGGCCCGAATCTGCGGGCCTCAGGCGTTGATTGGGACATTCGCCGCGATGATCCCTACGAGATCTATGACCGGCTCGACTTCAACGTCATCATCCGCGACGAGGGCGATTGCTACGCGCGCTGGCAATGCCGGGTCGAAGAGATGCGCGAGAGCGTCCGGATCATCGAACAATGCCTCGACCAGATGCCCGGGGGGGCGTTCCAGATCGACATGCCGACGATCGCTTTCCCCGTGGACAAGGACAAGGTCCATTGCTCGATGGAGGCGCTGATCCAGCACTTCGACCTATCGGCCTATGGCTTCAAGGTACCCAAGGGCGAGGTCTATTCGGCAATAGAGGCACCAAAGGGCGAGCTCGGGTTTTATATCATCAGCGACGGGTCGGAAAAACCGTTCCGTATGAAGGTGCGGGCACCGTCGTTCGTCAACCTTCAGGGACTGTTCGGGACGAGTAATGCGCATTATCTGGCGGACGTGATCGCCGTGCTGGGCAGTCTCGACCCGGTGATGGCCGAGGTGGACAAGTAGCAGGGGATTTGGACGCGATGAACATGCGCGAAAAGATCGAAGCGGCGGCGGCGCGGTATCCGGACCAGCGCTCAGCAATCATGCCGGCACTTCTGATCGCGCAGAAGGAACATGGCCATCTGCCCGGCCCGGTATTGGAAGAAGTCGCCGACATCCTCAACGTCGAGCGGATCTGGGTTTACGAGCTGGCGACTTTCTACACTCTCTTCCATACCGAGCCGGTTGGGATGTTTCATCTGCAACTCTGCGACAATGTATCGTGCATGCTGCGTGGATCCGAGGCGTTGCTGAAGCACCTCGAGGCAATGCTGGGGATAACGAAGGGCGGCACGACTCCCGAGGGGCTGTTCACGCTTTCGACCGTCGAATGCCTGGGTGCTTGCGAGATGGCTCCGGTGATGCAAGTCGGCGACGATTATCACGGCGACCTCGACTTTGCGCGGGTCGACGCTCTGCTGGACAGGCTGAGGGCAGTGGCGCGGCAAGCGACTGGTCCCGTTCTCGCCCCCGCAGCACCGCCGGGAGAGTAGCGCCATGTTCGAACCGGTTCTTCTCAGAAACGTGGACGCGCCGGATGGTCATCTGCTTGCGAACTATGAGGCCGGCGGCGGCTACCGGGCGCTGGCCAAGGCCCTTGGGGAACACACGCCCGACGAAATCATCGATATCGTCAAGTCATCGAACCTGCGCGGCCGCGGCGGGGCCGGATTCCCGACGGGCATGAAATGGAGCTTCGTGCCGAAACGCGCCGGCAAGCCGAAATATCTCTGCTGCAACGCCGATGAGGGTGAGCCGGGCACCTTCAAGGACCGGATCCTCATGGAGCGTGACCCGCACCAACTGATCGAGGGCATGGCGATCAGCGCCTACGCGATTGGAGCGGAAACTGCCTATGTCTACATCCGTGGGGAATACGTGCTGGCGATCCATCGGCTGGAGCAGGCGATCGGGGAGGCACATGCAAAGGGTTATCTGGGACGGCGAATTCTGGGTTCGGATTTCAGTTTCATCGTGCACATTCATTGCGGCGCCGGCGCCTATATCTGCGGCGAGGAGACCGCGATGCTCGATTCGCTCGAAGGCAAGCGGGCACAGCCGCGTCTGAAACCGCCGTTTCCGGCGGTCGAGGGGCTCTACGCCAGCCCGACCGTGATCAACAACGTCGAGACGCTCGTCTGCGTGCCGCATATCGTCGTGCGGGGGTTTGAGTGGTTCCGCGGCATCGGCCCGGTGAAGAGCCCCGGTCCGAAGCTCTACTGCCTCAGCGGGCAGGTGCGCAAACCCGGCCTCTACGAGTTGCCGATGGGCATACAGTTGCGTGAACTGGTCGAGGAGTATGCCGGCGGGCCGCTGCCGGGGCGCAAGATCAAGGCGGTGATCCCCGGCGGGGTCTCGGCGCCGGTGATCCCGGAGCGCGGTCTGGACGTGGGAATGGACTTCGACTCGCTGTCCGCTGTCGGCTCCATGCTCGGCTCGGCCGGGGTGATCGTGATCGACGACTCGACCTGCATGGTCAAGGTCGCGACGCGGATCATCGAGTTCTTCCACCACGAGTCCTGCGGCAAGTGCACCCCTTGCCGCGAGGGGCTGAACTGGGCCGTGAAAGTGCTGCGCCGGATCGAAGCGGGCCAGGGCGCGCCGGGCGATCTGGAACAGCTGAAGACGCTCTGCAAGGGCATTTTCGGCAACACGTTCTGCGCTCTGGGCGACGGGGCGGCCATGGGCTTGCGGGCCGCGCTGGAGCATTTCGAGCATGAATTCGTCGCCCATATCGAGGAGCGCAGGTGTCCGTTTCACTGAGGTGTGTGCGCAGAAGGCCGAGAGGAAGCTATGGTTAGCATCACGATAAATGATCAAACGCTGGAAGTGGAGGCGGGCTCTACGGTGCTTCAGGCCGCCGAGCGTTTGGGCATCGACATCCCGACCTTCTGCTATCTGAAGCGCCTGCCGCCGCTGGCCTCCTGTCGCATGTGCCTGGTGGAGATCGAGGGGCTGCGGCGGCTGCAACCAGCATGCGCCACAGCGGTCGTTGACGGCATGGTGGTGCGGGCGAACACGCCGCTGATCGATGAAACACGCTCATCTATGCTCGACATGCTGCTTGCCAACCATCCCCTCGACTGCCCGATCTGCGACAAGGGTGGCGAGTGCGAGCTTCAGGACCTGGTGATGGCCTACGGGCCTCGCGAAAGCCAGTTTCGCGATGCCAAACGTGTGTTCCACTCCGAGGACATCCGTCTCAGCCCGGTCATCATCATGAATGTCAACCGCTGCATCCAGTGCCAACGCTGCGTCCGGATGTGCGAGGAGGTAGTCGGCGCAGTCGCCCTGGGCACCATTGAAAAAGGCATGGACACCGCCGTGACCGGCTTCGAGGGCAGCCTCGCGAGTTGCGACCAGTGCGGCAATTGCGTCGAGGTCTGCCCGGTCGGCGCGCTGATGAGCTTCCCCTATCGCTACAAGGCGCGGCCCTGGGATCTGGCCGAGACCGATACGATCTGCCCGCACTGCGGCACCGGTTGCCAGCTGACGGTGGGTACGCGCAAGGGCGAGTTCATGCGGGTGCGCTCGAAGTGGAACGAGGGCGTCAACCGCGAAACGCTCTGCGTGCGGGGACGCTTCGGCCTCGATTTCGTCACGAGCCGGGACCGGATCAAGCGGCCGATGATCCGTCGTGACGGCGCCCTGATGCCGGTTTCCTGGGACGAAGCGGGAGACTATCTGCGCCGGCGGCTGTCGGCCGTCGAGAGCAAGGCTGCCGGTGGGCTGGCCTCGCCGCGCCTGCCCAACGAGGTGCTTTATCAGTTCCAGAAGCTGATGCGGACGGTGTTCCGGACCAACAACATCGACTGTTCGACGCGCTGGTCCACGCCCTTCGATACGCTCGGTCCCTTGGTGGCAGGCTTCTACAGCCGCGCGCCGCTGGACGAAGTGATCGCCAGCGACTGCGTGCTCGTCGTTGGCGGCAACGTGACCGAGGAGAACCCGGTCACCGAATACCTGCTGCGGGACGGCGCGCGGCGACGGCAGACCGGATTGCTGATGCTCTCGCCGCGGCCATCCCGCCTGGACGCCGATGCCCGGGTGGTGGTTCGCGTGCCGCCGGGCGGAGAAGCGGCGAGCCTTGCGGCGGTGGTAGCCGAGCTCATGGCGGCGGCTGGTGAGGCCTTGCCGGGCGACGTTTTTGCGACCATCGAAGCGACAATCGGAGGACCGGCGGTGAATACCGGCAGTGACGGGCCGGATCGTCTGGCGACCGCACTGAAGGAAGGCCGAAGCGTCACCGTGCTTGTTAGCGTCGACCTCCTGAGATCACCCGAAGCGCGCGCGACACTGCAGCAACTCAACAATCTTCTGCAGGTTCTCCGCCTGCTCGGCAAGGCTCCGGCGATGCAGTTCCTCTTTGACCGTGCCAACCAGATGGGCGCCTGGGACATGGGGGTTCTGCCGGCGGCTCTGCCGGGGCTGCAGGCAGTCACCGATGATACGACGCGCACTCTTGCACGGAACTGGGGCGTCGAAATCCCGTCTGAACCCGGCGCGGATCTCGATGCCATCCTGGAGCTCTGCGTCAGCGGGCGGATGGGCGCGCTCTACATCGCCGGAACCGACCCCCTGATCGCCTATCCCGACA
This sequence comes from Hyphomicrobiales bacterium, assembly GCA_900474095.1. GTDB lineage: Bacteria > Pseudomonadota > Alphaproteobacteria > Rhizobiales > Rhizobiaceae > Pararhizobium. The sequence goes on along the minus strand of UCOA01000082.1, from coordinate 39,617 downwards.
GGGATTTCGTGACGCGGGCGCTTGGCGCCGCCGATCTCCTGATCGTACAGGACACCTTCCTCACGGATACGGCGGGTCTGGCCGAGGTCGTCCTGCCTGCGGCGGGCTACGGCGAGGAATCCGGCACGTTCACCAACAATGAGGGCCGGATCCAGAAGGTTCGAAAATTCCGTGAGCCCGGTTTCGAGGCGCGAGGCAATCTGGCGATCTTCGACTTCGTCGCGGCGCTCCGCAACCAGGCGCTGCAGCCCTCGACACAAGGCGAAATTTTCGACGAGATCGCCCAGCTGGTTCCGGCCTTTCAGGGGTTGATGCAGGACGGGCTTGGCGCCGACGGCGCATTTACCAAGGTGGCGTCGGCGCCACCGCCGGCCAAGTTCTTCGCGGCGCCGCCCGCCCCGACAGCAGCCGGCCGGCTCATGCTGATCACCGGCGACTGCCTGTTCCACAACGGCTATCTTTCCGAACGGTCGGAGATCCTGAATACGGTCGCCAACGACCCCTACGTCGCGATGAGCGCGCAGGATGCCGCGCAGCTTGGCCTTTCGGATGGCGATCAGGTGGTCGTGCGTTCCGCCCGGGGCGAACTGACGGCGCAGCTCAAGGTCGACAGGCGGTTTCCCAAGGGCCTCGTCTTCGTACCGGAAAACTACAGAGCCTTGCGTCTCAACAGCCTCATGCGACGGGGCGAATACCCATGCCCGGTGGAGGTCCAGAAGGTGCACGCCGCTCTTGAGGTCGACCGCCCGAATCGAATCTGGCGTGGGGTCTGAAGATTTGGGGCCAAGGCACCGCAAGGCCCCCGGCAAGCTGCCTGACCCAGCGTCTTCACATCGAGCTGGCGACGTCGTGATACCTGGTCCCGCAGATGTAATCCTGCAGATCCTGCTCCGTGCGCTGCGCTTCGTCGAGCCTGTGTTTAACCACATCACCGATGCTAACCACGCCGACAACGTCGTCATCATCCATGACCAGCACATGACGCGTACGCCGCTGGGTCATGATCCCCATCGCGACGGGCAGCAAATCCCGTGTCGAACAGGTCGCCACATTGCGGTTCATAATGTCCGCGACTCGCATCATCGCCGCCTCGGCCCCATATTCCGCCACCGCATTGCAGCAATCCCGCTCCGACAGCGTACCCAGGTATTCGCTGTTCGATTGGCTGACGACGACGAAGCCGATATTGTTGTCGCGAAACAGCCTCAGGACTTCCACCATAGTCTGATCGGGAGCGACCGCGATGACACCGACACCCTTGTTCTTCATGATTTCGCCGACAAACATTTGAGCCTCCTATCCGAGCGCTTCGGTTTGACAGCTGGCGCGCGTTCACGTTCTCCGGATATTCCGCCACCAGTTGTAGCCCTGCGTCTCTTTCGTTTCGACGAGCACGTCCTTCTTCGTATTCAAGCGCGCGGCAACCACGCCGCCGCCGGTTGCCGCCTTGCCCGGCTTAGCGAGCAGATCGTCGCGACCGATCACCAGATCAGCTGAGGAAAAACTCGAGAATTCGTACTGCTGGCCAAGCGCGATCGCATCCGCCGGGCACGCGTCCTCGCACAGCCCGCAGAACAGGCACCGAGCCGTGTCGATTTCGAATTTTGCCGGGCGACGGTTGCCCTTTTCGTCCTCGTAAGGGACGACTTCGATGCAGTCGCAGGGACAGATCCGCGCACAGAGTTCGCAGGCCACGCATTTGATCTCGCCCTCTTCGTCGCGTTTTAGGAAGTGATGGCCGCGGTAACGCGGGTAGGGCAACCATTTTTCCTGATCCGGATATTGCATGGTAACGGGTTTGGAAAACATGTAGCCAAAAGTCAGAGCCAAGCCGTTCGCTAGATCGGCGAAGAACGCCCAACCGATCCATGTCCCAATTGTGTCTCGTGCGCGCGACATCGGCGCCCCTAAACGAAAGCAATACCGGTGATGATTATGTTCGCCATCGATAGAGGAAGCAAGACTTTCCATCCGATCGCCATCAGTTGGTCGTAGCGGTAGCGGGGGAAAGTGAAGCGGAACCAGATAAACACATAGACAAAGAACGCGACCTTGAGGGCAAACCAGAGGAGCGGCGGCAGGGGGATCAGGACACCGTTCCAGCCGCCGAAGAACAGAATCACCACCAGGACCGATACCAGCAACACGATGGCATATTCGCTGATCATGAAGAAGGCAAAGCGAATACCGCTGTATTCGGTATGGAACCCGGCCCCCAGATCGCCTTCCGCCTCCGCCAGGTCGAAGGGAATGCGCTGCGCCTCGGCCAGCCCGGCGACGAAGAACACGAAGAAACCGACCGGTTGGTAGACGATGTTCCAGAGATCGGCTTGTGCCCTCACGATCTCGAGCAGACTCATGGATTGCGCCAACATGACCACGCCGATGACCGCGAACCCCATCGGGATCTCGTAGCTGATCATCTGCGCGCAGGTCCTGAGGCTGCCCAGGACAGCGTATTTGCTGTTGGCGGCCCAGCCGCCGAAGATGACGCCATAGACCTCGATCCCGATCACCGCGAAGACGAAAAGGAGGGCCACGTTCATGTTGGAGACGTAGAGCGTGATCTCGGTCCCGAGGACCGAGACGCTTTCGCCGAACGGGATCGCGACGAACACTACAAAGGGCGGGGCGAGCGCCAGGATTGGCGCCAGCTTGAACAGGAAGCGGTCGGCCTCGGCCGGAATGTGGTCCTCTTTGGTTAAGAGCTTGATTCCGTCCGCTACAGGCTGCAGCAGCCCGTGCCACCCCACGCGCATCGGACCCATCCGCTGCTGCATGTGTCCGGCGATCTTGCGCTCCAGCCAGGTTAGCGGCAAGGGCAGGAGCAGCAGGATCGCAATCAGAAACGCGACCTTGAAGACGATCAGGCCAAGGGCGACGATAAGTTCCATGTCAATGGCCACTTATTCACCGGGTTGAAACGCGCGTCCGGACTTTGACTCCGGCTAAGCACTGGTCACCGTACGCAGGGTACAACGACGATGCCCAAGATGCAATCAATCACGGTTACGTCGTCGTTGGCTTTGATGTGTCGGAGATACAAGACCATTCACCCGATCACTCCCTAGTGCCGAGGCGACTGAAAAGTTTCGCGCTGTTGTTCGTATGCCTTAGGAACATAGTATTCCAAGCCGGGAAACATGCCCTCTTTGTGACGTCACGAATGACCTCATGCAACCAACGAAGGGAGGTGTTCGCCGATCAATGCCGGCATGGTTTGTCAGCAGGTTCATCCCTTCCCGGCTATAGTCGGTTCAAATTCTAGTTCGTCAATTGCGGTTGCAGCGATCCAGCCATCAATCGGGGCGAGCCCTAGACCGCTTCGCTTTTCCGCAATCGACACAACGCAGATGAAGGCACGATCTTCGTCGACCCCATCAAGCCATTCCAGGGGCGGGTCCGGCAGGACACAGTTTGGTTGCCTCGGACAGTGCATTGGTGTCGAGCAGCAGTCTCACAGCGGCAAATCAGGCCGTTCGTCGCGTTGACGCTCAAGGTCCCAGATCGGCGCAACGGAGCGGCAATTCCATCAGAAATCCTGCAAGTGAGCCTTTGCGTATTGGGATTGGCGGACAGGCTGACGGATATGACCGAGGACAAAGGGGTTCGGGGACGACGTTCGCCAGCAGCTGCCTGGATTTCCGTTTGCGAAAGCAGCCGGCCTGCGATGCGGAGTTGGAACTTAAACCGTCAATTGAAGTTGATAGGTTTCGCAGACGAGGAACGCCGATGACCGCCAGTAACCTGCTGAACGATTCGGTTGCAGATCTAGCGTCCCGACTTGAAGCAATGACGGATGGTGAGGTTTTCACCCCATGAGGACGCTGGAAGCGGTGAGTGAGGGCGCTGAAAGCGCTGGTCGAGATGAGACTCTTGCGCGAATAGCGATAATTGAAGCGGAGATTGAACGGCGGTTCCCAGGGCAGTTACTCGCCCCCTATCGCGATTGGAAGAAAAGCCAGCTCCTTTAACGGGCTATAACAGAAGCAGCAAACGCGTGACGCTATCACTATATGGAGCAAACGATGAGTTCAGGAACGACAACGAACCACAAGACCATCCGGGAGTGGGCCGAAGCGCGAGACGGTCGACCCTCCGTGATCCGCACAAAGGGACAGGGCGGTGTCCTTCGCATCGACTTTGGCGAAGAGGAAGAAGACTTCGACGAAATCAGCTGGGAGGACTTTTTCAAGATCTTCGACGAAAACAAGCTCGCCTTCCTGTACCAGGACAAAACGAAAGACGGCGAAACCAGCCGCTTCAACAAGTTCGTTGAGCGCTGATCAAATGCAACACCTGTGATCGCTGCGCGGTGTCCTCTGAGAGGCACTGCACGCGATTGCTACCGCTCTTCAAGACATTCGCTCAAAGGATGCTCTACCCGTGCCCAGCGCATCTCGTTACCTCAGCCAAGACGATCTAATCGAGCGTCAGCGACGCGTTTACCGGTTTTGGGCTCCAGTCTATGATCGCCTCTACGCTGGCATCCTGGCAGATTCCCATGGCAAAATCATTGAATTGGCATCGGCAAAAGACGGTAACGTGTTGGAGGTAGGAGTCGGAACAGGACTTTTGCTCCCCAAGTACGCCAGAACGTGCCACGTTACGGGGATAGACATTTCGCAAGAGATGATGGCGAGAGCCAAAGATAAGATTAAGGCTCATGGTCTTGACCAGGTCGACTTGCGCGTCGGCAACGCCCAGAGCCTGGAATCCAACGAATAGTTTCGATGTCGTGATCCTGCCCTTCGTTCTCACCCTTTTGCCTGAACCGGAGGCCGCGCTCGACGAGTGCCTTCGCGTCCTTAAGCCGGATGGGGCGATCATAATTGCAAGTAAGATCAGTGACGGTGCTGGCGTCATCGGTCTTGTGGAGCGGATCATGGCCCCGTTTGTTGAGGCGATCGGCTGGAGCGCGACCTTCCGGTCTCAGCGTCTCACGAGGTGGATCGACGGCCAGTCATGCGTTGAGCTCACCGATTGGTTATCATCATCTCCGGTGGGGCTTTTCAAGGTCATCAAATTGCGCAAATCCAACAAGCGCGCAGCTTGACGCTTAGTGGACGGTTGCAGGCGCAGGATGGAGCGACGCGCGACGATCTGCTGCATATCGCCTCCGCGGCAATGACCGCCCGGGATCATGCGTGCAGGGTTGGGCAAATTCCACATTCGGACCAATGACGGGGGATGCGGCTAGGCGTGCTCTCACGACAGCCGAAGCTGCCTTTACGGCTGCACCGCTTGACTATGCCGAGTTTGGCGACGATGCGCCTCTCCGAGGCTTGAGATTTGGAGCCTTCGCGATTTCACGTTTCATTTCGAACTGCGTAACGAAACCAGTCGGTCAAAGGCTCGGCGCAGGCCAAAGATCGGCGAAGGCAACCAATCAAGTACGATGCCAGCGGTCTTTCCGGTCGGCACGATTTGCCTAATGCGGGAAAATGAATTGGTCTCCGTCTCCGCCACTTCGTCCAACTGATCGGGAGGCGGTGAATAGATTTTACCCTGGTCGAGGGAAAGGATCGTCAAAGTCGTCAGCATTGTGTGTCTCCTCTAATCGCGCGCCAGTCGAGGCCGAGAGGAGTATTTTCTATGACAGGCCCGTTTAGGGTCCTTCAGAGGATGCTAAAAAAGTATTAAATTTTCCAAAGGCGACAGCAATATTCCTGACTGCTTGGCCTCGCGTCCGCTTGGCTGCCAGGACGCCATGGTCACGCTCCCATGTTCGAGGGAGTTGCGGCGCCGTCAGTCTTCCTCAAGTCCAGCGATCCGTAAACCCTCGAGGATGGCAGAAATCCTGCTTGGGTCTTTTGCCGGCTGTCCTGCCTTGATGCGCGCGATCGTGATAGCCGGAGAGGATTTTCTTAGTTCATCGAGGAAATGGCGGGCTTGATCGAGGCGGCCGAGATGTGCGTTGGCGGCGATCAGCATCCAGAGGCTGGCATCGAAATTCGGATTGATTGCAAGCGCTCGCGCAGCCCAAATCAGGACCTCGCTGTAATTTCCCAAGATCATCTGCGCATGTGCTGTGCCGCATAGCGAAATGTGGGCGAGGGGATCGCGTGGCGAGAGCCGGCTCGCGCGATGGAATAAGGCGAGCGCCATTTCGACGTTGCCGCAATGCAGGTTGGCGACGCCTGCTGCGGTGACGACCATCAGATTGTTAGGGTTAGCCTCGACAGCCTCCTTCAGTATCGCCATGCCCCAGTCGTATTCTCTGGCCACCTGAAGCAGCGCCATGGCGCAATGCGCCGTAACTGCCGGGTCGCCTGCCGAATTCTCCAGACCCCTTCTCGCCAGCATGAAGCATTTCTCGCGGTCTTCGGGCCCGAGCGGTGGCCAGCCCATGGTAATCCGGTGCTCCAGTGCCCAAGCAGCATGGGCGTTGAGCAGTGCGTTGTCGGGCTCGAGCGTCAGCCCCTCAGCGAGGAGTGCAAAGGCCTCGGCATTGTCGCTCGCCGATTCCGTCAGAATTTTGGACAGCGCCCTTAAATAGATGTCGTATGCAGCAATGCTGCCCGGCCGCTCGCCCCGCGAGCGGTCGATCTCCGCCCTCTGGATCAGCGGACCAACGATGGTCGCGACGCGTTCAGTGATGTCGTCTTGGAACTCGAACACGTTGTCCAGTTCGCCGTCGAAGGTTTGCGCCCAGAGATGCGCGCCGCCGATGCCCTCGACCAACCGCGCCGTGATCCTCAGCATGTTGCCGCTGCGCCTGACGCTGCCTTCGAGCACATAGCGGACGCCGAGCTCCTTCGCCACCCGCCTGACATCCACAGCGCGGTCTTTGAAAACAAAGCTGGAGTTGCGGGCTATCACAGCAAAGCTCTTGAACCGGCTGAGGGCGGTGATGATGTCATCTACCACGCCCTCGCAGAAATAGTCCTGCTCGGCAACGCCACTAAGATTTGCAAATGGCAAAACTGCAAGTGCCGGCGTGACGGAAAGCGTCACATTGGCCTTTCCTGATCCGTCGATCGGACGAACCAGGCGATAGCCGACACGGGGAACTGTTGCAATCCATTCACGCCCATCGGGGGTGGGGCCAAGCGATTTCCGCAGGGCCGCGATTTGCACGGTTAAATTTCCTTCTTCGACGATCGTGTCTGGCCATCCCCGTTCCATCAGTACCGCCTTGGAAACGATCCCTCCGTCGGCATCGAGCAACGCTTGGAGGAGAGCCAGGCCTCGTTGGCCAATAGCCACGGACTTGCCGTTCCGCTGCAGCAAACCGCAGTCGACGTCCAGGACAAACGGGCCGAAGGTATGTCGCGGCTCCACCATGCGGGAAATATATGCGATTATAAAACCTTTGTGAAACCGGCGATCACGGCTGAAGCGGTTGTTGTGCGCGCCAGCGAAGTTTTCACACTTTGGTTGTTTATCTGATCCATTCTCAGGGCGATGAAATTACGATTGATAAGCCGGCATTATCGGTTCGTTGTGAGAGACCGGCAGGCGATGCGCTTGTGGCAGATCGAACAAAAAGCAAACCCAAAAAATCATCCCAGCCAGGGATCAACAATGATTGCGTCCGTCCCCTCGAAGTCTTTGACACTGCGCGTGACAACCGTGAGCCCGTGAGGGCGGTCGCAGCAATCAGTGCATCGACTTCATTGCGCCTGTCGGGGATGTGCAGATGGGCGAACTGTGTCGCGACGGCATCGTCGATGGGTATTATCCGGCCGGCGAATTCAGCGCGTACATGGTTGTCCAGCCAGGTCCGCAACCGTGCACCTTGCCGGGCATCGCGCCGCTGCGCACCAAGGATTCCGCGCAGGTTGTTTAGGTGCGGCACGCGAACACTCTTCTCCCCGGCTGCATCCCTCGGATCACTCCGCTATGTCACCCGATGGACACGTTCCATGGCAATCAATCGCGTGACCAGTTCAGCCTCGTCAGTCACGCCATTTTGAAATAACTCGATGAGCTGGCTTGCCACCATCTCTGCGTCTGTGCTCTCGGGGCGAATGTTCAAATCCTTGCAGCGGACATCGAGCACACGGCGCAATGTTGCCATATCCTCAGAATCAAGAAAGTCGAGCATGTTTTCACTCCCCAGCGAATCCAAGTGACCGACAATATATTGGGCGTGCTTTCCGGCTTCGCAAGAGGATGGAGATCGTGAAAACCGCCCACTAATCTCGCGAAAAAAGCCTCCGTGTTCGAAAACAGGAGGCTTGAATTGCCTAGCCTCGACCAAGGCTCAATCAGTCGAGCAGGCTGAAGATAGTTATGATTTCTTTAGGCTACGCTAACCCATCACCCTCTGATCCTCATATTAATCCGCTTGTTCTACAAACCGGGCCGATTTTGCAATGGCTCAACTGAATGAGTCCGCCCTGCCGAGCAGGTGCCCGAGTTTCTCAAGGCGCTGCTCCGGATACCGCCGATCACTCCGCCAAAAAATGGCCATTCCTCTCATCAAGGTAGCTGTATTGGCGCGCATGCGTCGATCGGGCCGACTCTCTGCTGGCAATCCAATCTTCAGCGGCGCTCGTGCGTTATGTATGGTGCAAAGCCAAAGGACGATGGGCGACATGCGGATACGGTGAGTTGAAGGTCGATCATGACCTGTGCTTCGCAGCGAGCGATGATTTGCCGGTTTTACGCCGCCAGAGGCGACCGCGCGCGGGCACCGTGTGAGAGGCGATGTGCCCCGGCTCTACTTCAACATCATCAACGCCGCAGGCCCACTGTCGATTTCGAGGGCGCCGAACTTGCCGATCTCAAACAGGCGAGAGTGGAAGCGATCGCCGAAGCACGCGCCCTGATGAGTGGCCCGATGATCGACGGCCATACGATTTTCGGCCGCAGCATCGAGATCGGCGATCGGTTGGCGCGTTGGACATAGCGCAAAAGCATGTCCCGCACCGACGGATGCTCGTCGCAGATCGCCCGAGGGACATTTCGGCTGGGCGCAATGCGCGGTTGGGTCGAAGACCTTCCGCGTCCAGGGAGCAAGGTGGTCCGAGCCAGAGGCGGCGGCGGTCGTGCTCACAGCCGGCATCACGGCTGTCGCAAGATGGGCGACCTTCGACCGGTCTATCTCCACAGCTACGCCACTCCAGTCTCAGCCCGATCAATGCGGACCTGATCCGCTTGCCTGAAAAGGAGAGTCGGGGCGTCACTATCGGGCTCGCGATGAGGAACCGAAGGCTGCTGAACAATATTGGTTTCGCGGAGTGTCGGTCGCCAACTCATTGCGGACATTTTGAAATATCCAACGCGCATCAGGCACCGTCTCGTTTCCCTTGTAAGTGCATTGATCGATGATAGCTTTGCAGCGTCGGCCTTGCCTTTCGAAACGTGCTCTCATCGTCTAGGAAGGATTCGATCAATACCCTGGAGAGAGCCGCATGTCCCTGCTTCCACCGCAAAACGGTCTTCTCGTCACTCTGACGGCCGAAATCGTCTCGGCCTATGTCAAGAAGCATGTCATCCGCGGTGTCGAGGTCACGAAGATCATCACGGATGTACATGCGGCCCTGAGCGCGGTCGGCAGCGACAAGGTGTTGCCGGAGCCTGTCGCTGAAAAGCCCAAGCCGCCGGTGTCGGTGCGAAAGTCGATTCAGGACGATTATCTGATCTGCCTCGAGAGCGGCGAAAAATTCAAATCCCTGAAGCGTCACCTGATGGCCAAGTATCAGATGACGCCGGAGCAATACCGCACGAAATGGGACCTTCCGGACGACTATCCAATGGTCGCGCCTGCCTATGCGGCCAAACGGTCCGAACTGGCAAAAAGCACAGGCCTTGGGCACTTTCGCAAGAAGCGTGCGGCCTGACTGCCGACCGAGCGGCGAGACAGGTCATGCCGGAAGTCGAGCATCGCTCGCCCGCCTGCAGCGTTGCCCGCGTCTCGATCGCGCTCTAGCCGTACAGCATTTGGTGACGCGGGCGTCTTGCATCGAATTCCCCTAAGGTCGACCTTGTTCTGTTCGCCAGCCTTTCCGACTTGTATTTCTTGCATAGCTGCAGTGCAGCATGAGACATTGGCACGGTCCATGGTTGGGGTATGATTAAAACCATCGAAGCGATGCATCTCCTCCCGCAGAGCTTCGAATTCAGACGGCCCGCTCCTCCCAAGGGACGTCTGTTGGAACAGCGTCACTCCTCCTCCCAGTCGCTGTTCGGTTCTTTTGGAAAAGCCTGCCGCACCTCCTCCCGCGGCAGGCTTTTTCGTTTCCAGAGCCCTGTCACTGCTGCAGATTGAGATCGAGTTGCGGCTGCTCCTCGTTCGCATCGGGGGGCTGGTCGTTGGTCATCGACGATAGTGTCACGCCCAACAGGCGTACGGAGCGTTTGAAAGGATAGACGGTTGCCAGAAGCCCGGATGCCGCGTCGAGAATATCAGCCATGTTTGTGAACGGCAAAATGCCGGTCCGGCTGCGCGTTACCTGGGTAAAATCGGAATATTTGATTTTCACGGTTACCGTCTTGCCGCTGACGCCCTGCGCCTCGCAACAGCGCCAGACCTTCTCAGCAAGTGGTTTCAGCTCCGCCGTCGCGCATTCGAGATCATCAATATCCTCAACGAATGTGTCTTCGGCTCCTACCGATTTGCGGATGCGGTCGGGATTTACCTGGCGCTCGTCAATGCCACGGGCGATGCCATAAAAATAAGGACCGGACTTCCCGAAATGCTCCTGCAGGAAAATAAGCGACTTCGATTTCAGATCGAGCCCGGTTTCGATCCCGTATTTTCGCATGCGCTCGGCTGTCGCCGGCCCAACGCCATGGAATTTCTTGACGGGCAGGCCTTCGACAAACCCTGGCCCCTTCTTCGGGGTGATCACAGCCTGGCCATTCGGCTTGTTCAGGTCGCTGGCGATCTTGGCGAGAAACTTGTTGTAGGAAATGCCGGCCGAAGCATTGAGCCCTGTGACCTGTTTGATCTTAGTGCGGATCTCCAGGGCAATCTCGGTGGCGATTTCCATGCCCTTCAAATTCACGGTGACGTCGAGATAGGCCTCGTCGAGCGATAGCGGCTCGATCAGGGACGTATATTCGGCGAAGATTTCGCGAATTTGCTGGGAAACCACTTTATAGACGTCGAACCGTGGCGGCACGAAAATCAGGTCCGGGCATTTCCGCTTGGCCGTCACCGACGGCATCGCCGAATGGACACCAAAGGCGCGGGCCTCATAGCTTGCGGCCGCCACAACGCCGCGGGCCGCAGATCCACCGACAGCAAGCGGTAACCCACGGAATTGCGGGTTGTCGCGCTGTTCGACCGACGCGTAAAAAGCATCCATGTCGACATGGATGATTTTGCGCATCTGCGTTGTCGTTAAGTCGTTCATGGCGACTTGAGGATCAGGCTGCGGGTTTGGCATCTCATTTGAAGGCTTTACATCGAAACAAAGCAGGAACATAGCAGTCATCACGGCGATATCAACAGTTCCAGTTACGCGGCTTTCTGCACGCGGGGAAACTACTGGCCTGCCAAGGCGTTCTGATCTTGTGACATCAACAAGGCAGGATACACCAATGGCGGACGACAGCACCACAATCCGGGCCAATTTCGAAACGCTGGAGCCACCCGACCTTGTGGTCGAACACCTGGTCAAACAGCACGGCATTTCACGGCCCGATATTCTCATTCAATCCGACACCAATCCCGAGATCTCAGCGGATATTGCAGCCGGTAAGGCAGAAGCTGTTCAACGCAGTCCTGGTGAGGCTGGTGCGATTGGCTTTTCGGGCCGCTAAGTCAGTGATCACGCCGGTAGAAGAAGCCGGTCATGTCTCTTTGTCAGAATGTGAGGAGCCGGGCGTTGATGACCGACAATCTCTCGAAATACCGTGCCAAACGCGATTTCAAAAAGACGGGCGAACCGAGCGGTGAAGCTCAGGTCAAAGCATCGAACCGCCGACGGTTTGTGATCCAGAAGCACGATGCCACCCGTCTGCATTATGACCTCAGGCTTGAACTAAACGGCGTCTTCAAATCCTGGGCCGTAACCAAGGGCCCATCGCTTGATCCGCACGACAAGCGGCTGGCGGTAGAGGTTGAAGATCACCCGCTCGAATATGGTGACTTCGAAGGCACCATCCCGAAGGGACAGTATGGTGGTGGCACGGTGATGCTGTGGGATCGCGGCTACTGGGAGCCGGAAGGAAAGAAGACGCCTGAGGAAGCACTCGCCAAAGGGGATTTCAAGTTTACGTTGGAAGGCAAGCGCCTTCATGGGAGTTTCGTCCTCGTGCGCATGCGCCACGACCGCGACGGCGGCAAACGAACCAACTGGCTGTTGATTAAGCATCACGACGATTTCTCGGTCGAAGGGGATGGAGCGGCCGTTCTCGCGGAAAACGTCACATCGGTGGCTTCCGGTAGGCCGATGGAGGTGATCGCATCCGGGAAAGGCATGAAGCCAAAGCCGTTCATGATGCAGAACGGCGCGGTCGAGGCGGACGCGATCTGGGACAGCAACAAGGGTCTTGCTGCCAAGGAGCGCCGAGCGGGGGTGAAGACCGCAAAAAAGCCGGCGGCTGCCAAGCGAGCGAAATCTGTCATGCCGGATTTCATCTCGCCGCAGCTGTGCCAAACCTTGGCGCGCCCGCCATCCGCCAAGGGTTGGATCCACGAGATCAAGTTCGACGGCTATCGCATTCAGGTGCGAATTGAGGATGGCGAGGCAACCCTGAAAACCCGCAAGGGTCTAGATTGGACGGCCAAATACCCGATCATCGCCAAATCAGCGTCTGCGCTTCCCGACGCCATCATCGATGGAGAAATCTGCGCGCTCGACGAAAACGGCGCCCCTGATTTTGCTGCAATGCAGGCAGCGCTGTCGCAAGGAAAGACAGGCGATCTGGTGTACTTTGCCTTCGACCTGCTCTTCAATGGAGAGGATGATCTGCGCGGGTTGCCGCTGACGGAACGAAAGGACAGACTGGCGACGCTGCTATCGGATGCGGGCGACGATCCGCGTCTACGTTTCGTCGAGCATTTCGATACCGGTGGCGATGCCGTTCTCCGATCTGCCTGTCGCTTGTCCTTGGAAGGGATCGTCTCCAAAAAAAGCGATGCGCCCTATCAATCGGGACGAACGGCGAATTGGACAAAATCGAAATGCCGCGCCGGGCATGAAGTGGTGATCGGCGCTTATGCGGAAACCAACGGCAAGTTCCGCTCTCTTCTCGTCGGCGTCAATCGCGGTGATCACTTCGCCTATGTCGGGCGCGTCGGCACGGGCTTTAGTGCTAAGATCGTCGAGACGCTCCTGCCTAAGCTGCATGGAAAGAAGACGTCCAAATCGCCGTTTACGGGGATTGGCGCGCCGAAGAAAAGTCCCGATATCGTCTGGTTAAAGCCCGAGCTCGTTGCCGAGATCGAGTTTGCCGGCTGGACGGCCGATGGCCAGGTGCGGCAGGCTGCATTCAAAGGCTTGCGACAGGATAAACCGGCGGCAGAGGTCGAGGCCGAGAAGCCGGCGCCACCGTCCAGGATCGACATGGCAGATCCAGTGGCGGAACAACCGGTGCCGAAGCGTTTCCGCAGGGGCGGAAAGGTGGAGGTGATGGGTGTGATGATCTCCAGTCCCGACAAGCCGCTTTGGTCGGATGGCGGCGACGGAGAGCTTGTGACCAAAGTTGATCTGGCGCGCTACTATGAAGCCGTCGGTTCTTGGTTGATCGGTCACATCAAAGGGCGTCCATGCTCGATCATTCGAACACCGGATGGAATCGGGGGAGAACAGTTCTTCCAGCGCCATGCCATGCCAGGGACATCGAACCTGCTGGAATTAGTCACGGTTTTTGGCGACAAGAAGCCCTACTTGCAGATCGACCGCGTCGAAGGTCTTGCCGCCATCGCTCAAATTGGCGGCGTCGAGCTTCATCCGTGGAACTGCTTGCCCGGTCAGCCGGAAGTTCCTGGCCGTCTGGTGTTCGACCTCGATCCCGGTCCTGACGTCGAATTCCCCACCGTCGTCGAAGCAGCTCGCGAAATCCGCGACCGGCTGGAGGAGTTGGGCCTGGTGAGCTTCTGCAAAACGACGGGTGGTAAGGGGCTGCATGTGGTGACACCTCTTGTGGTCGCGAAAGACAAGAAACTCGGCTGGGACATTGCGAAAGGCTTTGCCCATGATGTCTGTGAGCAGATGGCGCGCGACAATCCGGAGCTTTACCTGACCAAGATGGCCAAGAGCCAACGTGAGGGACGTATCTTCCTAGACTATTTGCGCAACGACCGCATGGCGACGGCGGTCGCGCCGCTTTCGCCGCGCGCGAGGCCCGGAGCAACTGTATCGATGCCATTGACATGGACCCAGGTCAAAGCTGGCCTCAATCCGAGCCGGTTTACAATTCGTACTGGCCCTGCGCTTCTTGCGAAAAGCTCGGCGTGGCAGGACTACTGCGATAGTCAGCGGCCGCTCGAGCAGGCCATCAAGCGTCTAAAAAAAGCAAGGCAGGCAGTTTGATTGGTTTAGCGATGAGCGGCAGAACGCTGCATCTTTGTCAGCGCAGGGCAGGAAAAGCGGGCCGATTCCTGCCACACATGGACGGAGCGATCGTGGAATTCTCGCCTGAGCGGCCAATTTCCGGCAGGGGTGATGACGCGCGATAGCGCGGCGGCCTCCCGAAGCGCAGGCCGCAATTCTGCTGCTTCCATTTGGATCCGGCCAGGAATTCCCCGCGCATGAACCAGTCATCCGCTGGAGGTTTCTCCGAGATCATGAGTCGGATGCCCACATGTCACAGTGATCTGATCGGTCATAAAAATCGCCTCTTCCCAGGGGATAGGAAAACACCAACCATGTCAGAATGGAAAACAGAGACTGTCAGTCTATCGCAAAACGCGGACGATTATGCCCCTGTGTCGTCAAAAAACCGTTTGCCAGATACCTGTAAGCGGCCAACCCCACATTAGCTGAATTTACCCCACGGAGCGCCTGTCACCTTAAAGGGCATCGCGGCTTGCCTCTTCGCCACCGACTCGCCACACCCTCGCGGACGAAGTGCGCACGGCTTGAAGCCAATGTGGCTTCTACATCCCAAAACTTGCTCAATCTACTCCTGCCTGGTCTCACCGGCGGACCGGGGCCGCTCCAACGAACGGTGCCTTTTCGATTTGCGGAACCTTCGGTCGCTCGCGCAGTTGATTGTAGCGATGTGAACGGAACGCCGCGATGAACAAGCATTTGCGACGCAAGCAGCAAGCCGAGAACGGTAAGATTCTCGAACAAGTCAGCGCCCTGCCATACCGCGTCCTCAAGGACGGTTCTGTGCAGATCCTTTTAATTACGACTCGTGAAACGCGCCGATTTACCCTTCCCAAGGGCTGGCGGATAAGGGGCAAAAGCCCGCAGAAAGCGGCGGCGATTGAAGCAAAGCAGGAAGCAGGCATTAGGGGAAAGATCCAGCCTGACCCGTTTGGCGAGTATTTCTACTGGAAGCGGGACCTCAGTTGCTTCCTGCCGGTAAGAGTAACCGTTTACCCGCTGAAGGCAAAAACCATCCTTTATCGGTGGAAAGAAAGAGGGCAGCGTATACGTCAATGGCTACGGCCCAGTGAAGCTGCGCTGCTCGTTGACGAGCCGGAACTGGTATCGCTTCTGCGACGCTTCGATAGTGCACGCAGTCAGAGGCGAGACAAATACTCCGTCTAACGCGGAGCCACCTCGCTGTTGAAAGCGGCAGGTCGGGGTCAGGTCGGGTGCGCGATGCTGACGAGGTGGTTATTGATATTGTGGGTACATGCCATACCTCTAAAATTATAGCCCTCGATCGAGCGCCCTCCGCGTTTGGTCGGGAATGTTAGCCAGCATCACTCGTCGGGAGGACGAAATGAAGCATCACGACCTTGACGATCTGCGGACCCTTGCCAGGATTGGCCAGGATTTCCCTCAGCTCCTGCCGCGCGATAAGCGCCTCCAACGTTGGGTGGACCTTCTCGAGGCTGATCCACACCGGGTACTCTCGACGCTGCGTGAGACGGAATATCAGCCGGCCAGGGTGCGAGCGGCACTGCGGTGCGACAATTCGGCCCTTTCGGTCGCCTTCGCTGATCCTTTGCTTCGGGCCGCCGGGTTGGAGAACGACACTTACGGGGAGGCGAAGCGGTTTTTCCAACTCTCCGACGACCAGTTGCACGACATCGTCTGCTTCTGTCATTTCGGCACGACGGTAAGCGCGGCAAAGACGGCGCGTTATATCCGGGCAAAACATATTGATCGGCCGGCGGGAATCTGGGCACGCCTGCGTGCGTTTTTCGCGTGATCCTCCTCGATGAGGCGGAGGAGGGGAGGCAGCCTAGAGGCCTTCCCTCCCACACGTTCGCGCTCTACTACTGGGGCCGCGCCCAGCGATACGCTGGTCGGCCGCTGATTTCATGCCCGCGACGGGTGTCCAGGTGAAACCATTCAAATTCGCTTTCTCACGTCCAGGCCACGACATAGAGGTCGGCGATATCTGCAAGAAGAAGAACCAGGACGACAATCCTACTACACCCTTTCGATTCGGCGCCTCTGCTACAACGCCAATCTCGGCCGGTTCCCGGCCAGGGTGACCCCACGCTGCAGGCGATCCTCGAATGGGAACCGCGCGATTGATCAGCGAATGCGCTCGACACCAGCCGGGCGCATTTGTGTGCCTTCGGCAAGAACGCCGCCGGAATATCTACGCTTATCGAATTTTCAGTCTTTCGCGGTGCTGTACGCAGCGCTGGGATACATTCAATGGTTTCGAGTGCTACCAGCCGTGTATCGGCGCCGGTCGCCAAGAAAACCCGTGTTCTTGACTTCGATTACCCTATCGGCAAATCATCGGCAGATGACCGCGACAACCGACTTCATCGCAGAACTGGTGCGAGCAGCAAACGGGATAGACATGCTGAGCGCCAACGAGCGCCACCGGCTCGTTGATCGTGCGGTGAGAACGGTGCGGGAGATGCGGATCGAGACCGGAATTCGCTCCAGCCGCGGAATGAGGGATGCGCTGTTCGACATCGAGATATCAGCGATAATGGCAGAGGCTAGCTGCAATGATGATGACCTCAAGGCTATTTTGCTCGACCTAGCCGACATGATCCGCGCGCTGATCGTGCTGGATGGGAAGGCGGAGATTTTGCGTGGAGAATAGCGGGGCTTCGCGTCTTAGCTTGTACCTAATTGTTTGGATCTGCCATCATGACCTACGCAGTTTCTGCCCTCGCCGTCCTATCGGCCGCCCTCGCCTTCCAGCGGCCAACGGTGTTCTCGTGCTTTGCCGCGTGCGTGCTGAACGCCGGGGCCGCGTGGTTTTGGTGGCCCTTGCTGATGAAGTAAAAGCAACTGGAAGTTTTACCAGTTGCGCTGTCCTGCACGTCGGCTACTCTTACGCCTATGAAAAACGATCCGAAGCCCATGTTCTCCTTTTAAAAAGGAGATTGTCGTGAAACCCCACATTCGAAACCCCTTCAGCGCAAGTGACAAGGTGACGGTGTCCAATGACGCAATTTGTCTGGACGCTACGAGTGCGTGGGCGCAAGGATCTCTAACGGGTCACGAACCTGCAGCTGCCAAGTGGAGTCCGCCCGGGTGGATATTGACGAACACCGGTCAAGCGATATGCCGGCCCGGCCACTATACCTACAATGCCGGCGGTGAGGACGAATGGTCTCTAATCTGGACAAAGCTGGACCGTAGGAGGCTGGCCAAGGTTACAATCGTTGCATGCACGGTCGTAGCCACCGGCACATAGATAGCGGAGAGTATTACTGCCTGCCCCGCAGGATGGAAAGCGGGATCAAGGAAGGTGGGCAAAACCCCGAGATAGAACATTGCAGCCCGGGGGTTGAGGAGGTTGGTAATCAAACCCCTCACGATGAACCGCGCGGCAGGCTCGACTGGAACGTCGTCCGAACGCGTGCTGTTGCGCCAAGCGTCCTAGGCGAGGTAGACGAGATAAGCGACCCCTGACCACCGTAATGCGGCGTAGAGCAGCGGCGAGGCCCTGATCACTGCGGAGAGGCCGAGCGCTGTTGCGAGGCCAATCACCCCGAGCCCGAGCGATTCTAAAACATACTCCGCGTTTTTTGGTATTAGTGATAGTATCCTCGTGGATCAGTTTTCTTCCCACATCGAATTAATCCACGTCCATGCGGGGAATGGCTTTCGCACCGCGAGCCTCTGGCCCAAAGGACACAGCAATGACAGCCGTCACGCCTCTCTATCCTGAAGCCTCGCTCAGTCTTGCCCTCGCGGTCATTGCATCCTCCAGTGCCCCGATCCTGCTTCTCGACGACAATCTCTGCGTGATCGCGGCCAGCACCTCTTTCTACCAGGCATTTTTGATCGACCCCAAGACGGCCCCGGAAAAACAGTTCTCGCAGCTCGGCGATGGCGAATGGAACGTCGCGCAGCTATCGGCCTTGCTTGAAGCAACGGCGGCAGGGATGGCGGATGTCCGTGGATACGAGATGGATTTGAAGCGGCCCAGCCAGGATACCCGGCGTCTGGTTCTTGATGCTCAAAAGCTTGACTATGCGGACGCGTCGCAAGTCCGACTGATTTTGGCGGTGACGGACGTCACGGATGCGCGGGTAGCAGAGAGGGTGAAGGACGACCTGCTGCGGGACAAGGCGATCCTCCTGCAGGAGGTTCAGCATCGGGTGGCCAACAGCCTGCAGATCATCGCGAGCATCCTTTTGCAGAGCGCCCGAAAGGTTCAGTCCGACGAGACCCGCACTCATTTGCAGTCCGCGCACAGCCGGGTGATGTCAATCGCCGCGGTCCAGCAGCAACTCGCGGCATCCAGTGTCGGTGAGGTCGAGCTACGCTGCTATTTCGAGCAGCTTTGCAGAAGCCTTGGGGCTTCCATGATCCATGATCACGAACAACTCTCGATCGACGTTGATGTGGACAAAGTGGTTACCGGAGCAAACACCTCCGTAAGCCTGGGTCTGATCGTCACCGAGCTTGTGATCAATGCGCTCAAGCACGCATTCCCCAACCAGCGCAAAGGGAAAATCACCGTCGACTATCACGCCAAGGGAAAAGACTGGAGCCTTCAGGTGGCCGATGACGGCATTGGGATGCCGATGAACGCGGATGACGCAAAACCCGGCTTGGGGACGGGCATAGTCGAGGCGCTCAGCAACCAGTTGAGAGCCGGGATCACCGTGGTGGACGCGATGCCCGGAACCAGAGTTTCAATTACACACCGGGATGAAGCGGTGTGATGGAACTAAACCCAGGTCTGTACGTTGAGTTGGGTTGGAGTGCCATCGCGAGCAACGCACCGCGCAGGTAAGCGCTATGGAGATGGTCAGGTACTCCGAGGAGACCTACATGGACCTCACCACGCTTCTCATCATAGTTCTTATTCTTGCCCCGGTTGTTTGGCTGGCCGCAACCAGCCAATAACTTTATATCCCCAGACCGGCCAGTTCCTGTTTTCCAGCGTTCCAGGTCGTCTTCGATGTGCATGAAGGCTTCGCGTGCGGCCCGGAATGGTCGCTTCGCTCCGAACCAGGTCCGGTCGGAAGGTCCTTGGCGTTGCGTCTTCGTCCTCGCCCGGCGCACAATCGATCCGCGTTGAAAACCCTCTAGATGCAGCCATGTAGGCATTTAAGCGTCGGAGCGGTTTTCTTGAAGCGGAAGGTTCGGCTGTGGCTCTGGTGTCGTCCGGCTCTTGCCAAGACCGGACGCGCGTGAGCTGCGAAAGTTCGATCGATCTCTGAGGAACCTCGGCACCTACATAGACGTCGGGCCGGGCATCAGGTCGTACGGATGACGCCAGCCCGGCATGCTTTTTATGCGGTCTTTCCAGGCGGCGATGGCCGGAAAGGCGCTATGGTCAATGCCAGTTTCCTCAGGCATGAAGACATAGCCTGCAAGAGACAGGTCCGCGACTGTCAGGCGATCGCCGAGCATAAATGATCGGTTCTCAAGATGTGCGTCGACAATGCCGCATGCCGCGAGCGCCCGCTGCCTCAGAAACGCCGTCACCGGCGTCTCTCCCGCTTTCTAAAGTCCGTACATAAATCGCAGCGTCGCGTAGTAGCAAGTGAACTTATGGTTGTCGAAGAGGATCCATCGCAGAATTTCACGCCGCTCATCGGCCGTTCCCGCGCTAAACCTTCCGGTTAACTCGGACAGATAGTCGAGGATGACACCGGACTGGCTTAGCTTTACGCTCCCATGTTCCAACACGGGAGCCTCCCCTTGCTCATTCACGTCGCTCCGCCATTTCTCGTTTCGCGTCTCGCCGTTTAGAAAGTTCACAAACACGCTTTCCCACTCGAGGCCCGCAAGTTCGAGAAAGAGCGCGACTTTGTCAGACGCTGTGACGTCCTTCCATCGAGCCGGATTGCGGGGCTGGCAAGACAAGCTCTACATCGCGCGTTCAGGATCGGGGACCCACGGCCTATTTCAGCCTCCCCGCCAACCGTGTCGTCGAGATTGGCGAACAGGTCGCCGTCTGATCTTATCGGAGTTCGGTTGGCTGCTCACCAGCTGAACGTGCAAATGGCAGGGGCAGGCCAGCAAATTGACGCCGGCGTTCGCGACTCTTCCTCTCCCCGGGTACGCCTTTTAGAGGAAAGGACTATTACGAACTGCCGACATGACAGTGCGCACGAGCAAGGTCATTCTTCCAGGTTGGAGTTACGACCTTCGGAAGGAAGAAAAGCAATGAACGCGAAAAAACTCACCCAGACAGCAGTCGTCAGCATCGCGATCGCATTTGCCGGAGCCAGCATCGCTGCCGCGGGCGACTATTGCCCACCCGAACAGTCTGCAAAGGGAAATAACGGCTGGGGACAGGAAAAAAATAAAGGCACCACCGACGGCACCAACAACGGAAGCGACAATGGTGCCACTGCGGATACGAAGACCGCCAGCACGGAGCGCTAATCCGCGATTAACTCCAGGCGCTGGGCGGTGCTCAAGTTGCCGCCCAGTACGGCGAAAAAATAGCCATAGGCCGCTGTAGGTCGTACAATTCCGAAGTCGCGCGAGTTGTTCTCGTTCTGTGCTCGCAGGATCGCACAATATCTCCTAAGGAACCGCAGGCGTGCAACGGATCTGTTTTGTCAACCTGAAACCGCCTGTCGACCTTTGCGCGTCTGATAAGACGCGCGGCGCTGAAAAATGCTACTGCGCCTTGCGTGTAACGCATTTGGCGGTGGATGGGCTCGATGCGCCGAATACAGGAACACGATATCAGCGCAAGATATCGGCGAGGTTGCCCGGCTTCTGCTCCGTGCGGTTCAGGTCCAGACCCGACAGCAGGTCGAGCATATGTTCCTTCATCAGGTCCGCAGCCTTGTCTGGGTCACCTGCCTCGATGGCATCGACCAGCGCGTGATGGGCGTGGCTCTCGCAGGTGGTGTCCCGTCGTTTCCAGTAGAGCGCGATGATCAGCGAGGAGTGGGAAACGAGATCGCGGACGAAGCCCGTCATGACGGATTGATCGGCGATTTCGGCGATGCCAACGTGGAACAGGGCGGACAGCATGATCGCGTCGCTGTCGCGTCCGGCGTGCAGAGCCTCATACTCCCTTTCGAGATGGTGGCGCAGAAGACCCACATCCCCCGGTTTCGCCGCTCTGGCGGCAAGTGCTGCAACCCTCGGCTCGATCAAGGCGCGTGCTTCGAAGACCTCGCGCGCCTCCTTGGGCGAGGGTTGCGCGACGAAGGCGCCGCGATTGGGCTCCAGCCGCACCAGCCAATCGTGCGAAAGCTCCTGGAGGGCGGCGCGGATGACTGTCCGGCTGACCGAATAGATCGACGCCAGCTCATCCTCCGGCAGTTTCGTGCCGGGGGACAGGCGGTGGCCGACGATGGCGTCCCTGAGACTATGATAGATCGGCGACCAGCGCGCCGCCGGCTTTTGACGATCGTTTTCGGGCCTGAGTGTTGTCAACATGTTCATCGTTTTCTGGCGAGTCGGCCCCTATGAAGTCTCATATGGCTCGCCTTCCGGTCAATCCCAGCCGCCCCACTCGGCCGAGCCGCAGTCCCATAATTGCAGCGCCGTGGGCCTATGGCGTGCCGTCGGCGCTTTTGTCACCTGCCGGAGACCACGGCGCGTAGAGCCCGGCAAATCGTTTGGCGAGCGGGGCGGCATAGCCACCGACCTTGGATGTCCTTAGACCCAGCGCCGAAACCGTTTCGACGAGCCTTACCGCGCAGGCGACGCCGTCGAGCACCGGCACGCCGTGTTCCTGCGAAAGCGCATGCGCGAGGTCTGCCATGCCCGCGCAGCCAAGGACGATCGCCTCCGCCTTGTCTTCTGTGATTGCCCGGGCAATCTCGGCGGAGATCTTGCGGCCGGCATCGGAACCGGGCAGCTCGAGGTCGAGCACGGGGACATCCGAGGCGCGGATCTTGGCGCAGCGCGAGGCGAGGCCGTATTTCGACAGGTTGTGCTGGATCGCCGGCACCGAACGGGCGAGCGTGGTGACGACACTGAACTTGCCGGCGATCAGCGTTGCGATATGGAAGGCCGCCTCGCCGATGCCGATCACCGGAGCGTCGGCGGCACAGCGCGCCGCGTCCAGACCGGTGTCGTCGAAACAGGCGATCACATAGGCATCCATCGCGCCCGCCTTTGCCATTTCCGCAATGATGCCCGGGACTACGAAAGCCTCGTCGAAATAACCCTCGATGCTCGGGGGGCCATCCTTCGGGTTGACCGCCACGATTTGCGTTCCGGACGAGGCCGCGACCTCTGCCGCCTTGCCGATCTTGTCGGTCATCGAAGCGGTGGTATTTGGATTTATGACGAGGATGCGCATGTTCTACCGCCTAGTTTCGCCGCCTAGATTTCGCCGCCGAGATAGAGATGCCGGACCCGCTCGTCGGCCAGCATCTCGGCCGAATTTCCGCTGAGCGCCACCTTGCCGGTCGTCAGCGCGTAGGCGCGCTGGGAAACGCGCAGCGCCATGCGCGAATTCTGCTCGACAAGGAGAACGCTGACCTTTTCGTCGCGATTGATCGCCACGATCGAACGCGCGATGTCTTGCACCAGCTTCGGCGCGACGCCGAGCGAGGGCTCGTCGAGCAGCAGCAGGCGAGGGCGCGCCATCAGTGCCCGGCCGATGACCAGCATCTGCTGTTCGCCGCCGCTCATCGTTCCGGCCTGCTGCGAAAAGCGCTCCTTGAGACGCGGAAAGCGCGTCAACACCATGTCTATGCTCTGCTGGATCTCGATCTTGTTGGTGCGGGTGAAGGCGCCCATCAGCAGGTTGTCGCGCACGGTCATGAAGGGAAAGACGCGGCGTGCCTCCGGCACCATGGAGATGCCCATCCGGACGATCTCATCCGGTGCCGTGCCGTCGATCCGGCTGCCGTGGTAGCGGATCTCGCCCTTGCGGATCTTTCTGAGACCGGTGATGGCGCGTAGGATAGACGACTTGCCCGCGCCGTTTGCACCGATCAGCGCCACGGTCTCGCCTTCGTGCACCTCGATCGACACGCCCTTCAGGGCGTAGACGTGGTCGTAATAAAGCTCGACGTCATCGAATTTCAGCAGTGGTTCCATGACCTACAATCCGATCGATTCGTCTTCGGCACCGAGATAGGCTTCGATGACCTTGGGGTTCTGCTGGATTTCTGCCGGAACCCCCTCGGCGATCTTCAGGCCGAAGTTGAGCACTACGATGCGGTCCGAGATGTTCATGACCGCCGGCATGTCGTGCTCGACCAGGAGCACGGTGATACCGCGTTCGCGCAGCTTCCGCACGATCTCGATCGCCCGCCTCGTTTCGTCGTGGTTCATGCCGGCGAAGGGCTCGTCGAGCAGAATGACCGACGGATTGGTAGCAAGCGAGATGGCGATGCCGAGTGCGCGCAGATGCCCGTGGGGCAGGGTGCTGGCGACCTCGCTTTGCATCGTCGCCAGGCCGAGGAAGGCAAGGATCTCATCTGCCGACGTGCCGAATGCATCCAGGTCGCCGCGCGCCGCCGCGCTGCCGAAATAGAATCCGGCAAGGCTGGCGCGCGAGCGCAGATGATGGGCCGTCACGACATTGTCGCGCACGGTCATGTCCTTGAAGATCGTGGTCTCCTGGAAGGTCCGCACCACGCCCTTTCGGGCAGCGATGTGCGGTGCGAGTCCCGAGATCCGTTCACCCCTGAAACGCACTTCGCCCTCCGTCGGCCGCAGGAACGAGGCGATCAGCTTGAACAGCGTCGATTTGCCGGCGCCGTTCGGCCCGATCACCGAGAGGATCTCGCGTTCGCGCACGGAGAAGGATACGTTGTTGACCGCGACGAGGCCGCCGAAACGCTTGGTGAGGCCGACGATTTCGAGAATATCAGCCACCGCCTAGGCCCTCCACTTGTGCGGCAGGGTCAGGCTCAGCAGGCCGTTCGGTAACACCAGCATCAACGCGATCAGCACTGTCGAGAAAATCAGGAGCTGGAACTCTTCGGTCTCGAACAACAGGTCCCAGCCGAAATAGAGGACGAAGGTGCCGAGCATCGGCCCGAGAACATAGCCGAGCCCCCCGAGGAAGCAGTTGAGCATGAAATTAACCGAGTCGGCGACCGTGAAACTCGACGGGTAGATCGACTGGGAGATCGATGCGAACATCGCTCCGCCGACGCCGCCGAGGAAGGACGACAGCGCATAGGCGATAATGCGGAGATAGGCGATGTTGACGCCGATCGAGGAGGCGAGCTCCTCGTTCTGCTGCAGCGACTGGCAGAGCTGGCCGATGCGGGAATGGGCGAGCCGGTAGAGGCCCAGGAAGCAAAGCGCCATCAGTAATACGGAAACAATGTAGAAGGCGAGGCGAGGATTCGCGAGCGTTGCAAAATCCGGAACGAGCGTGACGCCGAAAAAACTTATGCCGGCCGGCAGGGGAATGCTGACGATACCCGAGGCGCCGTTGGTGATCGTCGGCACGGCAAGGGCGAGAAGGCGGGTGACCTCGGTTAGCACCAGCGTGACCATGGCGAAATAGACGCCGCGCAGGCGCAGGATCGGCAGTCCGATGAGAACGCTTGCGGCGGCGCAGAACAGGCCCGCCAGCGGCAAGGTCAGCCAGAACGATACGCCGTAGTTCATGACCAGGATGGCGGAGACGTAGCCGCCCATCAGCGCGTAGGCGCCCTGGCCGATGTTGATGCGGCCGATATAGAAGGTGATCCACACGCCCGCGCTGATGATGCTGAGAAGCGCTACGGATGTGAGTGTGTAATAAAGATCGCTTCGCCCCGTTGCCGCGATCAGCAGCGGGACCACCACCAGCAGCACAAGCAGGAACAGGGCGGCCGAGACGATCTTGACGGTATTGGCTCGTGACCTACTCATCGCGTCAACCCCACGGTTTGCCCATCAGCCCGTGAGGGCGGATGCTCAGGAAGATCATCAGCAACGCGAAGATGACGAGGTAAGTGATGTCGCCGTAGGCGCGCAGCACGGTGAGGCCGACCGATTCCATCATGCCGAGGATGAAGCCGCCGGCGATCGCGCCACCGACAACGCCGGCGCCGCCGATCATCACCATCAGGAAGGCCTTGATCGAGATCGGCCCGCCGATGCCGGAATTGACGCCGGTGATGCTGACGAGGAGCCCGCCGACGATGCCGGCTAGCATCGCCCCGAGCGCGAAGCCGATCATCGAATAGCGTTCGACCTTGACGCCCATCAGTTGCGCGGCGATGCGATCCTGCGCCAGCGCCCGCATGGCCCGGCCCGGCTTGCTGTATTGCATGAAGAGCATGAAGGTGGCGATCATCACAATGGCGACAACGCCGACGAGAATCCGGTCATAGGGCAGGATCACCCTGTCGGAGACGAAGACGCCGCTGATGATCTTCGGCACGCCGCGCTGCTTCTCACCAAACAGCAACAGCACGACGGCATCGAGGAAGAATGCGGTCGCGGCCGCAAGCAGCATCGTGCTTTCCTCGCGTTTGCTGCGCCGGATCACCGTGCGGAACAGGAATTTCTCCATCAGCGCGCCGACGATCGCGAGCGTCACACCCGAACAGATCAGCGCGATCACGAAAGGCAGCTTGAGTTGGCCGTAGATCGAATAGGTCACGAAGCCGCCCAGCACATACATCTGGCCATGGGCGAAATTGAGCACGTTCATCAGCGCGAAGATCAGCGTCAGTCCGAGCGCGATCAGTGCGTATTGGGCGCCCAGATAGAGTCCGTTGGCAATCACCTGTTCCATAGCGACGGATCCAGTCGGTGGGAGGTTCGGGACTATTCCCGAACCTCGATTGAGGTGCCGGGCTTTCACCAGCTCCCGGTCTCGCTCGCAGGACGAACACAACGTGACCGCGACGAATGTCAGTCCACTTCACCGACGAACAGCGTCTGGAACGCGCCGTCCTTGAACTCGGTCACCACCATCGGCACCGAGACCTGCCGCTTCTGTCCGAAGGACGTCATGCCGACATATTTCAGCGTGCCGTTCTTGGCATAGGGATTGGGCGCCGAGAACGTGTCCATGGTCTTCTTGAACTCCTCGACGTCGTCGATCGCCTTGGGGTTCGCCTTGAGCGTTTCGATGATGTATTCGAGCGCGTAGACCTTGGTATTGGACTCGTCGTTGTATTCGCCGAACTTCTTGATGTAGCGATCGATGAATTCCTCCATCATCGGCGTGCGGATCTCGGGCGTTGAGGCGCCGCCGACCGAGATGAAGCCGTTGGCGAGTTCGCCGGCGCCTTCCTGCAGCACCGTCGCGTCCTGCGCTGTCTCGGCCGAAATCAGGCCTTCATAGCCGAGTTCGCGTGCCGCGCGGATCAGCAACGGCGCATTGGCCGGTGCGACGCCCGACAGCACGAGCAGGTCTGGCTTCAGTTGCATGATGGGTGTCAGCACGGGCGTGAAGTCGCGCGTGTCGGTCTGGTAGGTGTCGGTCTCGGCGACCACTTCGAGCCCGAGTTCCTTGGCGGCGGCAACGCCGCTGTCACGCTGGCTGAGCGGATCGGATTCATTGGCGGCGATGAAGGCGACCCTCTTCACGCCCTTGTTTTCCTTCAGGTATTTGTAAATCGCCGGCCCGGACTGATAATTGGCGACCATGCCGAGCACCGCGTTCGAAGCCGGTGCGACATAGAGCGATTTCGGGAAGGCATAGGGGAAATAGATGATCCCCTTGGATTCCGCCACCGGGCGAACGGCGGCGGCGCCGTCGTCGACATTCGGTCCGACGACATAGCGGATGCCTTCCTGGGCCATCTTCTCCATGCCGGCGATGGCACGCTTGGGATCCTTCTGGTCGTCGAAGGTCACGATGGTGATGTTGTAGGTGTCATCGCCGATCTTTACGCCGCCGGTCTCGTTGATCCAGTCGGCGCGTGTCTGCATCGAGCGCACGTTGGACGTACCCCAGGCGGCGGCGGGACCGCTGGTCACGCCAACGAAGCCGATCTTGAGCATCTTGTTTTCGGCTTGCGCCGAAAAGGTGCCTCCGGCCGCGATTGCTAGCAGCGAAACGGCGCCGAGCGCCAGCGATTTCAATGTCGAGCGTCTGTTGATCATCTCACTCCCCATTTTTTAGCATCCGGTGCGCCGTGGCGGTGCGGATACGCCAAAGGAAATCCTAAAATACATTGTTGTCAACATTATTGTCTATTTTTGTATACAAAATTGATTGCGCCGTCCCACAGCGCCGCGTGTCTTTTCAGACGCGCAAAGCACTTTGAATATGGCTGCTGAGGGAAATCTTCGCACCCATCGCGCGTGTAGCCTTCGGGAGGACGGTTCAAAGACCGCGAAAGGCTGCGAGCAGAAAGGAGGCCGCCGCGATTGCGCCGAGGGCGCTTCGGCCCGCATGACGCTGCTCCTGCACCCGTCGCTCCAGACGGGGAAAAGCCGCTCTGTACGCTTCCAGACCGAGCTCCACACAATTATCAAAAGCAATAGCCAATCAAACAGTTGTTTGGCAATTTAGCAGGGCGAAAGCCCCGGATTACAATTTGGCCTCTTCCTGCCGGGAAGGGGCCTTTTTCGTCGCGCTCGCCAATGAACCCTTCCCTCATTTCTGAGGAAAAGGCACGGCTTGCCACGCCGCCAAAGTATTGGCGCCGTTGACCTAAGTCTGGTGCCATGATTTGTTGCGCCGCCTGTGGAATTCGAACGCTCCAGGCGAGAAGAATCCTCTCCGCGAACGCGGGAGGACTTTTCTTTTTTATTGCCGGTGATCGCCCGTGGGATAACAATATGAGAGCCCGATAACGTTCCGGCCAATCGGGTACAAGTGCCGGCCTCTTTTCACGTCCAGGAGGAGGCTATTTTTTGGCCTGCGCGCTAGTCAACCAGATTACGCGCGAGGACAGCCAGTTCGCATTCCTCGGTCATCCCAGCAAGAAATGCATGCATGATGACGCGCGCGAGATCCTCTCCCTGAATGCTATCGGTTTTGATCCTTCGACGGGCACATTCATTGCAAAGCACGCGCCGCATCATCGCAATCGACGCGTCACTGATGACGTCTTCATATAGGGACATGGCCAATCACCCTTAGGCGAAACGACGATCTATAATGTGCGCTTTCACTCAAAAAATGCAAAGCAAATTGGGGACGGTCTACCCCTCCAGCCGATAGATCGTCGCCATGTCGGCGATCCCATGCAGCTCCTTGAAGGACGGACGGCGCAGCTTGCTGTCTTCAGTCCAGGCAAGATACTCAATGTCCGCGGAAAGCAGTGGCACCGTGAAGATGGCAGCCTTCCGCTTGATAGTAACCGTCGGCGCTGTCGTCGCGATTGCCTCGAGAAGCGCGCGCAGCTTCACCGACGTCTGGTGCGTGAAGCCGGTTGCGACGCCGCCGACATAGGCCAGGCCATCGCCCTTCCGAGCGGCCAGGAGGAGCCGGCCAAGCGACTTTGGCACCGTGCCGGGCTCGAAGCCAACGATCACGAACCTGTCCCGGCGCACGCATTTGACCGTCAGCCACTCCGGACGCCGGCCCGAGCGATAGGGGCGTTCGCGATCCTTGGCGATGATCCCTTCGAACCCGTGCTCGCAGGCAACCCGGAAGAAACTCGCCCCGTCCGCTTCTACTTCGCCGGAGAGATGAATGGCGCCTTTGTGGCCCGCGAGGATCGTCTCCAGCAGCCGCCGGCGTTCGCGCTGCGGCAGTCGGCGCAAATCGCAGCCGTCAAGATAGAGCAGATCAAAGGCGAAGAGGACAATCTCCTCGACTTCGTGCGCCGCCGGTCGGCGCTTGAGCGCCCGCTGCAGCATACCGAAGTCGGGCCGGCCTTTCTCGTCGAGCACGACGGCCTCGCCATCGAGGATTGCCGTCTGCAGTCGCAGCTGGCGCGCCTTGGCGACGATTGCTGGAAAGCGATCACTCCAATCGTGACCTCCGCGCGTCAAAATGCGCACCCTGCCTGACTCGATGTGGACAGCCAGGCGAAAGCCATCCCACTTCACCTCGAAGACCCACTGGGAGCCGATTTGCGGCGTGGGTACCAGCGTCGCAAGGCAGGGTTCGATACGCGTCGGCATCGGGTCAAGTCGCAGGGGCTTCGCCGGGTCGCGAAACTTGCGGGGTCGGCGCCGCAGCGGAGCGCCGGCATCCTGCAGAACTCCGATCGAGCTTGGTTCCGAAGGCTTCTTCATTCGCCCATTGTACAACCTACAGCGGCGGCTGGCTATTTTTCCACCAAGAGGGCCGCGGCTGTTTCATTTCCCGAAGTCATCGACATGGCTCGGCTATGAGGAACGCTCGAGCAGGATTGTCTTTGCCTCATGATGGTCCCGCATCAATGATTGCCAGTCGTGCCGCGATATACCGCTCCATCAACTGATCCAGGCTGGATCCCGTTTCCAATTTTCCCGCTTCTGTTATCCATCCTCTTTTCCAGGCAACTCAGTCACTCTTGTGCATTTCCTACCAAAAATGAAAATTCAGTAACACAAAACGCATTGTCTCGTGCAATAACGAAAAGAAGTTGATGCGGGATATGAGCCACTCATGTCGGTCGGAGTTCCAAATTCTTGTGCTGACAATTGTTTTGTGCCGGATCGTTGGCGCCACTTGTTAAAATCTCATCACAAAGATATTCCTCGAAAAAAGGAAAGGGCAGGATCGAATGAACCCTCGTAAGGGACATCGCATCGAAGCGCTGTCTGATGCGCTGTCACAGCACCGCATTCTCCACATAAAAACAGCTGCCCAGATACTCGGCGTTTCCGAAATGACAGTGCGACGCGATGTGAGCGCCAACGCGGATCGGTTCGCATTTTTCGGCGGCCATATCGTGCCTGCCTCAGATCTGGAGAACGACAATCCCTATGAACTATCCAGAGCCGCGGATAGTCATGCCGTTGCAAAGAGGCAAGTTTGCTCCCACGCTATTGAATACGTTCACGATGACGACACCATCTTCATCGATTGTGGCACGACGCTGCCGCATCTTGTTGACCTTCTCCCGGATCACTATCATCTGACTGCGATCTGTTACGCCCTCAATATAGCCGAGCGGCTGGCCCGCAAACCGAACGTTCGCCTCGTTATGTTGGGCGGTCTCTACCATCCGGCTTCAGCGTCCTTTTCGGGTTCCTCAGGGCTCGAGACGCTGGATTCGCTCGGCATCAATGTCGCCTTTCTCTCCGCCGCTGGCGTCGATAGCCGTCGCGGTGCGACATGCGCGCATTTCCACGAGGCGGAAATTAAGCGGAAGGTGATGTCCCGGGCCCAGAAGAACATTCTCCTCATCGATAGCAGCAAGATCGGGAAGCTGAAGCCAGCTTTCTTCAGCGACCTGCAATCTTTCGATGCCGTCATCACCGAAGATGGAATTAAAGAATTCGGCGCTTGATCGCCTATTTCTACATTTCTGGTGAGAATCAAACTTGACGTCGCCTCATTCTGATGGAAAGATCACAAAATGGTGATATAAAAATAACAAACCATCGATGGGCTTGGTGAAGACGCCATTTCCAGCACGCCGGGAGGATAACAAGTGGAATCAGAAAGCGGGCAGCTGCATAGGTTGGCCAGTGACGAGGCGACCCCGATGCTGTCAAACCATGCCTCGGTGCGCAATCCGGGGATGCAACTGGATCTCTCGTGGGTGCTGAATTCACGCGTCAACCTGTCGGCGACCGAACGTCGCGTGGCGACCTTGCCGGGCCGTCGAACGGTCAAGAAGGACGCACAGGCCGCCTGGCTCCTGAAGGCAGTTACCTGCATCGATTTGACGACGCTGAACGGCGACGACACGCCCGAGCGTGTCAAACGATTGTGCGCCAAGGCGATGAACCCGATCCGCGCCGACATTCTGGATGCCCTTGGCATGAGCGGCCGTTCGATCACCACCGGCGCCATCTGCGTCTACCATCGTTTTGTCGCAACGGCCGTCGAGGCGCTCGGAGATTCCGGCATTCCCGTCGCGGCGGTTTCGACCGGTTTTCCGGCCGGCCTCAGCCCACACCATCTCAAAGTCAAGGAAATCGAAGCGTCGGTTGCCGACGGCGCCAGGGAAATTGATATCGTCATCACCCGCGAGCATGTGCTGACCGGCAATTGGACAGCGCTTTACGACGAAATGAGGGATTATCGCGCGGCCTGCGGCGATGCCCATGTAAAGGCAATTCTGGCGACCGGTGACCTAAAGACGTTGCGCAATGTCACCAAGGCGTCGCTGGTTTGCATGATGGCAGGTGCCGATTTTATCAAGACATCGACCGGCAAGGAAGGCGTCAACGCGACGCTGGCCGTGACATTGACCATGCTGCGGGCGATCCGCGCCTATCAGGAGCGCACCGGCATCAAGATTGGCTACAAGCCGGCCGGCGGCATTTCCGCGGCAAAGGACGTGCTGAACTACCAGTTCCTGATGAAGGACGAACTGGGTCGCGAGTGGCTGGAACCCGACCTTTTCCGTATCGGCGCATCGAGCCTGCTTGCTGATATCGAGCGGCAGCTAGAGCACCACGTCACCGGAGCCTATTCCGCCCTCAACAGACACCCGATTGGATGATCCAGATGACTGTTGCCAAGTATTTCGACGAAATGTCCTACGGACCCGCACTTGAAGCAGACACAGAAGCTCGCCAATGGCTGGCGCGCCACACTTCCGGTTTCGGTCACTTCATCAATGGCACCTTCGTGCCCTCAGTGTCCGCTAAGAACTTCGACACGTTCGAGCCAGCAACAGGCAAGGTCCTGGCGAAGCTCGCGAACGGCGACGCGGCGGATGTGGATAATGCGGTTGCTGCGGCCAGCAAGGCACAGGCGTCATGGGCGCGGCTGCCGGGCCATGCGCGCGCGCGTCATCTCTATGCGCTTGCCCGGATGATCCAGCGGCATGCGCGCCTGATTGCTGTGGTCGAGGCGATCGACAATGGCAAACCGATTCGCGAAACCCGCGATATTGACGTGCCGCTGGCAGCCCGTCATTTCTATCATCATGCCGGATGGGCGCAAATCCAGGACACGGAATTTGCCGATCATGTGCCGGTGGGCGTCGTCGGTCAGATCATCCCGTGGAATTTCCCGTTCCTGATGCTGGCCTGGAAAGTGGCGCCGGCTCTGGCACTCGGCAATACCGTCGTTCTGAAGCCTGCGGAATTCACATCACTGACGGCGCTTCTCTTTGCCGAAGTCGCCTCCGCGGCCGGCCTTCCGCCGGGCGTGCTTAACATCGTGACGGGAGACGGCGAAACAGGAGCGCTGCTTGTCGGACATGAGAATATCGACAAGATTGCCTTTACCGGATCGACCGAAGTCGGGCGCATCATCCGGGAGCGTACAGCGGGCAGCGGCAAATCGTTGACATTGGAACTCGGTGGCAAGTCGCCTTTCATCGTTTTTGACGACGCCGATATCGACGGCGCCGTGGAAGGCGTCGTCGATGCGATCTGGTTCAATCAGGGGCAGGTCTGCTGCGCAGGTTCGCGGCTTCTAGTTCAAGAAGGCATCGCCGAGCTTTTCCATGAGCGGTTAAAGCGCCGCATGCAGACATTGCGGGTCGGCCAGCCTCTGGACAAGTGCATCGACATGGGTGCGATCATCGCGCCCGTGCAATTGACGCGCATCGAGGCGCTGGTGAAAAAGGGAGTTTCAGAAGGCGCGACGCTCCATCAAGCCAGGATCGATATGCCGAAGGGCGGCAGCTTCTATCCGCCGACGCTTCTCAGCGGCGTGCAGCCGACATCGATCGTCGCGACTGAGGAAATCTTCGGGCCGGTTGCCGTCTCCATGACTTTCCGTACACCGGAAGAGGCGATCCAGCTTGCCAATCACACGCGCTATGGCCTCGCCGCGAGCCTCTGGAGCGAGACGATCGGCTTGGCGCTGAATGTTGCGGCGAAGCTCGCAGCAGGCGTGATCTGGGTGAATGCCACCAATCTGTTCGACGCCGCCGTCGGTTTTGGCGGCAAGCGCGAATCCGGTTTCGGCCGGGAAGGCGGACGGGAAGGTTGTTACGAATATCTGAAGCCGAAGGCCTGGATCGGTCGCAAGGCGCGCGCAGCAACGCCCGCACTTTTGCAAGTGAAGCCGGCGGACAACGATTTTACCCTGTCCACCGTTGACCGGACGGCAAAGCTCTTCATCGGTGGCAAGCAGGCGCGGCCGGACGGCAACTATTCCCGTGTCATCGCCTCACCCAAGGGCAAGGCGATCGGCGAAACTGGCGAGGGCAATCGCAAGGACATCCGCAATGCCGTGGTTGCCGCCCAAGCCGCCTCCGCCTGGTCGAACGCTACCGCCCATAACCGCGCCCAGATTCTCTACTATATCGCCGAAAACCTTAGCGGCCGCACCGATGAGTTCGCCGGGCGGATAACAGCAATGACCGGAGCGTCCGCAGCCAATGCAAAGGCAGAGGTTGACGCCGCGATTTCGCGCCTCTTCACCTATGCAGCCTGGGCGGACAAATACGAAGGCGTCGTTCACCAGCCGCCGCTTCGCGGCGTTGCTCTGGCTATGCCGGAAGCCATCGGTGTCGTTGGCATCATTTGCCCGCCGGAAGCGCCCTTGCTCGGCTTTGTCAGCCTGGTGGCGCCCCTGATTGCCACCGGCAACCGTGTCGTCGTGGTGCCGAGCGAGCCCTATCCGCTGTCGGCGACGGATTTCTATTCCATTCTGGAAACGTCGGATGTGCCTGCTGGTGTCGTCAATATCGTCACTGGATCGGCGGACGAACTGGCAAGGACCCTAGCCGCGCACAATGATGTCGATGCGGTGTGGGCCTTCGGCTCCACCGAACTTTCGGCGACGGTGGAAAAGCTGTCTTCGGGCAATCTGAAGCGAACTTTCGTGGACAGTAAGGTAACTGACTGGATGGACAAGGCCTCCGCCGAAGGTGCGCTGTATCTTCGTCGTGCTGTGGATGTGAAGAATATCTGGATCCCCTACGGAGAATAAGAAATCCAGCTCTGGTCACCTGGGCGGGAGGAGAACCGCGCAAAAAGGCAAGAGGCGACGGAATTAGAGGAAATCGCAAGGCGCTAAGACCTGGCGGTTATGGGGTCCATTTTTCGGCGCGTCGCTGCGAAATGGTGCAAATGAGGAAGGACTTCCATGCTGAAGAATATCGATCCGGCTCTGAACGCGGATGTGCTGCACGCGCTCCGCTCCATGGGTCACGGCGACACGGTCGTCGTTTCCGACACCAATTTTCCTTCGGATTCCATTTCCCGGCAAACGGCGCTCGGCACGCTGCTGCGGATCGACAATGTATCCAGCGCGCGCGCAATCAAAGCCATTCTTTCGGTGATGCCACTGGATACGCCGCTGCAGCCATCTGCCGGACGCATGGAAATCATGGGCGCGCCCGACGAGATTCCTCCGGTGCAGCAGGAAGTCCAGGCCGAAATCGACGCTGCAGAAGGCAAGCCTGTGCCGATGTATGGCATCGAGCGTTTCGCCTTCTATGAGGAAGCCAAAAAGGCTTATTGCGTCATCACGACCGGCGAAACCCGCTTCTACGGCTGCTTCCTGTTCACCAAAGGCGTGATTCCGCCGGAAACCGTTTGAAGGGGAAGACAATGAAGGCGGGTGTTTCGATCCTCGGGATTTTCGTCGCCGACACGGCCTATCTGGCCAGGCGAATGCCCAATGTCGGTGAAACCATCACCGGGACGGGTTTTTCCGTAGGTCCGGGCGGAAAGGGTTCCAATCAGGCGGTTGCCGCTGCCCGCGCCGGTGCTACAGTCTCCTTCATCTCAAAGATTGGCCGCGACACGTTCGGCGAGATGGCGCTGAAGACCTATGCGGAAGCGGGCGTGACGCCGAAAGTCGTGCAGATGGACGATATGCCGACAGGTGCGGCCTTCATCTACGTCAATGACGGCAACGGCGACAATGCGATTATCGTCTATCCCGGTGCCGCAGGCACCATCGGCGTTGGTGATGTTGAGGCGGCACGCGAAACCATTGAGCAATCGGCGGTTTTCGTGACCCAGCTCGAACAACCGGCTGAAGCGGCGCAGCGCGCCCTGGAAATCGCCCATGCGGCGGGCGTTACCACTGTTTTCAATCCAGCGCCGGCCGAGTCGTTTCCAGACGCGATCTATCCGCTGTGCGACTATATTGTGCCAAACGAAACGGAGGCAGCGGCTCTCGTCGGCTTTCCGCTCGCCACGCTCGACGACGCCAGGCGGGCTGGCGACGCCTTGCTTGGCAAGGGGGTGAAGGCCGCCCTGATCACACTTGGCGGCCGCGGCGTGTTGTACCATACGGCCGGGCAATCGGTTCATGTTCCGGCGATCTCGTCGGGAGCTGTCATTGATACCACCGGCGCCGGCGACGCATTTGTCGGTGGCTTCTCGGCGGCGCTCTCGCGGGGCGTTAGTGCCGTCGAGGCCGTGCGCTTCGGCTGCGCGACGGCCGGTATTGCTGTGACGCGGCGGGGTACCGCGCCGGCGATGCCGAAGATCGAGGAAATCGAGGCGCTCCTTCAGGAAGGGGGCGCTGCATGACCCGTAACGATCCGGTCAAACATTTCTTCATCTGGCCGGCCTTGCTGATCGTCCTGGTGATCTCGATCTTCCCGCTGATCTATTCGCTGACGACCAGCTTCATGAGCCTGCGTCTCGTGCCGCCAATCCCGGCGCGTTTCGTCGGCTTCGGCAACTATACGGAACTGCTTCAGAACCCGCGTTTCTGGAATGTCGCCTGGACGACGACGATCATCGCGTTTGTCGCCGTGACGCTGCAGTATGTCATAGGTTTTTCCGTGGCGCTGGCGCTCAACCGTCGCGTACCCGGCGAAGGTCTGTTCCGGGTCAGCTTTCTGGTGCCGATGCTGGTAGCGCCCGTTGCCGTCGCCTTGATTGCCCGCCAGATTCTCAATCCTACAATGGGTCCGCTCAATGAACTGATGACCGCCTTCGGCTTTCCCAATCTGCCGTTTCTGACGCAGACCCGATGGGCAATCGGCGCCATCATTTCTGTCGAAGTATGGCAGTGGACACCCTTCGTTATTCTGATGCTGCTCGCCGGGCTGCAAACCCTACCGGACGACGTCTACGAGGCAGCCGCGCTTGAAAATGCCAGCCCCTGGCAGCAGTTCTGGGGGATCACTTTTCCGATGATGCTGCCGATTTCGGTGGCTGTGGTCTTCATCCGCCTCATCGAGAGTTACAAGATCATCGACACGGTGTTCGTGATGACAGGCGGAGGGCCTGGTATTTCGACCGAAACGCTTACCTTGTTCGCGTACCAGGAGGGCTTCAAGAAGTTCAACCTCGGCTACACTTCCGCCCTGTCCTTCCTGTTCCTGATCGTCATTACCGTTATCGGGCTCGTCTATCTAGCCATCCTGAAGCCCTACCTGGAGAAGCACAAATGAGCGTGCGCAACTTCAAAGGATCCGGCCGCTGGTGGGCGCTTGCAGGCTGCCTGCTGTGGCTCGCCTTCACCTTCTTTCCGCTTTACTGGGTGGCGATCACCTCGTTCAAGTCGCCGCTCGGCGTCGTCGGCGGGCCGACCTATATTCCGTTCGTCGATTTCGACCCGACGCTGACGGCCTGGAGCGAGCTTCTGTCGGGCGCGCGCGGCCAATTCTACAACACCTTCATCGCCTCGACGATCATCGGGCTTTCCGCATCGGTGCTGGCCACCTTCATCGGATCGATGGCAGCCTATGCGTTGGTGCGCTTCACCTTCGAGGTCAAGCTGCTGTCCGGCGTGATTTTCGTCGTCGTCGCCTTCGGCGGATATCTGCTTGGCCGCCATGTGCTGGGCTACGGACAGGCTATTTCGCTGATCTACGCCTTTATCGCAGCGCTCGGGCTTGCCATCGGCTCCAGCCGGATCAAGCTCCCAGGACCTGTCCTCGGCAATGATGATATCGTCTTCTGGTTCGTCAGCCAGCGCATGTTTCCGCCGATCGTCGCCGCCTTCGCCTTGTTCCTGATGTATACGGAGATGGGCAAGATGGGGTTCAAGCTGGTGGACACCTATACAGGCCTCACCTTCGCCTATGTCGCCTTCTCGCTGCCGATCGTGATCTGGCTGATGCGCGATTTCTTCGCGGCACTGCCGGTTGAAGTCGAAGAGGCGGCGATGGTCGACAATGTGCCGTCGTGGAGGATTTTCTTCGGTATCGTCCTGCCCATGTCCAAGCCGGGCCTGATCGCGACATTCATGATCACGCTCGCCTTCGTCTGGAACGAGTTCCTGTTCGCGCTCTTCCTGACCAGTTCCAAATGGCAGACCCTTCCCATTCTCGTCGCGGGACAGAACAGCCAGCGCGGCGACGAATGGTGGTCGATATCGGCAGCCGCCCTGGTCGCGATCATACCCATGGTCGTCATGGCGGGCATTTTGAGCAGGCTCATGCGGTCTGGCCTGCTCTTGGGAGCGATAAAGTGACCGTCCGACAACCCAATTCATTTTTCAATTCCTGGGAGGAAAACATGAGAAGATTGCTACTGAGTTCAACGGCCGCAGTACTGCTTGCGGCGGCAGGCACCACAACCGCGCTCGCGTGCGAACCGGACTACACCGGTATCACGCTAACTGCCACCACGCAGACGGGGCCTTACATCGCCTCTGCGCTGCAACTCGCGGCAAAGAGCTGGGAAGAAAAGACCTGCGGCAAGGTGAATGTGGTCGAATTTCCGTGGTCGGAACTCTATCCGAAAATCGTGACCTCGCTTACCTCGGGCGAAGACACGTTCGACGTGGTCGCCTTCGCACCAGCCTGGGCACCGGACTTCACCGATTATCTCTCAGAAATGCCGAAAACCATGCAATCGGGTGCTGACTGGGAGGACATCGCCCCGGTTTACCGCGAGCAACTGATGGTCTGGAACGGCAAGGTCCTGTCGCAGACCATGGACGGTGACGCGCATACCTATAGCTACCGCATCGACCTTTTCGAGAACGCCGACAACCAGAAGGCTTTCAAGGAAAAGTATGGCCATGATCTCGCGCCGCCGAAGACCTGGAAGGAATATCTCGACATCGCCGAGTTCTTCCAGCAACCGGACAAGGGCCTCTGGGGTACGGCGGAAGCCTTCCGCCGTGGTGGCCAGCAATTCTGGTTCCTGTTCAGTCACGTGGCGGGCTACACCAGCCATCCGGACAATCCAGGCGGCATGTTCTTTGATCCGGACACGATGGATGCGCAGGTCAACAATCCGGGTTGGGTGCGCGGCCTGGAGGAATATATCCGCGCTTCGAAGCTGGCGCCGCCGAATGCGTTGAACTTCTCCTTCGGCGAAGTGAACGCGGCCTTTGCCGGTGGTCAGGTCGCCGAGTCGATCGGCTGGGGCGATACCGGCGTCATAGCCGCCGACCCGAAGCAGTCGAAGGTTGCTGGTAGTGTCGGCTCGGCATCGCTGCCGGGATCGGACGAGATCTGGAACTACAAGACCAAGAAGTGGGACAAGTTCGACCACGTCGTCCAGACGTCCTTCATGGCCTTCGGCGGCTGGCAGGCGGCCGTTCCGTCCTCTTCCAAGAACCAGGAGGCGGCCTGGGACTATATCCAGTTCCTGACGAGCCCGGCGGTTTCCAGTCAGGCAGCGATCACCGGCGGCACAGGCGTCAATCCTTACCGTCTTTCGCACACGACAAATACGGAGGTGTGGTCGAAGATCTTTTCCGAGCGTGAGGCAAAGGAATATCTCGGGAGCCAGAAGGACGCCGTGACCGCCAAGAACACGGCTCTCGACATGCGCCTGCCGGGCTACTTCTCCTATACGGAAATTCTCGAGATCGAGCTTTCCAAGGCGTTAGCTGGAGAAGTGACGCCGCAGCAGGCGCTGGATACTGTGGCAGACGGATGGAACAAGCTGACGGACGAGTTTGGTCGTGACAAGCAATTGGCAGCCTATCGCTCGTCGATGGGCCTTCCTGCGAAGTAGGCGTTCCCAATAAATCCCATCCCGGCGGTGCCGGGATGGGATCACACATCGTGGAAGGAAGAAAGAACCATCACCGCTTAGGGCAGGCGGGAGTTCTCATGAAAAGGTTACAGCATGTCGCAGGTGCGTTTGGATCAGGTCACCAAGTCTTTTGGCAGCGTTGCGGTCATTCCTCCACTCGATCTGGTGATTGCCGACAAGGAATTCGTGGTTCTCGTCGGGCCCTCCGGCTGCGGCAAGACAACCACGCTGCGGATGATTGCGGGGCTGGAACAGGCGACATCCGGAGAAATCCGCATCGGCGAGCGGGACGTTACTACGTTACGTCCGGGTCTGCGCAATTGCTCGATGGTGTTTCAGAATTATGCGCTCTAT
>UCOA01000059.1 GCA_900474095.1 Hyphomicrobiales bacterium | reverse complement strand
CGGGCGGCAAAGACCGAGCCGGGACCGAGGATCGGATATTCCTTGAAAACGAGGCGCAGTCCCTTGTCCTCCTGCTCGAGTCTATCGAGCATCGGCGTCGCCTGACGGCAGTACGGGCAGTTGTAATCGAAGAACTCCACGAGAATGGCGTCGCCTTGAGGATTTGCCCCGAGCGGAGAATCGGGATCGTTGAAGATTTCATCGCGCCGTGGCCGCGACCTGCCGCCGGAGTTCCATGCCGTTGACGGATTCGACGATCACCCCGGGGTTGTTGAGCAGATAGGCGCGTAGTTGATGCTCGAGATCGTCGGTACCGCGAAGCGGTGGAAGGATTCCCGCCGCGAACAGCAACGCCAGGGCGGAGAGCACGACCGACAGCCCGGCCAGGGCAAATGAGGCGAACACCAAGGCTCTCAGGCCCGGTGACTGCTTCCCTGTATTGGCGTTCGGCTTGGGCGAGCCGGATGCCAAATCTTTCCGCGCGTCTGCTACCATGGCAGCGATCCTTTGAGCTTGTTCCAAAACCCGTGCTGCGGGTGCGGATGCGGTTTTTGGGTCCGGTTTGTCAGCGCATTGATGAAGACGACAAGATTGACCGGCTCGAATTTCAGCCCGTGAAACCGGGCGCGAAGACGGCCGTCCTGGTCGATCACGTGGGTGACGATCCCGTGCATTTGCATGCCGTCCTCGCCTTCCGTAAATTTGAGTCCGTAGGCTTCGGCGATCTTGCGGGTCGTGTCCTCGGGCCTGTCCGGCGCAGACGTCAGGAAAACCCAGTTTACGGGATCGAGTCCGTGCGCCTCGCCATAGTCGCTGAGGACCGGCCCGTAGTCGCGCTTCGGGTCCGTAGTGACGGTGACGAACTCGACCATCTCCTTCATCGGCGTCTGGTTGACCATCTTCTGAATCTCGGCGATCCGTTCCGCGTGAAGCGGGCAGACGTCCGGACAGTTGGTGTAGACGAAATTCAGGACAACAACCTTTCCGCGGACGTCGGAAAGGCTGACGGCACGCCCGTCCGCGTCCAACAACGAGAACCCCGGCGCTTCGCTGTCGACGGCCTGGAAATATTTCTCCTTGTCACGGAGGTCTTGGTCGATCTCCTCGAGCGAATGCGCCGAGGCGGGGGCGATCAACGCGATCATCGTGGCGATCGCCAGCGTTGCCAAGTGAAGGACCCGCGCCAGGGAGACGATGAACGGTCCGGAAGCAAAGTCGATCATGGCGTGCTTTCCTTTTTCTCGGGGACGGCCCTGCGTCCCGCCTCCCTTTCGACG
This sequence comes from Hyphomicrobiales bacterium, assembly GCA_900474095.1. Classification (GTDB taxonomy): domain Bacteria; phylum Pseudomonadota; class Alphaproteobacteria; order Rhizobiales; family Rhizobiaceae; genus Pararhizobium. The sequence continues at coordinate 8,878 of UCOA01000059.1, read as the reverse complement.
ATCCGCTCGAGGAATGCGACCATCTCCTTCGCGTCCCATCCGACGGGCCCCATCAGACGGCCGAGTTCGCGTCCCTCGGCGTCGATCAGGATTGTCGTAGGCAGTCCGACCGCCACAAGGGCGGAGAGCGCCTGACCGCTAGCGTCGACGTACACGGCGAGGTTCCGCACGCCGATCTCCGAGTAGAATGTCTTCACTGCCTCCGCTCCACCGCCCAGCGACGCCTGAAGTCGATCGAGGGTGGGCATCTCCTTGCGGCATGGCGGGCACCAGGTTGCCCACATGTTGAGCAAGACGACTTTGCCACGGAAATCCGCGGGCGAGCGCGGACGCCCTTCGTCATCGGTGAACCGGACATCCGGCAGCGGACTCGGGACTTCGTTCAACACGAAGCCTCGTGGAGTTCCCTCAAGCGCTGGGACGACGGGGGAGCGGAGCATGAAGATGCCCGCAAGCCCCACGAAGCCGATGACCGCCAGCAGAAGCATCATCCGGCGGCGCAGGGCGGACGTGCCTGATCGGTCGACTGAGACAGTGTGGGTCATCCTGGTCATTCCGTCGCGTAAACCTCCTGTGCCTTGCCGTCCTTTGGCACGGTGTAGATCACGAATTTTTCAGTCTTGGTGCCGGTCATGCCAGGTGATCCCATCGGCATGCCCGGCAGGGTGACGCCGGCGATCGCGGGCTTCTCGGTGAGGAGCTTGCGAACGACGTTTACCGGCACGTGTCCATCAATCACGTAGCCGTCGATGAACATGGTATGGCAGCCTTCCATTCCTTCCGGCACGCCCGCCTTGTGGCTGATCTCAAGGAGGTCGTTGGTCGGCTTGACGTCGACCTCAAAACCGTTGTCGCGGAGATAGGCGGCATAGCCCTCGCAACAGCCACATTGCGGGTTCTTGTAGAGCGTCGCCTGAATTGGGTCCGCGAGCGCCGGCGAGGCGAAGGCGATGAGAGCGGTGAGGCTTGCGAAGCGGAGTGTACGGCTCATTTTGATTCTCCTTGGTAAGTGATTTGGTTTAGGCGACGCGCAGTACGGTCATCAGACCGGCCATCTGGTGATCCATGACATGGCAGTGCAGCATCCAGTCGCCGGGATTGTCGGCGACGAAGGCGACCTCGACGACGTCCTTCGGGGCCATCAGCACGGTGTCCTGCCACTGGCGGTGCGGGACGGGTTTGCCGTTGCGGCTCAGCACCGCCAAGCTGTGGCCGTGGAAATGCATAGGGTGCCACCAGGCGGTTTCGTTGCGCATCGCCAGCATGATGCTGCGGCCGCGTTGGAACGTGAGGGCTGGCTCCATTCTGGCATGGCCGTCGCCTGTCATCGACATTCCGTTGACCGCCCAGACAGGACTGCGGCCCATGCCTGTCATGCCGTGCATCATCCCTGCACCCTGCATGCCGCCCATGCCGCTCATCATTCCGCCTTGAAGCGTCAGGTCGTAATGGTCGGCCGTGGCAATGTCGGGTTCTGGCAAGGGATTGCGCGGCAGGTCAGCCGGAGCGTCAAGGGGGTGCGCGCGAAGAGGCGGCCTCTCGTCGTAGGCGAGCTGCGTCAGTCGATAGGTCAGGCCTTCGTAGAAGTCGTCGATCACCCCGTAGTGCCGCCCCGGCTCTCCCTGCATGTCGAGCAGGATGTCGATGCGCATGGCGGGGCCGAGCAGGATGCGGCCACCCTCTGGCTCGTGCGGATCGCAGGGCTGGCCGTCGATCGCGACGATCACGGGCCGATGCCCCTCGATGCGCAGCGCCATGATCCGCGCGAGCGATCCGTTGGCGAGGCGCAGGCGGATGCGTTCCCCTGCCCGGACGGCTTCCGCCTGCGGGACCCGCCCGTTCAGCGTAACAGTATTGCCAACGCGGCCGGACATCGCCGCCTCCATCCGGTTGCCAAAGCCGGAGGCGATCCCGCCTTCGTCGGTCAGTCGCCAATCGGTAAGAAACCAGAGAAGGTCGCGATCGACCGCGACGGGCTCGCGCTCCTCGACGATCACCGCTCCAGAAAGACCTCGCCCGAGTTGCTCTAGGCTGTTAGCGTGCGGGTGGTACCAAAAGGTCCCGGCATCGGGCGGCGTGAATTCATAGACGAAGCTCTCACCAGATCGGATCGGCGGCTGCGTCAGGCCGGGCACGCCGTCCATGGCGTTGGGCAGCCTGATGCCATGCCAATGAACGGTGGTGTCCTGGCCAAGCCTGTTTTCGACGACGAGACGCGCCCTCTTGCCTTGACGCAGGCGCACGAGCGAGCCGGGTATAGTCCCGTCATAGGCCCAGACATCGGTTTCAGGACGACCTGCGCCAGCAAGACGTGCTCGGCCTGGCGCGGCGACGATCCGATATTCGCTGGGCTCCGCCGCGTGTCCCGGTATTGGCGGCAAGGCAGTCGCCAGCAGGAGGCCAGCGCCAGTCCGGAGCAATCCCCGGCGCGACACTAGGCTATTGGATTCGGTATTCACATTCGATCCTTCCAAACATCGTGGATGACGGAACGCATCGGCCCTTGGTCGGTTTCTCTCACCGTGTTGGCCGCTTAGCGCAAAACAGATGCGCATGCGTTCGCTTGTCCCGCACTGCGCTTGACGCGACAGCCGGACATCAGCCGATGTCGGAGGTTCGTGGCGGATAGGGATCGGGTGGCAATGCCCTGCCGTGCAAGAGCGGATCGCCCCCTGCGAAGGAAGCGGCCTCTCCGCCGACCAATGCGGGAACCTCTGCAATGGGCAGCGTCGCAAGAACCGGGGCGGCGCAGACATTTCCGCAGGCCATCGCCTTCATGTCGTTGTCACCGGGCTGGTCGGGGCAGTCCTGACAGTCGCCATGATCCGGCATGTCCATCTCGGACATTGTCGCCATCCTGGCAGTCATGCCGCTTGCCTGAGCAACCGACAGGCTCATCCCCACGGCTATGAAAACCGCGAGGAATAAAATAACAAGCTGTCGAGCCGACCAGTGTCTCATACAACAAAGGATTACTCCGAACTGCACCAAAAACAAGCGATAGCGGTGGCCAAAGGGCCGTTTGCTCACTACTGCCAGCACTCCGAATGCGGTGAGTCGGGCGCATTTGGCTACCTGGACAACAAGTGGACTTGCTACGAAACATAGACCAGAGAACCTCGAGGCCCTAAGTCAGTTCTTCCAGCAGCTCGCGATGGAGAAGGCATCATAGACCCTCGACGTTACACAGTCCTGATTCACCAGCACGGCCAGATCGTCGTTGAGGGTGAGTTCGATGCGGAAGAGGTAGATACGGTGATCGCGCGCACTGCGCCCTCAACCGGACTAAAGCCGCAGCGGATTATCATGCTCGCCATCCTCAACCAGGGCCACTATAGCGTCGCGGGCTGGCATCTTGTTATTCATCGTGCCTACCGCGGAGACGCCTAGTTTTCCATGCGATAGATTGCAGCGTTGTCTTGAACCTCGAGCAGACCCTTATATGACGGTTGGCGGAGCTTACCGTCGTGGGTCCACGCCCGGTATTCGACCTCGACGATGAGGGTCGGCTGCGCAAACAGCACGCTCAACCCCGTCTTCATCGAAATAGGCGGCTTCTTCACCTTCAGAAGGTCCAGCACCGTTTTCAACTCGCGCGCCACGACCTGGGAGAAGCCGGTTCCAACCGAGCCGACATAAACCAGATCGATCTCGTCTTTGCGCGCCGCAAGAAGCAGTCGCCGAATGCTCGAGCCCGAGATCTCGTAGCCGACGACAATGAAGGCGTCTCTGCGCTTGCACTTGATCTTCACCCAGTCCCCGCGGCCAGAGCGATACGGCCGATCGCGGCGCTTGCCGACAATACCCTCGAGCCCATATTCGCACGCAGCGTCGAAGAACGCCTGGCCGTCGCCGTCCATCTCCTCGGAGAAGCGTATGGCGCCCTGCCCGTCGCCGATGAGATTTCCAAGAAGATGCCGGCGCGACGACAGCTCCATCTTCTGTAAATCGTGTCCATCGACGTAGAGCAGATCGAAGGCGTAGAGAATGACCTCGTCCGATCTTCGCTTGCCGGCTCGCCCGCCCAACGCCTTCAGAAGCGCGTTGAAATCAGAGCGGCCCTGATCATCGAGCACCACGGCCTCACCGTCCAGGATAGCCGTCACGCCAAGGCTTCGGGCTGCAACTTCTATGGCAGGGAAGCGATCGGTCCAGTCATGCCCATTCTTCGTCAAGATGCGCACACGGTCAGGCTCGATGTGCACAGCTACGCGATAGCCGTCCCACTTAACCTCGAACGCCCACTGCGGGCCGACAGGTGGCCTGTTAATCAGGACCGGAATACAAGGCTCGATACGCCTTGGCATCGGATCGAAGGGAAGCTGCGGCTGGGCCGGATCCCGCGGCTTAAGGCGCTGACCACGCAGAGCTGGCTCCCTCTCATGGAGAAGGCCAATCGGAGGCTGTTTTCTCGGCCGCTTTTTCATTCCGTCGTGCCACCAATGCAGACGCCTGAATTCTGTATCAACTACCGTTCGTAGGCGACAAGAAAAGCCTGATCGCTGGAGCCGAGTAAAAATCTATGCCGACGTGCCGACCATGAGGAACGCAGGTTCCTCGCCTGGCCATGCCGGAAAATGCAGCATCGGCCTTATGGCTGCTCCTGGCCGGCGAGAGCCTTAACAAGGCTTACGATCTTCGTTCGAACCTTGTCGTCCGCGATCCGGTTGAAGTCCCGAATCAAAGCAGGGCCGTGTTTGCTTGCTATAAACTCCAATAATTCCGGAATTTCGGGACTGATTTCAGGTTTAGCGCCGTCGCGGCTTTCGCCGCTAACGCTGGCTTCACTAGGCATGTCGTCGAAGAAGTACGAAGGCTGCACCTCCAGTGCGGTCGCTATCTGTTGCAGTCGGCTTGCCCCCACTCGGTTGGTGCCCTTCTCATATTTTTGCACTTGCTGAAACGTCACGCCAATGGCTTCGCCAAGAGCTTGCTGGGACTTGTCCATCCAGACCCGCCGCGTGCGAATTCGACGGCCGACTTCAACATCAACGAGGTTGGGTTTACCCCTCTTTCCTTCATGATGACTTAGCATGCTATTCTCCTACGGTCGTTTCGTGTTTTCAGTCCAATGCGCCGCCGCCGAGTCGGGATCGAGATAGCGGCCAAGTGAGCGAAGATGAGCGACGATCTCCAGTTTCAGGAAACCGCGATCGCCATATTTTTCATCGAGCCGATGGAGCTTATCCGCCGCTGCCTCCTGCTCCTCGAAGTCGCCGAGTACGTATTTGTCATGGCCGACAGCGCAGACGTCACAGCCGGCCCTGATAACATCATCGACAAAAGCCGGGATCTCGCGCGCCTGCATCACCCGCCTAGTTACCCAATCTGCCATGTTCACCTCGAAAATGGAGGCGCGGCTGACGCCGCGCCATACGGTTGTGGCCGCTTTACTCGCTATCGCCCAGACGGCCGAGCAAGCTGAAAACGTCGCGCAAGGTCTCTTCGTCGAACGTCCGCAGCTTCTCGATAGAGGCCAATAGCAGATCCGCTTTGGTTTCAGTCTCGCCCCAGAGATGGATGGCTGCCGGCGCAATGATCTCTTCCGGTGCTGCGCCAAGAACCTCGCACAGATGGATCAGTCGACCCACCGTGAGACGCGAAACTTGCTTCTCGTAGCGGACGTAAACCTGTTCGCTGAGGCCAAGAAGGCGCGACAGTTTCGCGCGTGGGAGTTCTCGTCTGTTGCGGGCGCCGCGAAGGCTGGCACTGATCTGTTGTTCCAGTTCGGCGCTAAGTGTGATTTTACCGCCGAAGGGCTTTCGATAGACCGGCCTTCCGATGCCTGGATCATCGACTTCGTGCAAACCGAGCTCACTTATCCATTGGTCAAACGCTGGTCCTGCCATTCTTCCTACCGGGAGTTGTTTGGTTCGAGTCTTCTCTAGCCGAAAATGTTGCGTTGTTGGAACCCTTCAAACCTTAGGGGTTCTGATCATTTTTGGCGCATCGATCATCGCGACCCCGCTCTACGCCTTCGGCACGAAGCCCGAAAAACCGTCTTCGCCCATACGGGTAACGATCGGTTGCGCAAAAGCCGCGTCGCGGCCAAACGTCGTAAGCATACCAAATTGGGCATTAGGGCCGTTTACAGACCGTGGTGAAATGAGCATATTGCATGCCGGAAACGACAATTGGGAGTTGGTCGTGGCAAGTTGCTAGCCCTTCTTGTCATGCCTACGGGGCCGTCCTGTTTACGAGGCAGGGCGGCCCTTTCTATGTCTGAAATGGCGGCCGCTAGGCGGCCGGCGTTGCCTTCCTTAGGGAGGGAAAGAGGGCGCCGCCCTCTCTCCCTTACAAGGGAAAAAACGGTCTCCCCGTCCTTCCTCCCCTCGCCTTTGGCTCGCTCCGTGCAGGATCGACGCGGATCCGCATCCGCGGACTTTGCGTCGCCCCTTCGGCTCTGCCTCGGGCGGGCGAACCCCCTCCGTTTTGTTCCCTTGCCTCCCTCTCTCCCGCTGCTCCGCGCGAACTCGGGGAGCAGGAGCGGGGCTCCTGCCCCCCGGGCAAGAGCTAGAGCGGAAAGGAAAGGGCTAGAACCATGATGCGCGTAAACACTGCCTACCTGCTGGACTCCGAAACCACGATTTTTAAGCCAGTCGAGCTTCCCGTTTCGATGGGCATCCGGCCGATCTATGACCTGATCGATTGCCGCCTGCTCGAAGTTGTGCGTTTCGACGAGCGGCACACGCTTTTTGTTGACGAGGAAGGGCTAAAAGAAGGTCTGACCGCCTTCACCGTCTTTGAAGGCTACCCGCAGCCGCTTGCCGGGAAAATCGCGCTTGTCGGCGGCGACGGCTGCGAGCCGTACACATCCCCTCTGATCAGCCTCGGGGATGCCGCCCAGCATTTCAGATGCTGCCGTCCGGTACTGGACCCGGTTTTCGCGAAAGCCGACGAAATATCGGCAGGTGGCATCATCATTGCCGGTGCGCTGGCGGGCTTGCAGTGCCGCATCGAGCGTCGCGCCCCTACCCTTGTCGAGGGAGAGGCCTGATGAAAATCGCAGCCCTCGAAAACAACATCCTCGCCATCGTCGCAGGAACCTTCGCCGCAACCATTGCGGCGGAGGACATCGAGCCGCAGTTTCACGCCCTCACCCACTTTCCCGACCGGCGCGCAAAGGCCGAGCTGGCCGACCTGGCAGAGCGGCTGAATCTGTTTGCCGCCTACATAGTGGAGCTTTGGGACAAAGCCTGCGAACCGATCCCTGAACCTGAAATCGAAACCTTCGCACGGCGGCATGTCGATCTGACACGCCGCTATTGGGCGGCGGAAGGCCGATGCATGAACTGGTTTATCACCGGCCCTGCCCGCTTTCCGGTTGCGCGCAACGAAAAGCGCATGAGGATTTCCGACGCCCGCCGCGCCGATCTGAAGGCGCACGAGGCGACGGCCCGGAAGGCTGTGAAGCGAAAAGCCTTTCCGTACGGCGCGGACGATGAGCCGATCCGTTCTGGCGATCCGGCCACAATGCAGCGGATTGTTACCCGCATCGAGGAGGTGGCGCTTTCCATCGACCGCATGAAGGCTGCCAACGCCATCATCCGGCGCATGGAGAGGGAACTCGCGACCGAAGAGGAGATGATTGCCGCCGTCGCGGCAAACACGGGCCTTTCGACCGAGGCCGCAGCGCACGGGATAACGCTTGCGCCTTGGCAGTCGCGGCGTGGGTTCACCACGACGAACAGCCGCGCCGAGCTCCGCCGACTGCGAGAGCGCCTTGCAGCCCTCGCAAAGATGAAGGAGCGCGGCACACGAAGCCAAGAGGCCGAGACGAGCGCCGGAGCTGTCGAGATCAGGGAGAACGCCGACATGGCACGTATCCAATTGATCTTTCCAGACAAGCCCGACGAGCCGACGCGGCGCGTGCTGAAGGCGAACGGCTTCCGCTGGTCGCCGTCGCAAGGCGCATGGCAACGGCACCTGAACGAGGCCGGACGCTACGCCGCGCAGCGCGTGTTGAAGTCGATCAGTGGCGCTAGCGCCGCTTGATCAGCCCCTCCCCCTTTCAATGGAAAGAACAGTCCGATGACCGACACGATCTATTCCGTGATGGAGTTTCACGGCACAGGCGACCCCTATTTCGGCGGCACTGCCGCCGACTGGAGCCTTTACAAGACCGAGGAAGACGCGTTCGCCTTCATCAGCGCCGCCGAGGCGCAGCGCCAAAAACTGGTGAAAGCCTATTTCCCGACCGTATCCGAGGCGGAGAAGACCGGAGCCGCAGCGAGCACCCGGCAGGGCCGGATTTCCGCCCTTCCCATCAAACCCCGCCTCGACGTCCCTTCCGCGCAGATTTCTTGGATTGTTGGCAACAAGCATGTCGGTGAGCCGGATAGCGAACTCGCCGACGACCTCGCGGACCGGGCAAAAAGAGCCGGCGCGAGCGATGCGGATCTGATCGCGCAAGTCGTCGCCTTTGCCCTTGCCTGCCACCGCGCAAATCAGGCGCTTGTGGCTCATTTCAGGCTTTAAAAAACGTGTGAATTTTATTACTGAAACAACCACAGATAGGCCGCGCCATCGGCGGCGCGGCCCCGGAGACGAGTACCAAGGAGCCGATGTTGAGCCGCTATACCGTCGAAGTGAAGTCCGCGACCGAATCCGACCCGGAAGCCACGATTGGCTATGATCGGCCCTTGCGGACTTTTTTTTACAGGCTTTTCCCGACCCGGAAACGGATGCATGCGCCGTTTGGTTAGGCGCATTCCTCGAGGAATATTGGACCTTGGAATCCATCATCGAGGCCGCGCGCGTGCAAGGCTATGAGGTTCGCGGGCTGACGGGAGAAAAGATGCTAGCGATGATCAAGGAAGCCGGACCACCCCACCCGCCGAGCCTTGGTGAACGGCAGATCGGAAGAGCACACGTCTGA
>UCOA01000138.1 GCA_900474095.1 Hyphomicrobiales bacterium | reverse complement strand
GATGACGCCCTACGCCCCGATTGTGGGGCTGTCCGGCCGAGAGCATCTGAAGGCACTTCTGCCCCGCGGTGTACGTCGCGCTTTTCGGATGCGTGAACCGGTTTGTGACACCGTTGAGAGAATTGCAGCGCGGACTGGGTAATCAGTTAGCTAACTGATGATGCGTTCGACACTCCTTTGGCGGCTCTTCATCGGGCCGCCAAGGTGATTTTAAAGGATTTTCCGAGGCTAGACGTAGCGTCCGACTTAAAGTTGGATTTAGCAGACCGAAAAAAGCCGCCGGCCGGCCAACCAAGCGCGGCGGCTGATCGTTACTTTTCAATGGTTTGAAGACGGCTGAAAGCCCTTTAGTCCATCATCCCATTGAGGTTATTCAGTTTTCGATCCGAAAACCTTCAGCGTAGACGCCGAAACTAGTGCCGCGTCCTATAACGACGACGCGCGTACTAGGTGCCAAACTCTGCCTTAGGTCGTCTGGAACGCCGCAAAGTCTGTCAAAGAGAAGGGGAAGCCCTTGGAGCTCAAGCGGTGAACGGCATCCTTTGCCACCATCACGATCTGCATGCGCCACGGTGAAAGGCAGCTCCACCTGCTGGCCTGCAATCAACGCCAGGATCATCGGGCCGACAATGACGACAACGTTTCTGCCCAGGAGGAAACTGAAGAACGGAGCGCCTATGACGGCCAAAGCCTTCTTCCAGTCGGGCCCAGGGGTGCCGTCGATGTTTTTCACAACGAGCGTGAGCATCAACACCGCAGTACCTAAACCAGCCGCAGCTCCAGGAAGGTTTGATTTAGACATCCATTCGATCGATGGCAGAAAGTCAAAGCCTACCATACTCGGGAAAAAAGGCAGTGCACCAAGCAGCAGCCAGACGGCAAGGAGAACCTTGACAGGCTTACGACGCGGCTGCCCTTCCACGACTTCATTTGAAATACTCATGCAACAGCGCCTAGCCATCTGGTATGAGGACTCTATGGCACACTATAGGTTGCCATACAGTTTAAACTCGATGCTGATTTGAATGACCATCGCAAAGTTGCCCAATCTCGTTCCCCCCAAGAGACCCGGTCTAAAAACTGACATCCACACAAGGGAGCGTCCGAGATAAATTCAGCGCATTGGCTGCCTGAACATTGTATTTAAAGGATTTTTCCTAGGTTGGACGTATCGTCCGACTTAAAATTGGATTGAACAGACATTTACTCGAAAAAAGCCGCCGGGCCGAGCCAACCAGGCGCGGCGGCTGATCGTTACTTTTCAATGGTTTGAAGACGCCTCAAAGGCTTTTCACCCGGTTTTGAAGCCCGCCTCGAAGCCGGCCGCGTTTTCCGGGCAATTTCGTTCCCTGCGGTGTCCTATTATAAAGTCGCTGTCAAAAACTCTCTGAGGCTTTATCGCCCGGCCGCCCGTAATGCCCGCGTTTATAAGGTGTTCCCGCCAGTTACCGGAAAATCCCACTTATTCCCGGTTATTTCGGTTCCCTCTGTCAAACAACACGCAGGATTCCTTGAGCAGCAGTCGCCCAAACAAGAAAAGGCCTCTTCCCTGACAGGAGAGGCCAAATAACTTGGGGCTTTCGCCCAGCTAATCTGCCAAAGAGCCGCTTCCCTATCAACGATTACTCTCGCAATGTCCGAAACCGCACAGAATGCGCAGGTAAGCGGTTGATCTTGTACGCGATGATGGAACGAGTGTTTGAGAATGAATGCAGATGCCGAGCGATCAGACGTGACAGCATCGAAGGTGAGGAGCTTGCGCGCGTCATTATGCATTCATTTCTCGGCGGCATCACCGAAGAACGCGAACTGATAGTCTTGGCGCACAATCTGGTCGACCAAGCGACCGGGACGACCTTCCTTGGGGACGGAAAAGGCCAACAATTTTTCAACCTCTATAATCCCTGGCCCCGCCGGAGCCGGGCCAGGGATTTCGCCTATTCGACGATTTCGACCACCGCGCGGGTCTTCGGATTGACGAGTACGCGCTTGTCGTTGACGACAACATAACTGTAGTCGGGCTGATCGGGGATCGTGTGGATCTCGACCGTGTCAGGAAGCATGGTACCGACTGCCAGATCACCTTCAAACGTGACCGATGGCGTCTTCTGCTCAAGAACATAGGTCCTGACCTCACCGGGAACGGTGACAGTCGCCGTCTGCGCAACCGCCGCTCCGCCGAGTGACAGGAATACGGCAACGGCAGGGATGATCAATTTCTTCATGTCTTCCTCCTGGATTTTCCGTGCGCGGCTACAACGATGCCGGCCAGGACATGGTTCCAAGGAAAGTACCGCGTGTGCGGCTGCGGCCCTCACAATACGGGCCCGCTGTTAGAAAACAGCGGGCCCAAAGGTTTACGTCATGAAATCCCCAGCACCCCATGACGAACACATGAGAAACCCCAAAAATACGCGTTGGTTCCGGTGCCATCGGATCACAATCGATGAAAGACGAATTTTGGCCGTTACCAGCGCAAGACATACAAGCCCGCCTGCAATTCATCTGTCGGATACGCCGCTGACCGCTGCTGTCTGGCTGCCTCTACTTTCATTGTGATATCCCGGGCGGTTTCTCGCATGAGGCCCGGGTCTCGCAGCTTAACGAAAGAACGAGTATTCGGGTCCCGCCGTTTCCTGCTGCTCGCAACATGATGCGCGGTATTCTGGTGCTTGAATGTGCCATTCGGCGGACCGATGCTCCGGGCGAGCGAGGAACTCGCCTCCAGCATCATGACAGCCCATCTCACCGGGACAACGGGCCACGCCGCCCGCATATCGTCGCCGACCGTCGGTGTGGACTGACGACGGCCAGTTGCGCCACCGGCCTACAAGGAAAAAACCGTGACAACGTGACGACCTACCTGGCCGAGGGAGAGCCCACCTGAGCCGACGCCAAAAAGGCCCGCCGCTCCCGGAGCAGCGGGCCAAGCTCTTCGTTCTGGAACTGCCGCGTGCGTGTAGTGCGACATACTCCTAACTTCGAAGACACGCGGTTGTTCCCCGGAAGCGTCCCCGCGGGATCAATCCGTCCGATAGCGTACATTTATGTCAGCTGACATGAACACGTGGGCAGGCCTTCGAATGCTCTTGCCCGCTCTCAGAGCGAGAGGCCCTTCAAAAATTCCCATGTGATTCTGCGAATCTCTTCATTTCTCGTTCGGATGCGCATCGTGATTCCATTCCCGGAGGCAGGGAATCGTCCTTGGAAGGCATCGCCCAGCTGCGTCAACCAGGTTGCGAATCTGCCTCCGCGCTCTCTTTTTGCCCCATTTTTGCCTCGTTATGGCACGGATAGGCCGTGAGTGCGGTCAGCTAAGCGTCCATGAATAAAGAGTTTTCTTAATGTCCTGTTAAGAACTTCCGGCCCTTGAGGCGATTTTGTGTCGTTTCAGCAACAGCGCAGGGGGAAGGGCGTACCAAACTGCATGAACTCGCAAGTTGGTGATTGCGCAGACGGTCCGGTCTTGTATTTTCAACTCCGGAAGCAAGGGCGGTTGATCGTCCGACTTCTTAAATGTTGGGGATGGGGCAGGGAACGCTGTCCTTCAGCAAAATACCCAGACCCGTTTGAAACTTTTGACTGGAGGTCAGAAATGAACATCAAGAGCCTTCTTCTCGGCTCCGCTGCGGCTCTCGCAGTAGTATCCGGCGCCCAGGCAGCTGACGCTATCGTAGCTGCTGAGCCGGAGCCCATGGAATACGTTCGCGTTTGCGACGCTTTCGGCACTGGCTACTTCTACATCCCGGGCACGGAAACCTGCCTCAAGGTCGGCGGTTATGTTCGTACTCAGCTCGAGTACGATGAAAACTGGACGGCTAACGGCGCTGACTGGGATGCATACACCCGCGGTTACCTGACGTTTGCTGCCAAGAGCGACACCGAATTCGGCGCGCTTTCCGGCTACATCAACTTGCAGGCTGACAGCGACTCCGACACCTTCCTCGATGGTGCCTGGATCAACATCGCTGGCTTCGACGTTGGTTACTTCTACAACTGGTGGGACGATTTCGCTCTCAGCGGCGAAACCGACGTAGCCGGTGGCAACCTGACCAACTCGATCCGTTATACCTATGACGGCGGTTCGTTCCAGGTTGGCGCTTCGGTTGAAGAACTCTCGGGCAACGGCACGAACGACGACGTCGGCGTATCCGGTCTCATCCGCGGTACCGTTGGTGGTGTTGACGCTCTGCTCATCGCTTCCTACGACTTCGACGCTGAAGAAACCGCTCTCAAGGCTCGCCTGACCGCCGAACTCGGCCCGGGCACGTTCGGCCTGATGGGTATCTATGCGACCGACCCGAACTTCTACTGGGACGTGTCTGAATGGTCGGTTGCTGCTGAATACAAGATCCAGGCAACTGAAAAGTTCTTCATCACCCCGGCTGCTCAGTACTTTGGTGACTGGGACTTCGCTGGCGATGATGCCTGGAAGGTCGGCGTAACGGCTGGTTACCAGATCACGGAAGGCCTGCGTACGCTCGCTACCGTCAACTACCTCGATGTTGACGGCGAAGACGACGGCGAGTGGACCGGTTTCCTCCGCCTGCAGCGCGACTTCTAATCTGATCTGACCTCGGTCAGTGATGGAAAGCCCGGCCGAAAGGCCGGGCTTTTTCCGTTGTGGCGCTTCTCTACGGCAAAATTCCTTAAATCGGAATCGATTTAAGGATAAAATTATGCAGCGGTTTCAAATCGTTACAGCGTCCTTTGCGCGTCAGGTCTGACGCGCGGCGCTGTAGTTACAGCTGTTATCGGCAGCCACGCTTCCTATGAGATCCCGTTGATGAAGCCCAGGATTTCGGCGAGCAAGTCCGGGCGGTGCAAGAGCGGGGCATGGCCCTGGCCGAGAGCCGCCACCGCTCGCATGTGTGGATGCCGCTCAGCCATCTCGGCGAAGGTCGCTGGCGAGAGGATCTCCGAGTTTTCTCCCCGGATCGTCATCAAAGGCAGCGGTTTCAGTCCTTCATAGAGCGACCAGAGGTCTGCCATCGGCGTATCTTCGCGGATGTTTCTCAGCGGTTCGATCAGGGCAGGATCGAAATCTGCGACGATCATGCCGTCCTTTTCCCTGAAGATCGCGTCCGCCATGTCATCCCAATCGGCCTCGTCAAGGGCCGGGAATGAAGCGCCGTGCACGCGCTTCAGGTTTTCAGCCGCCTCGTGCCAGGAACGCAAAATCGGCTGCGCCTCCAGATACTGGCGGATCAGGAGCAGGCCGGCGGTTTCGATAACGGGTCCAATGTCGTTGAGAATAACGCCGCGCAACAGGGTCGGCCGCATGGCGGCAAGCAGATGGAGGATCAGGCCGCCGCGCGATGTCCCGATGAAGATTGCCTGCGCGACATCGAGCACCGTGCAGGCCGTGATCACATCCTCCGCCTCCACCGGAAGCTGATAGTGGCTTTTGTCCGGATCCCAGGCAGAAAGGCCCCTGCCGCGATAGTCGAGCGCGACGACCCGGCGCGGTCTCTCAAGGCGGGTGGAGAGCTGCTCTGCCAGAAGGTGAAAGTCGCGGCTGTTACGGCTGAGGCCGGGCAGGCAAACGATCGGCAGCGTTCCCTTCGTCTGCGGGTTGTCATGGCCGTAGTCACGGGCATAGAGCGACAGTCCGTCGCTTGCTGAGAAATAGCGTTCCGTAAAGTTGATATTGGTCGCGATCGTCACCGGTTCTCCCTTCATTTCAAACGAGAACCATAGCGAATCGTTGCGGCTGAGGAAGGGGAGGCTGTGCTTTATGTTTCCCAAATACTTAAAGGGGCAGGGCGACGCTGGCGCTTCAACGCCCCATGCGCAGGTCATGAACAATATCGGCCGTTTGCCCGAGCCGGGATTTGTAGACCTGATAATTCTCCATCACCCGCTGCACATAGTTGCGGGTTTCGGCAAATGGAATGCGTTCGATCCAATCAACGATATCGTCGATCGATTTGCCGCGCGGATCGCCATAGCGGCCGATCCATTCGGGCACACGGCGGGGGCCGGCGTTGTAGGCGATGAAGGTGAGAATGTAGGAGCCGCCGAAATCGTCGATCTGTTCGCCGAGATATTGCGCGCCGAGCGTCGCATTGTAGGCCGTGTCGGTCGTCAACCGCTCCTTGGAATAGGCAAGACCGAGGCGTCCGGCGACGCCTTTTGCCGTGCCGGGCAGAATCTGCAGGAGCCCGCGCGCATTCGCCGGCGAAATGGCCGCAGGATTGAAGGCACTTTCCTGGCGGGCGATGGCATAGGCGAGCGCCTTTCCGGAACCGCTGATATTGGCCGTCGCCGGGATGACGCCGATCGGGAAGGCGAGAGCGGCTACATCGATGCCGCGGCCGAATGCAAGCTTGCCGATCTGCAGTGACAGCTGATGGCCACCGGTCTTTTCTGCGCGGGCGGAAAGGATGGCAAGTTCGCCCGGGCTGGTTAGTTCTTCGGCCAATGCCCGATAGAGGCTGCCAGTGCGCCAGCCGTGTCCGGCCGCTTCGAGACGGGCAATGGCGCGAACCGCCTCGCGGCCCTCGAACCGTGAACGATCATCGGCGCTCGGCGACGGATAGGTGACATTCAATGACTTTCGGCCAAGACGGGCAGCTGAAAGTTGGCCGTAAAAGGTGCCGGGCAGGGTGGCTGCCTTGGCATAATATTCGTCCGCATTGCCCGGAGCGCCCGCCTCTGCGGCGCGGCCCAGCCAGTACCAGGCGCGGGAAACCGAGATCGGCCTGTTGGATGCCTGCAGGATACGCCGGAAATGCTGGGCTGCGGTCGCGGCGTCCTCCAGCCCGCGCAGCGCATACCAGCCGGCATGAAATTCGGCGTCGACAATATCCGTCGGATCGGTTGCGACGTGCTTCGCCGCTATCTGGTAGGCGGCCTTGAACTTGCCCTGATCGAGCAGTCCCCGGCTGACGATCCGCTGTTCGATCCACCATTCTCCAGGGTTAACGAGAGCATCCGTGTCCTTCGGCATATCGGCGAGAAGCTTCGCCACTTCTCCGTATTTTTCCTGCTTGCGCAAATATTCGACACGGATGAACAGGTAGGCCGGCTCCTTGTGCCACGAAGGATCGACAGCTGCGATAAGTGCTGCGGAATTGCTGGCCTTTTTCGCAACGGCCACCCAGGCGCGATAGAGCGACTGGGCCTTGCCGAGATCGCTGAAGCGGGCAGCCTGATCCAGACGGCCGCGATAGAGCAGCATTTCCATACGCCGCTTGTGATCGGCGGTTGTCAGGAGGCGCGGAAATTCTGCAAGAATCTTGGTTTCGGTCGCCTTGTCGAGAGCGTCTCTCGTCCAAAGCACGCGTAGCAGTTTCGCAGCGGCGGTCTTGTCTCCGCTCGCCTGGAAAGCACGCGAGAGGATAATCGTCCCATCGGCAGTTTCCGGGCGCGTCGTCCCAAAGGCCGAGAGCACGTCGGATGCGGGCGGGTTCTCGCGGTAGAGCGCATGTTCGGAATTGGCGCGCAGCATGCGAAGGCCCGGCCAGCCCTTCAATTCCCGTTGAGCTGCCGCAATTTCATAGGAGGGAACGCCATTCTGGCCGGAAACGGCAATCGCCCAGGTGAGAATGTGTCGATCGAGCGTGCCTTTGGACATTGCGTCTCGGGCGGCGATGGCGCGTACGGGATCCTTGTTGGAAAGTGCGTCGAGCCCTGCCTTGAGGTTTGAATCGATCGGCACTGCAGCGCTCGCGGAGGCGATCGAGGCGGTTATCTCCTGAGATGAGGATCGGTTGGTTTTCGCGAGAACCAGGGGTTTGAAGCTTGGTAGCAGGCTCTGGCTTTCCTGAGCGTTTGCGGCAAGGGCCAGGAACGTGATCACCGATGCGCCGAGCATCGCAATCATACGGCGAGACTTATATGCGCGCATCAAAAACCCCACGCTTCCCCGTGCCAGTCTCTCATTTGGCGATGCAATTGCTAACGAAAGGTTACCCGCTTCCATTCAATCCCATAAATATCGGCTTCCACGCCACCGGGGTGGTTATGCCCTGAAATGCATAAAAACGCCGCTGATGCCGGGGAAATAGACGGGAACCGGCGATGAATGGCGTGATAGAGTGCTTGCCGCAAGCACCTCACATGATTATGGTGCGCGAGTTTTCTAACCATGAAATGCGGCCAAAGCGTGGGTTGGTTTCAAGCTTCCCGGGCGCCGTCAGGAGTCGTGCATGTTCAAGGGATCCATTCCCGCTCTCGTCACCCCGTTCACCGCTTCCGGAGCAGTCGATACGGATAGTTTTGCCGCGCATGTTGAATGGCAGATCAGCGAAGGCAGCCACGGCCTGGTACCGGTCGGCACGACCGGTGAATCGCCGACTCTGTCGCATGCCGAGCATAAACGCGTTGTTGAACTGTGCATCGAGACCGCGGCAAAGCGCGTACCGGTGATCGCGGGAGCTGGATCCAACAATACGACGGAGGCTGTCGAACTGGCGCAGCACGCCGAAAAGGCTGGTGCTGATGCCGTTCTCGTGGTGACCCCCTACTACAACAAGCCGACCCAGAAGGGGCTGTTCGCGCATTACGCGGCGATCGCCGAGAGCGTGAAACTGCCGATCGTCATCTACAATATTCCCGGCCGTTCGGTGGTGGATATGAGCGTCGAGACGATGGCAGCCCTTCACGAGGCCTATCCATCGATCATGGGTGTCAAGGATGCAACCGGGAAGATCGAGCGTGTATCCGAGCAGCGCATGGCCTGCGGTTCCGGGTTCGTCCAGCTTTCGGGTGAGGACGCAACCGCGCTTGGCTTCAACGCTCATGGCGGCGTCGGCTGCATTTCCGTCACGGCCAACGTGGCGCCGCGTCTTTGCGCGGAGTTCCAGGAGGCGACGCTTGCGGGGGATTATGCCAAGGCTCTGGAATATCAGGACAAGCTGATGCCGTTGCACAAGGCGATCTTCATGGAGCCCGGTCTCTGTGGTGCCAAATATGCGCTGAACCGGCTGCGCAAGATGAGCCGCACCGTCCGTTCGCCCCTGCTGTCGGCGCTCGAGCCGTCGACTGAGGCCGCCATCGATGCAGCGCTTCGCCACGCGGGGCTGATGAACTGATGGCACCCAAGGGCAGCCAGCGCGTGGTCAAGAGAATTGTCGCGGAGAACCGGAAGGCCCGCTTCAATTACGAGATCATCGACACCTACGAGGCCGGTCTGGTTCTGACCGGCACCGAGGTTAAGTCGTTGCGCGAGGGAAAAGCCAATATCGCCGAATCCTACGCCACGGATGAGGGCGGCGAGATGTGGCTGATCAATTCCTATCTGCCGGAATATCTGCAGGCAAACCGCTTCAATCATGAGCCGCGCCGCCGCCGCAAGCTGCTTCTGTCGAAACGGGAGGCCAGCCGGCTTCAGAGCGCGATCAATCGCGAGGGCATGACGCTCATTCCGCTCAAGATCTATTTCAACGATCAGGGCAGGGCGAAGCTCGAACTGGCGCTCGGCAAGGGCAAGAAGTTGCACGACAAGCGTGAGACCGAGAAGGAGCGCGACTGGAACCGGCAGAAGAGCAGGCTCCTCAAGGATCACTGATCTTGCGCATCTCAAGAAATTCAAAGGACCGGTCGCAAGCGGCCGGTCCTTTTGGTTTCATTCGCTGGCGTCGTCGACGACGACCGGTTCGGTGACACGGGGCGCTCGCTCGGAGGGGTCGCGACCGACTTCGGCCTTGAGGCTGACCAGTTCGATGAAGTGATCGGCCTGGCGGCGCAGGTCGTCCGCGATCATCGGCGGCTGTGTCGACATGGTCGAGACCACCGAGACTTTGCGTCCCTTGCGCTGCAGCGCTTCCACCAGCGTCGTGAAGTCTCCGTCACCGGAGAAGATCACAAGGTGGTCGACCGTTTCGGACTGTTCCATCGCATCGATGGCCAGTTCGATGTCCATGTTGCCCTTGATTTTCCGCCGGCCGAGGGAATCGGTAAATTCCTTGGCGGGCTTTGTCACAACCTTGTAACCGTTGTAGTCTAGCCAATCGATCAGCGGGCGGATGGAGGAGTATTCCTGGTCCTCGATCAGCGCCGTGTAGTAGTAGGCGCGAAGAAGGTAGCCGCGCTTCTGGAAAGCCTTGAGCAGCTTGCGATAATCAATGTCGAAACCAAGGCTTTTCGAGGCCGCGTAGAGGTTCGCGCCATCGATAAACAGGGCGATTTTTTCGCGGGGGTCGAACATCGTTTTATCCTTTTTGTTGTCTCAATGTTTTTTTGATTTTCAACCTGGCCGCGCCCGAGTGGGCACCAGTGCGAAATAATCCCGCTTACATTAAGATTTACTCATATGCTAGCCATCTAAAAGATTTCTTGATATGCCAGCCACCTAAGCCGGAATTTGCTTTAATCTAAAAAAAATCCGGGTGGAATAGCTATTTTTCGCACATTTTTGCTAAAAGTGTGAACTTTGTGGCTTTATTTGGGATTCGTTTTGCCGACGCGGTGTCGAGTATCCCGTTTAAGCCAGTATCCTCCCTCCCAGATGACAATAAGCTTTAGAGGCATTCAATCATCATTTATGAGGATGTCAAAGCTTATAGATGGACGGTGATTGCTCGGCGTCGTTTCGCATCGCTATCACGCGGCTGGTGATTGCGCGGATATCTTTTTCTGAAATGCAGGAAAAACTTGAATTTGTCCGCTTTTGATTGTATCGGGCAGGGTAATTCCTGAAATCGGAGCCACGCATACCGTCAGGCCGACGGCTGGCCGGGCTCCGATGTTGTTAATCAGCGCAAGCGACGGATCATTTCAGGGTATCCGCGATTGAAGCTGCGCTCTTGAGACCCAAAGGACAGGCAATGGCCCGCGTCACTGTTGAAGATTGCATCGACAAAGTCGATAACCGTTTCGAACTCGTCCTTCTGGCAAGCCACCGCGCCCGCCTGATCTCGCAGGGTGCTGCGATCACCATCGACCGCGACAACGACAAGAACCCGGTCGTTGCCCTGCGCGAGATTGCAGATGAAACTCTGTCTCCCGGCGATCTGAAGGAAGACCTGATCCACTCGCTGCAGAAGCATGTCGAAGTGGACGAGCCCGAACCCGATCCGTCGTCGATGATCAGTGGCGATGCCGCTGCAGCCTTCGCTGAAACCGCTGAAGACGATGATCAGCCGGAGCCGATCACCTTCGACCGCATGTCGGAAGAAGAGCTGCTGGCCGGTATCGAAGGTCTGGTTCCGCCGGAAAAAAGCGACGACTATTGATCCAATGCTGCATCCGGCCTCTCGCTGGATGTGACGCTCTGACGCAATGCCGCGTTTTCGTTCGGAATTCGCGTAAAGCCGGTATTTGCAAAGCGGTGCGCCACTCCTATGATTGGCGCACTTTTTCTTTTCCGGATATCTCCTGGAGCCGCTAGCGGATGATGCGCCAATACGAGCTCGTTGAGCGCGTTCAAAAATACAAACCCGATGTAAACGAGGCGCTGCTGAACAAGGCCTATGTTTACGCCATGCAGAAACATGGCCAGCAGAAGCGGGCGAGCGGCGATCCCTATATTTCCCATCCCCTCGAAGTCGCTGCGATCCTTACCGAGATGCATCTCGACGAATCGACCATCGCGGTAGCGCTTCTGCACGATACGATCGAGGATACGACGGCGACACGCGCCGAGATCGACGATCTGTTCGGCGAGGATATCGGCGCGCTGGTCGAGGGGCTCACCAAGATCAAGAAGCTCGATCTTGTGACCAAGAAGGCCAAGCAGGCGGAAAACCTGCGCAAGCTCCTTCTGGCGATTTCCGACGATGTGCGGGTGCTTCTCGTCAAGCTTGCCGACCGGCTGCACAACATGCGCACGCTCGACCATATGTCGGCGGAAAAGCGCGCCCGGATTTCCGAAGAGACAATGGATATCTATGCGCCGCTTGCCGGCCGCATGGGTATGCAGGACATGCGTGAGGAACTCGAGAACCTCTCGTTCCGCCATATCAATCCCGAAGCGTTCGAGACGGTTACCCGCCGCCTGAACGAATTGTCGACGCGCAACGAAGGGCTGATCAAGAAGATCGAGGACGAATTGGGCGAGCTCATTCAGGCAAGGGGGCTGGTGGGCGCCGTCGTCAAGGGTCGGCAGAAGAAACCCTATTCGGTCTTCAAGAAGATGCAGTCGAAGTCGCTCTCCTTCGAGCAACTGTCCGATGTCTGGGGTTTCCGCATCATCGTTGCCGACATCCCGGACTGTTACCGCGCGCTCGGCATCGTCCATACCCGCTGGCGCGTCGTGCCCGGCCGGTTCAAGGACTACATCTCGACGCCGAAGCAGAACGACTATCAGTCGATCCACACCACGATCGTCGGACCCTCCCGCCAGCGTATCGAACTGCAGATCCGCACGCGGCACATGCATGAAATTGCCGAGTACGGGATTGCTGCACACACGCTCTACAAGGACAGCGTCGAGCCGGCCGGCGAGGTCAAGATGTCGCCGAAGTCCAATGCTTATTCCTGGCTCCGCCGGACGATCGAATCTTTGGCAGAAGGTGACAATCCGGAAGAGTTCCTTGAACATACCAAGCTCGAACTGTTCCAGGATCAGGTCTTCTGCTTCACCCCGAAAGGCCAGTTGATCGCCTTGCCGCGTGGCGCGACGCCGATCGATTTCGCCTATGCCGTCCACACCAATATCGGTGACACCTGCGTCGGCGCAAAGATCAATGGCCGCATCATGCCGCTGGTCACGCGGCTGAACAACGGCGACGAAGTGGAGATCGTCCGTTCCGGCATTCAGGTGCCGCCGCCGGCCTGGGAAGAAATCGTCGTCACCGGCAAGGCGCGAGCCGCTATCCGCCGTGCCACCCGGGCTGCCGTGCGCAAGCAATATTCGGGGCTTGGCTACCGCATTCTCGAGCGCACGTTCGAGCGGGCGGGCAAGTCGTTTACCCGCGAAGCGATGAAGCCGGTGCTGCATCGTCTCGGCCACAAGGATATCGAGGATGCGATTGCAGCCGTTGGTCGCGGCGAGCTTTCCTCGCTTGACGTGCTGCGCGCCGTCTTCCCCGATCATCAGGACGAGCGCGTCACGGTAAAGCCACAGGACGACGGCTGGTTCAATATGCGCAGCGCCGCCGGCATGGTGTTCAAGCTGCCGAACCGTCCGAAGGACATGTTCGACATGCTTGAGGGGGAGGGGCCGGAGGCGCTGCCCATCCGCGGGCTGTCAGGAAATGCCGAAGTTCACTTCAGCGCCTCGGGCGCCGTGCCGGGGGACCGTATCGTCGGCATCATGGAAAAGGATCGAGGCATCACGATCTATCCGATCCAGTCGCCCAGCCTGCAGAAGTTCGACGATGAGTCCGAGCGGTGGATCGATGTGCGCTGGGACCTCGACGAAGCGAACAACACCCGCTTCATGGCGCGCATACAGATCAATGCGCTGAACGAACCGGGCACGCTTGCCGAAATTGCCCAGTCTATCGCGACGAGCGACATCAACATCCGCACGCTCTCGATGGGCCAGGTGGCCGCCGATTTCAGCGAGTTTCAGCTCGATCTGGAAGTCTGGGATCTTCGCCAGCTCAATCACCTGGTTACCCAGATCCGCGAATTGCCCAGCGTTTCCACGGTCAAGCGCGTCTTCGAGTGATGCCGCGTTCGCGGCATCACCGCATGGCCTCCTGTGGCAACACGATGGTGGCGCAACAGCTGTCCCCATATTTCCTGTCCGGCTTTGTCCGCGCCGACGAAGGCGGCGGCGTCCGCGTCGCGAAGCACCGAGGGTTCCGTCTACATTCGGCCATGATTGGCGGCGTTCCGCATAAGGATGCAGCGGTTGCCCTAAAACTAGGCACTTTAGGAGATGAAACGATACGCTTCATGCATATAATGCATGGCTGCCGCCTCTTTGTAGCTCTGGTGAATAAGCGCCGCCTCACCTATCTTCAGCGTCGGGAGGTAAACGAAAGAGGTTTACCATGTTTAAGCAACTGAAGAAAATCACCCGCGCCCTGCGCGCACCGTCTGCCGAAGAGCGGGAAATGAACTATCTCAATGGTTCGCTCGACCGGATCGATCTGGAATACCGTCAGCGTCAGGTTGACCGCGGCCTGTTCCGCAACTCCTTCTAAGATATGCTGCCGTCCGGCTGCCTGCTGCGGCAGGCTGCCGGGACCTATGCAAATTGCGCATGCCAAACCGGTCCCCTGTGCATGATGCGCAGGCGCGCCGTCGATGGGCCGATCTGCGGCATATTTTGCGCTTGGCCCTGCCGGATGGCCGATTTTCCGTTACCTGCCATTGAACAGCCATATCCGCATCGTCTATCAGGACAGCATGTTGTTCAGACGCAAGAAGCCCGCAACTGTGTCGGGAAGACTCCGTGAGTTTCTGTGGCCGCGAAAGGGCTTTTCCCGCGGCATGCGATATTTGTCGATGCGCGTCCTGCGGCTATCGTCCTCTCCGCATTCCATCGCCGTCGGCGTTGCCGCCGGGGCTGCATCCTCCGCAACACCGTTCATCGGCCTTCACATTCTGATCGCCCTGGCTCTTGCCTATCTGCTGTCCGGCAATCTGATCGCAGCCGGATTAGCAACCGCGCTTGCTAATCCGCTGAGCATACCGGTCATTCTCGTCGCGAACTATGAAGTTGGTGTGATGATCCTCGGTACAGGCGGCAGCGGCGCTCTGACGGGGGAAAACATCCTCCACATGCTGGGCCATCTCGAAACGGCGCATCTATGGGAGCCCTTACTCAAGCCGATGTTGATTGGCTCGGTGCCGGTTGCAGCCGCAAGTGCCGCTCTTTTCTATGTCGTGGTGTTGTATGCCGCAAAGCTGTTCCAGTCCCGCCGCCAAGTCCGACGCTCCGGCAGGGCTAAGGTTCGCATGGCGGGATCGGCGAATGGTCCTTGATCTCACGAATTTTTAACTTGGCAGTCGGCTGTCTGTTTGCTCTTGTCCAGTGAGGCCCACCTAAACGCTCATAAGGTATTTTCGTCTCGATGATTATCGGTATCGGCAGTGACCTGATCGACATCAGGCGTATTGAAAACTCGCTTGAACGCTTCGGCGAGCGGTTCAGCCAGCGTTGTTTCACCGAAATAGAAATCCGGAAATCCGAAGGCCGGAAAAACCGCGCCGAATCCTATGCCAAGCGGTTTGCAGCGAAGGAAGCCTGTTCCAAGGCGTTGGGGACGGGCTTGGCGCAGGGCGTGTTCTGGAAGGACATGGGTGTCGTCAACCTGCCGGGCGGCAAGCCGACGATGCAACTGACCGGCGGCGCTGCCGAAAGGCTTGCGGCAATCCTGCCCGCCGGCCACCGCGGCGTCATTCATCTTACCATCACCGACGACTTCCCCCTGGCGCAGGCCTTCGTGATAATCGAAGCTCTGCCCGTTGCCCCGGATTAAGGAAGCGTTTAGAGCATGTCCGGATGAAGCGGACCGGAAAACGGGTGTGGCTCATTTGAAAAAGCGGTGCCGGACGCGATATGCATCAGGCCGTCATTCAGATGTCCGGCAGGATACAAACCGCAGGCAATATCTTCGCTCGATGAGACACTAGGTCGAGCGCTCATGGATCAAGGAACGACGGCGTGGTAGAAAAAATAGAAAAGAAGCAGAGTGGCCTCTGGGAAAACATCAAGGTCATTATCCAGGCGCTTCTCTTGGCCGTGGTCATCCGCACCGTCTTCTTCCAGCCCTTTACCATTCCCTCCGGCTCGATGATGCCGACACTGCTGGTCGGCGACTACATCTTCGTCAACAAGTTCGCCTACGGCTATTCCAAATATTCGCTGCCGTTTTCTCCGGATCTGTTCAGCGGCCGCATTTTTGCCAGTGAGCCGACGCGCGGCGATGTCGTGGTCTTCCGTTTCCCGCCGAACCCGGACATCGACTACATCAAGCGCCTGATTGGTCTTCCGGGCGACAGGATCCAGGTTCGCGACAGCATTCTCTACGTCAACGACAAGCCCGTTCCGCGTGTGCCGGATGGCGCCTTCCGCGCCGACGACCAATATGACACGGGCGCTGAAGTTCCGGTCTATCGCGAGGCGCTGGATAACGGCGTGGCGTTCGACACGCTCGATCAGTTTCCGGATTCGCGTGGCGACAACACTCGCGAGTTCATCGTTCCGGAAGGCCATTATTTCATGATGGGCGATAACCGCGACAACTCGGCGGACAGTCGTTTCGATGTGGGTTTCGTGCCCGCGCAGAACCTCATCGGCCGTGCCAGCATGATCTTCTTCTCGTTAGGCCACGACACATCGTTCCGCGAAGTGTGGAAATGGCCGACCAACCTGCGATACGACCGCCTTTTCAAGAGTGTCGAATGAGCAAGGGCCGTTCGCTGGGCACGGAGGACCGGGAGCGCCTTGAAGCTGCGATCGGCTACAGCTTCGTTCAGAAGGAACGGCTCGACCGGGCGCTGACCCATGCCAGCGCCCGCAGTGCCAAGGGCTCGAATTACGAGCGCCTGGAGTTCCTCGGTGACCGTGTGCTTGGACTCTGTGTCGCCGAGCTTCTGTTCCAAACCTTCAAGGAAGCTGACGAAGGCGAGCTTTCCGTTCGCCTGAACCAACTGGTCAGCGCCGAAAGTTGCGCGCTCATCGCTGACGCGCTGTCGCTGCATCTCTTCATCCGTACCGGTGCCGACGTCAAGAAACTCACCGGAAAACACATGCTGAATGTGCGGGCCGATGTGGTAGAGTCGCTGATCGCTGCAATCTATCTCGATGGCGGGCTGGAGGCAGCGCGCGGTTTCATCCAGCGCCACTGGTCGGCGCGGGCAAGCCGGGTCGATGGCGCGCGCCGTGACGCGAAGACCGAACTGCAGGAATGGGCCCATGCCAAGTTCGGCGTGACGCCGAGCTATCGCATCGATGACCGGTCCGGACCGGATCACGATCCGCGCTTCACGGTGACGGTGGAGATCCCGGGCATCGCGCCGGCAACCGGCATCGACCGCTCCA
Source organism: Hyphomicrobiales bacterium (assembly GCA_900474095.1). Lineage (GTDB taxonomy): Bacteria > Pseudomonadota > Alphaproteobacteria > Rhizobiales > Rhizobiaceae > Pararhizobium. Next base: position 37,913 of record UCOA01000138.1, on the reverse strand, counting down.
AGCGCGCCGCCGAACAGGTGGCCGCCTTGAAGATCCTGGAGCGGGAAGGCGTCTGGAAGGCAGCAGCGACGGTCTGATCTGTCCGGAGGCAAAATCCTCGTGAGAGATCAGGCAATCTTTTGATAGACCATGCAATCCGGTGCGCCGATGCGGCGCCCGGCGCACAATCGGAAATTACGGACATATGAGCGAAGACACTGTAGAGACCACGCCGCCCCAAGGCGTTGCCACCCGTTCCGGCTTCGTGGCGCTGATCGGCGCCACCAATGCCGGCAAGTCGACCCTGCTCAACCGGCTGGTCGGCGCCAAGGTGTCGATCGTCAGCCACAAGGTGCAGACGACCCGCGCCATCGTCCGTGGCATCACCATCCACAAACAGGCCCAGATCGTCTTCATGGATACGCCCGGCATCTTCAAGCCGCGCCGCCGCCTCGACCGCGCCATGGTGACGACCGCCTGGGGCGGCGCCAGGGATGCCGACGCAATCATGATGCTGATCGACAGCGAACGCGGGCTGAAGGGCGACGCCGAGACCATTCTAGAAGGGCTGAAGGAAGTCGAACAGCCGAAGATGCTGGTGCTCAACAAGATCGACCAGGTTTCGCGCGAGGACCTCTTGAAGCTTGCGACCGCGGCCAACGAATATGTCGATTTCGAGCGCACTTTCATGATTTCGGCGCTCACCGGCTCCGGTTGCGACGACGTGCTCGACTATCTCGCCATGAAGCTGCCGGAAGGTCCCTGGTACTATCCGGAGGATCAGATTTCCGATCTGCCGATGCGTCAGCTCGCCGCGGAAATCACCCGCGAAAAGCTGTTCCTGCGCCTGCATCAGGAATTGCCCTATTCATCGCATGTCGAAACGGAGAAATGGGAAGAGCGCAAGGACGGCTCGGTCCGCATCGAGCAGGTCATCTATGTCGAGCGCGACAGCCAGAAGAAGATCGCGCTCGGCAAGAACGGCGAGGCGATCAAGGCGATCTCCATGGCCTCCCGCAAGGAGCTTTCCGAAATCCTCGAACAGCCGGTTCACCTGTTCCTGTTCGTCAAGGTGCGCGAAAACTGGGGCGACGATCCCGAGCGGTTCCGCGAGATGGGGCTGGAGTTTCCGAGGTAAAAAAAGGCGCTGGCAACGGCGCCTTTTTTGTGGCTCATAGAGCCTTCAAGTCGACACGCTGCTCGAGTTTCTCCGCATCTTCCTTGCGCTCGCTGTAGCGGTCGGTGAGATAGCCCGAGATGTCGCGCGTCAGCAGCGTGAATTTCACCAGTTCTTCCGTCACATCGACGACGCGATCATAATAGGAAGACGGTTTCATCCGGCCATTCGCATCGAATTCCTGAAAAGCCTTGGCGACGGACGATTGGTTGGGGATGGTGATCATCCGCATCCAGCGTCCGAGAATGCGCATCTGGTTGACGGCATTGAAGCTCTGCGAGCCGCCCGAGACCTGCATGACGGCAAGCGTGCGGCCCTGCGTCGGGCGGACTGAGCCGACCGAAAGCGGAATCCAGTCGATCTGCGCCTTCATGATGCCGCTCATGGCGCCGTGTCGCTCGGGACTGACCCAGACCTGGCCCTCCGACCATTGCGAAAGATCCCGCAACTCCCGCACCTTGGGGTGGCTGGCCGGGGCCGCATCGGGCAGGGGTAGGCCTTCCGGGCTGAAGAAGCGGACCTCGGCGCCAAAATGTTCGAGCAGGCGACCGGCCTCCTCGGCAAGCAGGCGGCTGTAGGAAACCGTCCGAAGCGATCCGTAGAGAAGGAGAATGCGCGGCGGATGGATGGAAAATGGCGCGCGTAGCGCCTCGCGGTTAGGCAGGCGCAGGTGCTGTTCGTGGGCTGCGGGCAGATCAGACAAGCCGCTTGCCCTCTGCGTCGAGCACCTGCTCGCCGTCTTCCTTGGCGAAAGGGCCCTTGTGCGTCTCCGGCAGGATGTCGAGAACGACCTCGGACGGCCGGCAGAGCCGTGTCCCCATCGGTGTGACGACGAAGGGCCGGTTGATCAGGATCGGATGCGCCAGCATCGCATCCAGAAGCGCATCGTCGCTCAGCGCCGGATCGGCAAGGCCGAGTTCGTCGAAGGGGGTGCCCTTTTCGCGGATCGCCTCGCGGGCGCCGAGGCCGGCATCCGCGATCAGTGCTTTCAACCCATCCCGGCTGGGCGTGATGCGGAGATATTCGATCACGATGGGTTCGATCCCGGCATTGCGGATCATTGCCAGGGTGTTACGGGACGTGCCGCAATCGGGGTTGTGATAGATGGTGACGGTCAAATCGAGGCCTTTGATGCAAGGGGATCGGAGGAGGGGGAGCGTAGCAACCAGCTCATCAGGACAAGTGCAAGAACTGCTCCCAGGATTTCCGCGATGACGAAACCCGGGAGATCGACCGGACGGATCCCGGAGAAGGTATTGGTCAGAGACCGCGCCAGCGCCACGGCGGGGTTGGCGAAGGAGGTGGAGGCGGTGAACCAGTAGGCCGCGGTGATATAGAGCCCGACCAGCCATGGCACGCCCTGCCGCTCGAAGCGGATGCCGGCAAGGATTGTTGCCACCAGGCCAAAAGCCAGCCACCCCTTCGGAAAACCACTGCGCAGGCCCGGTGCGCACCCTCAGCGAGGCCTCGACGGGGGCCAAGTCGAACATCAGATGGGCAACGATCGTCCCGGCGATCCCCCCGAGGCATTGCGCCACGATATAGAGTGCCAAATCGCGCCGCGGCAGCTCGCGTTTCAGCGCGAAAACCAGCGACACGGCCGGATTGAAATGCGCGCCGGAGATCGGTCCGAAGATGGTGATCAGCACCACCAGAATGGCACCGGTCGCCAGCGTGTTGCCGAGCAGCGCCAGTGCGACATCGTCCGTCAGCGTGTCAGCCATGATGCCGGAACCGACCACGGTCGCGACCAGCAGGCAGGTTCCGAGCGCTTCTGTGAAAATTCGCCGCTGCAAATCGAATGCCGGCATCATCCGGCCTTCGCCGGGCTGATACTCGCGCCTTCCATGGCGCCGATCTGGTGCAGACGGGTTTCCATCGCCAATTTGTCAATCGAACTATGCGGCAGGGAGAGGAACGCCATGATCCGGTTTTTCAGGAACCGTGCAGCCTGCGAGAAGGCGCGCTCCTTCTCGAACTCGCTGCCTTCGACGGCCGCGGGGTCCTCGACGCCCCAGTGCGCCGTCATCGGATGGCCGATCCAGACGGGGCAGGCCTCGCCGGCTGCGTTGTCGCAAACCGTGAAGATGAAATCCATCTGCGGCGCGTCATCGACGGCAAAGACGTCCCAGCTTTTCGAGCTGAAGCCGGTTGTCGGATAGCCAAGGGCGGTCAATTCCCGCAAGGCGAGGGGATGGACGGTTCCCTTCGGATAGCTCCCCGCCGAATAGGCCTTGAAGCGGCCTTTTCCTTCGGCATTCAGGATGGATTCTGCAAGAATGGAGCGGGCGGAATTTCCGGTGCACAGGAAGAGCACGTTGTAGATGCGGTCAGACATGGCTTTTTCCTTTGGAGTACAGCAGGGAACGAGGTCGGCGATCAGCGGCGCGCAGAGACCGGGATTGCCGCCGCAGCAGTCTTTCAGGAGAAATGATATCGCATCGCGCAGGCCGTTCAGGTTGGCGCGATAGACGATGGACCGGCTTTGGCGCTCGGCCGTGACGAGTCCTGCCCGCTGCAACGTTGCCAGATGTGTCGACATGGTGTTGTGCGGGACGCCGAGCAGCCGGGCGATTTCCCCCGCTGGCTGGCCATCGGGCTCGTGGGTGACGAGCAGCCGAAAGGCATCCAGACGAGTGCCTTGAGCGAGAGCAGCAAGAGCATTAACGATGCCGTGTTTGTCCATATGTCGAGGATTATCGACATAAAAGTGCGTCGTCAACATGAATCTGACCGGGGTGGCACCGATCGTCGAACACTCTGTCGTAGAAACGCCGGCTTGCGATCCCGGCGCGCGCGTGGGATTTCGGAACCAAATGAAGCGCCCGGCAGTTTCGGGCTTGTACGAGGGACGTCTCGATGCCGCAGCTTGTCGATGGAAAATGGGAAACAGGCGATGTCGCTGCCAGCGAGATGAAGGACGGCGCCTTTTATCGCGAACCGACCCGTTTCCACAGCTGGATCACCACCGATGGATCGCCGGGGCCGGACGGCCAGTCGGCGCTTCCCGCAGAAACCGGACGCTATCAGCTTTTTGTCTCGTTCCTCTGCCCCTGGGCATCCCGCACGCTGATGATCCGCAATCTGAAGGGCTTGCAGCATATCATTTCCGTATCCATCGCAGAACCGGAGCTAGGCGAAAACGGCTGGACCTATGCCGAGCCGCAGGACGCCGGTCCGCGCGTCTCCGGGATCCGCTTCCAGCACGAACTCTATACGGCATCCGACCCGCATTATACCGGCAAGGTCTCCGTCCCGGTGCTTTGGGATCGTAAGCAAGGCCGCATCGTCAATAACGAATCCGCCGATATCATTCGTATCTTCAACACGGCCTTCAATCATCTGTCGGGTAACAGGCTTGATTTCTACCCGCAGAAGCTGCGACCGGAAATCGAGCGCTGGAACGCACCGATCTATGAGAAGGTCAACAACGGCGTCTACCGGGCTGGCTTTGCCAAGACTCAAAGGTCCTACGAGGAGGCAGCCACCAGCCTCTTTGAGATGCTCGACAGGCTCGAAGCGCATCTGTCGCAGAGCCGCTATATCGCCGGAACCCACTTTACCGAGGCCGATATCCGCCTGTTCGTCACGCTGATCCGCTTCGACTGCGCCTATCACGGAGCCTTCAAGTGCAATCTGCGGCGGCTGGAAGATTATCCGAACCTGTCGAACTATCTGCGCGAGATCTACCAGTGGCCCGGCGTTCGCGAGACCGCGCGGATCGATCAGATAAAGCGCGGTTATTATTCCATCGCTCATATCAACCCGACGCGGATTGTCCCCATGGGCCCCGCGTTGGACCTCGACCGGCCGCATGACAGGGCACGTCTCGACGGGCGTGGCGTGGTTACCCTTTGATTTTGCTAATTTACTAAGCAAATAAATCTTTGGGCCCCCGTCGAAGGCCATTGCGGAAACGCGAAACCGCGCTAGTTTAATACCCGTTCTGATGGTTCCCGATCGGGAGCGCCCAGACGATCTGCCTGGCATGCCGACTGGCGGTGTCACGATTGCTTCCAGTAAGGCTTGTTTTTGGCGGCGCCGATGGCGTTCCAGCTCCGGTTTTCTCGTCACCGGATTTTCCGGCGACATGTCGAGACCGGCAGCCGCACGACTATCCAGCGGAACGATCCGATGGACTGTGGCTGAGGTCTGGAATGAGTACAACTTTTCTGAAACTGCTTCGCCGGCTGGTTCAAAAAGGCAATCTGCGCATTGCCCTTTCGTCTGGAGAACAGGCCATCCTGGGGGATGGCTCCGGTGAGCCCGTCGCGATCAGGACGCTCGATGAAGACGCCGAAAAGGCGATCCTGCGCGACCCGGGCCTGAAATTCGGCGAAATGTATGTCGACGGGCGCCTCGTTATCGACGAGGGCAACATTTTCGATGTCATTTCGATGATGAAGGCCAACGGCCTCGAACGGGCAGCGACCGTCAGCAACACCGTCACCGCCCTCCTGCACGTCGCCGAACAGCAGGTCAAAAGCCGCCTGCCGGTCAACCGCAACAAGCACAATGTCGCCCATCACTACGATCTCGACGGTAAGTTGTTCGATCTGTTTCTCGATCAGGACTGGCAATATTCCTGCGGCTATTTCGATCCGCCCGGCATCGGCCTTGATGAGGCGCAGACGGCGAAGAAGCGCCATATCGCCGCAAAACTGCTGCTTGAGCCCGGCCAAAGCGTGCTGGACGTAGGCTCCGGCTGGGGCGGCATGGCGATGTACCTTGCCGAATCCTCGGGCGTCGAAGTCACCGGCATCACGCTCAGCGAAGAGCAATTGAAGGTTTCGCGCGGGCGGGCGGCAAAGCGCGGGCTCGCCGGCCGTGTTCGTTTCGAACTGCAGGATTATAGGACGATGGCGAACCAAACGTTTGACCGCATCGTTTCCGTCGGCATGTTCGAGCACGTGGGAATGGCCAATTACGGCAATTTCTTCAGCAAGATGGCAGACCTGCTTGCTCCGAACGGGGTGATGCTGCTGCATTCGATCGGCCAGGCGGAAAAGCCCTGGGCGACCAATCCCTGGATCGAGAAATACATTTTTCCCGGCGGCTATATGCCGGCCTTGTCGGAAGTCTTGCCGGCGATCGAGAAGGCGCGGCTGATGATCAAGGACATCGAGATCCTGCCGATGCATTATGCTTACACGCTACGGGCCTGGCGCGACCGCTTCACGGCGCGCAAGGAGGAGGCGATCCGGCTTTATGACGAGCGCTTCTTCCGCATGTGGGAGTTCTATCTTGCGGCGTCCGAGACCGCGTTTCTATACGACAAGCTGCTGATCTTCCAGATCCAGCTTTCGCGCGAGCAGGAGGCCGTGCCTTATACCCGAACCTACATCGGCGAGCGCGAGGCGGCGCTCCGGAAATTCGAAAAGTCACGCCCGCCGCTGGAGCCGGTAGAGTTCTGAGCCGATCTTGGGGTGCAAGGGACGGCATTATCCTTCTGTGGACGTTCATCAACCGGCGGAGCGCCTTCACTTGGCCTTGATGGCATGTGCCTCTATGGTGCCTGCTACATCATCATCAAGACACGGAATGCCATGCCCCTGCAATCAAAGCCCATCGCCGTCCTTATCGCCCAGGAAATCAAGGCGACGCCTGCGCAGGTGATTGCAGCCATCGAGTTGCTTGACGAGGGCGCCACCGTTCCCTTCATCGCGCGTTATCGCAAGGAGGTGACCGGCGGTCTGGACGATACGCAGCTGCGCGATCTGGCCGAACGTCTCGTCTATCTGCGCGAACTGGAAGCCCGCCGGGTCTCGATCCTCGATTCGATCCGCAGTCAGGACAAGCTGACGGTAGAGCTGGAAGCCAAGATCGCCGCCGTGACCACGAAGGCGGAACTGGAAGACATCTACCTGCCCTACAAGCCGAAGCGGCGAACCAAGGCGGAAATCGCCCGGGAGCGCGGACTGGAGCCCTTGGGCGAGGCCATTCTTCTCGACCGCTCCATCGCGCCGGCAGACCGCGCATCGGCGTTCATCACGGCGGAAGTGCCCGACGTCAAGACGGCGCTCGATGGCGCCCGCGACATCATCGCCGAGGGGATCACCGAAAATGCCGATCTGCTCGGGCGCCTGCGCGCCCATATGCGGCAGGTCGCGTTTCTGCGCGCCAAGGTGGTCGACGGCAAGCAGGAGACCGGTGCCAAATTCTCCGACTATTTCGACCATTCCGAACGCTGGGCCACGGTCGCTGGCCACCGGGCACTTGCCATGTTGCGCGGCTGGAACGAGGAGTTCCTCTCCGTCGATATCGTCGTCGATCAGGACGACACCTCTCCCGTCAAGCCAGTCGAGCGCACCATCGCCGCCGTCTACAATGTTGGCGGCACACTGCCCGGCGACAAATGGCTGATGGAGGTGATCGGCTGGACCTGGCGCGTCAAGCTGTCGATGTCGCTGTCGCTCGATCTGATGCGCGAGATGCGTGAACGGGCTGAAGAGGAGGCGATCCATGTTTTTGCGCGCAATCTGAAGGATCTGCTTCTGGCCGCTCCCGCCGGCTCACGCGCGACGATGGGCCTCGATCCCGGCATTCGCACCGGCGTCAAGGTCGCGGTCGTCGATGGCACAGGCAAAGTGCTCGAGACGACGACGGTCTATCCGTTCCCGCCGAAGAACGACATTCGTGGCACGCAGGCCGAACTTGCAAGCCTCGTGCGAAAACATAAGATAGAACTGATCGCCATCGGCAACGGCACAGGCAGCCGCGAGACGGAACGCCTCGTCGCCGACATGCTGGGCCAACTGCCGGCAGGACCAAAGCCCACCAAGGTGATCGTCTCGGAAGCCGGCGCCTCGGTCTATTCCGCCTCGCAAACGGCGGCTGACGAATTCCCCGGCCTCGACGTATCCCTGCGCGGTGCCGTCTCTATTGCCCGCCGCCTGCAGGATCCGCTGGCCGAGTTGGTCAAGATCGAGCCGAAATCGATCGGCGTCGGCCAATACCAGCACGACGTCGACCAGGGTCGTCTCAGCCGCTCCCTCGACGCCGTCGTTGAAGACGCCGTCAACGCCGTCGGCGTTGATCTAAACACGGCGTCGGCGCCGCTGCTCGCCCGCGTTTCTGGTCTTGGAAAATCCTCCGCCGAGGCAATTGTTGCCCATCGCGACGCCACCGGCCCCTTCGAAAGCCGCAAGCAACTGATGAAGGTGCCGCGGCTCGGCGCCCGCACCTTCGAACAATGCGCCGGCTTCCTGCGCATTCCGAACGGCAAGGAGCCGCTCGATGCATCCTCCGTTCATCCGGAAGCCTATGGTGTGGCGAAAAAGATCGTTGCAGCCTGTGGCCGCGATGTTCGCGCCATCATGGGCGACAGCGCGATCCTGAAAGGCCTTGATCCGCGCACCTTCGTCGATGAGCGCTTCGGCCTGCCGACGATCAAGGACATTCTCGCCGAACTCGAAAAGCCCGGTCGCGACCCGCGCCCGAGCTTCAAGACCGCCACCTTCGCCGATGGTGTTGACGACATCAAGGACCTTAAGCCCGGGATGCTGCTCGAAGGCACCGTCACCAACGTCGCCGCCTTCGGCGCCTTCGTCGATATCGGCGTCCATCAGGACGGGCTCGTGCACGTTTCCCAGCTCGCCGACCGTTTCGTCAAGGATCCGCACGAGGTGGTGAAGGCCGGCGATGTCGTCAAGGTGCGCGTGACCGAGGTCGATGTGCCTCGCAAGCGTATTGGCCTTACCATGCGCAAGGACGGTGCCGCAGAGCCGGGCGGACGCGAGGCGAGGGGCGACGCAAAGGCAGCCCATCAGAGCCGCCAGAACCAGACCCGTGCGCCGCAGCCGAAGCCGCAAGCCCCATCGCAGGGCGCTTTCGGGGCGGCACTGGCGGAGGCGATGAAGCGGAAGTAGAGCCGCTCAGGTGATGGGGGTCTGGTTGTCGGTCTTTTGACGACAACCAGACCCGGCATTATCGCGCGTGGGCGAGCGATAGGGTGGAGGTGACGCCATCCGGCGGAACGATGCCGCGCCAGCGTATCCGCATCGCTTCCACCTTGGTGCCGAAGGCGGGCGAATACCAGCCGCCTTCACCGATGTCGCCACCCGCCTTGATGGCAATGTCTCCTGGCGCCTTGAAGGACAGAGTAGCGATCGTTTCGCCGCCCCGCGAAAGAAGGACGGTCCCGTCCTTCACCCGTGCATTCCATTCGGGCGCAAGCTGGAAAACGATCTCCGCTTCCAGGCTGGAGGCGCCGGTCAGTTCATCGCGGATCGCAAAGCCGTCCTGCGTCGAAGACAATGTTCGGCGATGATCCGCACCAAACCGCTTCTGATAGCCGTCATGGCTCGCAACGATCGACCAGTTTTCGCCGCCGGATGCGGCTTCCAATGTCGCGACCGCCTTATGAGACCAGTTGAAGGCGCCGGACATGACGCTCTGGTCGGCGCCGTCGATGTTGAGCGTATTGTGGGCGCGGGTGCCGCGGAACCAGTCCCGCCATTTCGCGCCGGCGTGATAAAGATAGGTGCCAGGATCGACGAACAGAGGGGTGCCGTCGATGCTGACGACCACCGACAGCGCATCGGCATGGCCATGGGCGGCGATCGACAGGTAGCCGAGCGGCGCGTGATCGAAAACAATATTGAGTTCGCGGCGAAGCTTCGTTTCCCGAACGACCGTGTAGCCGCCGTCGGCAAACGTGCGCAACCCTGACGGTACAGCGCCGCCGGTATGGGCGGAGCGGAAAAGCGCGTCGCGCAGGTCGTATTCCGGCGGCCGCGGCCCGGCCGGCGGCTTGCCGAGATGGCCAGAGATTGCGGCAGAAACGGACGCGGCATAGGCGGGCTCGTGCCGCGCCAGCGTCACCACGCGGCCTTCATCGTCGTCGCAGATTGCCGGAACGCGCCCCTCGGTATTGGAAAGCCAGGCGATATAGTCGGTAAACTGCATCAGCCGTGCATCGATGGAGGCGCAGAGCGGTTGACCACCTTCCCTCGCGACCAGGCTGCAGAGCAGAACGAACTCCGCCGTGAAGGCGCCATAGCTCGGCGACTGTTCGGCGCCGACGCCGTCGCCAAGGATTTGCTTCGACACTTCCCGTGCGAGCAGGCGGCGCATCTTGTCTTCAAGCTTTTTGGCCTGCGGCAGTTCCGGCATGGCGCGGGCGATGAGGAACTCGCCGGCGATTTCTGCGACGAGATGGTTGTTGGCCGAGGAAAAGCGCGAAGGATACCGTGACATCCACACTTGATGCGCATGGAGGATCGCGCGGATCTGCGCGGTGCACGCCGCCGAAAGCAAGGGTCCGCAGAGGCTTGCGACGATAAGCAGGCTGATGGCGCGCAGGGAGAGTTCGATGCCGGAATTCCAGGCGAGGCCTCGAAACGGCGGGTTGGCATGGTACCAGCTCGAGATGGCCGCCTCGATGAACGCCAGCGCCTCGCGGTTCCCGGTCAGGCAGGCATGCCCCGCCACCGGCTGTAGAAATTGCAGGCGGTTGAATTCCCAGGCATATTTGATGTCGCCGAGCTTGCGTTCGTGGCGATAGGGAATGTCGAAGCAGTATTTTTCGGCGCCAGGCCAGAGACCGCCGGTAACGGGATCCAGCCGCCAGACTTCCGGCGGAAACTGGTTGGCGAGGTCGCGCTGCGGCCAGGCGACGCCGAGCGCCTCGAAGTGACCCGACAGGATGAACCGCGCGGCCTCGGCAATCTCCCGCCTCACCGGCTCAGATGCACCCGCAAGGTTCTTGGCGAGGCCCGGCAGCACCGGCATCGGGCCGGGCAGAACATACCGCTTCGATCCCTCCAGCCGACCGCGTGCCCTTGTCTTTTTCGCCTTTTCCCCGAAACGGTGAACGATCTCAGCCGGACTCATGGCGCGGAGGCGGTTTATGTACCAAGCGAGAGACACGGTTAGTTGCTTCCTTGTTTCAGGATGCTCGCCAGCACGTCATAGCCGGCTGCGGTCAAATGCAGATGATCTCCACGGTAGTTGGCACATTCGTCTGGAAAATAAGTTGGAAACCACGACTGCAACTGATCTGTTCCTCTCGTTTCGCAGGTGATTACATCATCGAAGCCGCTTACGGTTCGGACATAGTCCTTCTGAGACGGCATCTTCTCGATGAAGCCATTCACCGCTTGGCGCTCAGCCTCAAAATCGTTGAAGACATTGCCGCGAGGAGGAATCGTCAACATGTAGACGACCGCTAGCGGCCAGATTTCGTGCAGTCTTTCGACCGTTTTCGTCAAGCCGGCTACAATCGCGCAGGGCTTCGACCGCGCTTTCAGGTTGTTGGTGCCAAGGATCATCACGATCGTTTCGGGTGAAATCCTGGAAACCGGCATCTGTTCGAGACGCCAGAGCGAATTCTGGATCATGTCTCCGCCGACGCCAAGGTTGCCGATCGCCTTGCCGGGGAAAATCGAGCCGAAAGAGTCTGCCGGCCAGCCCTCCGCCAGCGAGTCACCAAAAAGGATGGCGTCGGCTTTTTCGGGGAATTTCGTGAGCATGGCTTCGTAGTTCTTGTACGCCGGTGCCCATTGCGGCGGAGCCGGCGTCGTAAGAACGCGCGTTTCATAAATATCGCAGGCCTCCCCCGCCTTGGCTATTTGAGCATTCAAAGAAAAACCTAGAAACAGGGCGGAAAAGACGAGAGACGAAAACACCAAGTGGCCAAGAGACTTGGCTCGGAAGTTGTTCAACCTCGAAATAGTACGCCAGAATTCAGAGGGCATAGCGAGTTCCACGTTTTTAGAGGGTAATTTTTCCCGTCCAGAGATCGACGAGCCTGTTGAAGTACATGCCAATTTCCAGTCTTTCGACGTGCCACCTTCTGGCATTTTCCCCCAGTGTTTTTCGCAACTCAGGTTGTTCAAGCAAAATTTGGAGCGAATCGGCAATTGCCTTCGCATCTCCCGTAGGAACCAGCAGCCCGGTTTTTCCATCAATGATGATGTCCTCGACCGCGCCGACCGGTGTCGCGATGATCGCGAGACCGGCAGCCATGCCCTCGATGACCGACATCGGCAAATTCTCGTCAAAGGAAGGCAGCACCAAGACATCCGATTCCGACAGCAGTTCGGCGACCTCATCCGGCCCGACCCAGCCCGGCAGCGCGACGCGATCGGAAAGGCCCAGCCGCTTGATCTCCTGACGCGTTGCCTCGAGGTCGCCGTCGCCGGCAATTGTCGCACGCCAAGTGCCACCTTTCGGCAGGATGGACAGCGCCTCCACAAGTTGCGGTACTCCCTTTCGCGCGCCGACCCGGCCGAGGAACAGGATACGCAGGCGTCCTGCTTGATCTTCCACGGCGGAAAGCCGTGGCGTCGGTGTGGCATTGGGTATGATGACGATCCGGTCGCTGGCGCTCGGTACTTTTTCCGCCACGAAGGATTTCCAGACGTTTCCGAGAACGATAATGCGGGTGGCGGATGCGAACATCCGCGTGATCGCGCTTGCAACAGTCGGCGGGCTCTCGTTCCAGAATTGCCGGAAACGAGACCCGTGTAGGTGAATGACGTAGGGGATACCCAAGAGCCGCGCCCACCGCGCCACGATGATCTTGCGCCTTGTGCTTCCGTGACTGGACAGGTTGACATGCAGGATATCGACCCTGCCGAAAATTTTGAGCAGCGCCATCCTTGCGAGGAACGAAACCAGATAGAGAGGGGAAAGCAAAATATTCCCCTGGCCGCGCGTCGCACCAAAGGAAATGCTGACGTGATCCGGCGATTTCAGCCGCGCGATCTTGCGGACCTCATCCATGATCCGGTCAATTCCACCCATTCCCCCTTCGCCGAGGGGGGTGGCAATCAGAACATGTTTGGTACGATTGGACATGCCGAAAACTCTTTGGACTGCGGTAACTGTTAAAGATTTGCCTCAAACGGTGCGACCTGAGGCGCATCGTGGCGGTACATTCTGTTGTCGATATCGGATCGCTTTACGACCGCCGGAACGCCGGCAACGAGACTATTTGGCGGAACGTCGCTGGTAACCACCGCATTGGCGGCGACGACACTCCCGGCGCCGATGCGTATAGGGCCGATGATCTTCGCGCCGGCGTGGACGATCACACCCTTTTCCAGGTGAGGGGCTCCAACGATCGGAGCCTTGCCGCCCAGAACGACATGCACTCCAATCTCGCAATCCGCCTCAATCACCGAAAGGCCGTTGATCACAACCCCCAGACCGCTGTGATGGAAGAAAACCGATCTCGCAATCCGCGCGCGACCAGGAATCGAGGCCTGAAAGAAGATACGGATTGCAAGCTCGAACAGACGCGGAAGCAACGGCACCTTCAGGCCATGCGTTTTCCGCGCGGCGTTGTACAGGAGATTAATGGTCGCCATTTGATATTAAACGTCCTTGACCATCAGGGTTTTGAAAGTTTCTCTTGTTTTACTTGGTGCGACAATAAGATTTCCGGAAAAAACGGAAATCTCGGTGGTCAAAATCAAGAGAAGCCCGACAAGGATTTTATTTGTTTGCAGGATGTAAGATTCGACTACTGTCGATGTTAATATTAGCACGAAAGCAATCACGGAAATACAAAAGCATGTAAATTTTACATTTTTGGCCAATTTATCGTCCGCGTACAATCTAATCATGATTAAAAAATGCTTCATTGTTATCAAAAATATCAATAAGGGGCCGAAAACGCCGAACGCAATCAATGCTTCCATGTAGGCGCCCTGAGAATTGGGCACATTGAAACCTGCCAGTTGCGCAGAGGGACCTGCAACCAAATCAAAACCGGCGATGTATCCGAGCCCATATACGTAATTTATCGACACGTTTTCAAGGATATATGACCATAAAGGCATTCTTCCCGTGAATGAGGAATCCTCTCCGATTAACGAAAGAAGATATTCCGGTGTGAATAAGGTGAATGTAACGAAAAGAATGATTGAGCTTAGTATTACCACGATAGAAAATTTTAACGACTTCAACTCGTTTCTCATGGTGAAGTAAAATAGAGTCACGACTGCTGATGCAATTGCTACGATATATGCTCCGCCAGATCCCGCCATATAGAGACAAAATACCGAGACACATAAAACGAAAAAATCGGTAAGTTTTTTTCTATATACAACGTTTGAAAAGGACAGTCCTGTAAGGATGGCGCAACAGTAACCAAAGTCCGTTCTGTGACCAAAAATACCACGCCACGAGCCTGCATGTGTAGATTGGAAAAGGTCAAAACTACTATGCACACCGTATTTAGGAAAGAAAAATATAGTAAATATCGATAAATACAATATAATTTTCAATAGATCATAAGAAAATTGGCTATATCTCCCCGAATACCACAATATTACTGCAGAAACTGGGACGATGAATGCAGATATATATTTCACAGATTCAAAAAATGTCAGTTCGGGCGATACGGAGATTATAGACGAGACCAAGGCCAGGAGAGGCAGCAGGGTGAGCGGAAGAGAAGTCCTGAGTACTCTGATAAAGGCATCGCAGTTGGTTAAAAAGATAAAAACAGCCCAGCATATGCAAACAATATCGACGGCGTAGAGGAGATAAGACGCCCTGAATCCTTGATAACTTTGGGTTGGGTCGATTCCTGCCAATTGCAAACGATAACCGCCAAGCGACACGATACAGAATGCAAAGATAAAGAGGCGCGTCACCATCGACGTTCTGTGGTGGGGGGGCAGACCGGTATCATGGGAATCCATCAGTTGCTCCACCGCTTTTTCACACCACTTGAATTGATGCTCGCATAAATTGCCGCCACCTTTTCGGAAAGCGCGGAGTAGTCCCGGTTCTTCCGGACCCATTCATGCGCGCGGTCCATTTCATGCGTCGTCGGTTCGCCAAGGTCAAGCGCATGAAGAATTGACCGGCTAAATCCATCGGCGGTAAATTCCGATATAAGACCGAGACCGGCACCCGCGATCACTGCACTTTGATCAGGATGTTGGTTTGCGACAACACGCCTCCCCATGGCAAGATATTCGACAAGTTTCGTTGGAGTGGCCGAAGCCAGCATCTTCTTGGAATCTGGATACGGGGCGAGGCAAATATCTGCGCGCCTCACATGGCTTAACGCTTTCAACAAAGGCATTTGCTCCAGGAAGAAAATTCTCGACGGCAGATCGTCGAACTCTCTGGCAACTAAATCACGCTCGGCCTGCGATGCGCGCCCAATGACCACAAATATTGCATCCGGTCTCGACTTCAGCGCTTTTGCGACCCCGGCTGCAGGGATATTCATCTGTCGCGCAAAATCCAGAGAACCAAGATAAAGGATTGCCTCCCGCCCAGCGTAGAAAGCCTCGGTTGCAGGCTCGCATTCCGCCGGTGAGAAGCACAGCGTATCAACCCCCATGGGAACGGGCGTAATTTTGTCTGCTCCGACGCCCTCTGCGAGAAGGTCGCGCTTCATCTGGTCGCTCTGCACGAATATGTGACGCGCAAGGGGGAGCGCGATGCGATAAAGGGACAACCGGCCAGACATTCCGATGATCCACCGCGTCAGGGCTTTTACGTATCGTCCTTCTGCGAGGGCGCGTCTCGCGATATCCAGATATCCTTCCTCCATCGGATAGGACATCCAGTACACGAATGGCACTCCGCTCAGTCGCGAGGCTATTGAATAAAGACTGGCGACAAGGATGGTATCGCGGCATTGAACGATTGCGTAATCCTTTCGGAATATCCGGAAGACTGCCTTTAGGTGTTGGACGACGGCATCGAATTTTCCGCGGATGCCATTTCGCCCGATGATGTAGTATGCCTCCTCTCCATCGGAAGCCTTTGTTCCCGGTTTTGATGCCTCGTGGCGCATCAGCCAATCTATTTTTAGGTGTTTTTTCAGATATTTAGAGAAAAGTATGGTGACGTCGACCCGAAATGGCGGATATGAATCCCGAGCCACGATCAGAATAGACGGTTTGCCGCTGTTATTGCTCATCTTAGAAACCAATATTTCCGGAAAGTGCTAATATGGAAAAATTTATTACCTTTGTTTCTGGTCGTATGATTTCCGTTATACTTCTTGTTTTATTTAATGTTTTGATCGTGCGTTTTATGCCGCCAAAAGAATATGGCCTGTTTGCTGTACTGATCGCGCTTGCCTCTATCGCGAATACTCTTGGCAGTTTGGGAGCGCAAAGATTCCTCCCAAAATATGTCTCTCTTGCCCGCCAGGCTGAAAACGCTGCAGCGATCAGAATCATGCTTTTCAAGTTTTTCTCTTTCCGGTTTTTTATCGTTATTGTTTCCGCATGCCTTTGTATTGTCGTATCGCTCGTCTGGCTTGATAACGATATAAGAGTTGAAGCATCTGTATTCCTGCCATTCGTAATTCTCAGCGTTATATCGTCAATTTACGCAGACGCGGAGGTTGCTTCTCAGTCGCTCAACCAGCAGAGAGTTTCACGCTTCGTCTCCATTTCAGAGCCTCTCGTCCGGACCGCGATTGTTTCCCTCTTTATCGTGTTGAAGCACCCTCTCACCGGCCGCGAGCTCATCGTCATCATGACCTGTACCCAAGGCGTTGCTTGGCTGTTTCTAGCCGCCAATGCGTTGTCGGCGTTGAGAAAGAAAATTCGGTCGATCCCACAGTCAGTGAATTCACCCCCGCGACACGAGGTGCTAGGCATCGTCGCCTCCGGTTATGTAAGCGGGTTGACGGCGCTTGGCGCTTCGCCGCCCTTCATAAGGCTCGTCGCAGCCAACCTTCTCTCCACATCCGAATTCGCCGCCTTGAGCTTTGTTCAGACGATTACTCTCAGTCTGCAGCGCTACTCGCCGGGTTTCCTGCTTTTCCCATTTGTCGAGCCGGCCATCATGGGATGGCAAACCGCTGATAAAACGGAACGATACGTCAAAGCCGGCGCTGCCTTGTCGCTGATTGCGAAAATCGACGCCTTCATCATCACGTTTGGGATTCTTGCGCTCTGCCCAGTTGGTGGAGATGTCTTGCATCTGCTTGCGGGCGATAAGGTCGATCCACGTGCACTCATCCTCCTGCTTTCTATGGCGGCGATCATCGGCGGTACCGTTGTGCGCAGCTCGGAGGTGGCCGCGTCCTTTGTGGCCGCTTACAAATCGATCTTCCTGTCCTCCGGCCTCAGTTTCATATTTGTTAGCATTCTGATTTTTGGAGGCCCTTACATGGGGTTGGCCGCAGTTCTGGCGTTTCCGATCGTCGATTCTTTGTCGCGCTCCTTCATCATGGAATCGGCCGCCAAACAATACGGCTTTGGCACGGTCATCGACTGGTCGAGAATTCTGTTGTGCTTCGGCCTCATTGCTGCGGCCGTCTGTTTGTCTGAGACATATTTCGCTCACAGCAGCTTTGCCATGGCGGAAAAACTCGCTTTTTCGGCAGTCATGATTATGATCGGAATTTTCTGTTTCGCGATAGTCAGGCCGTTGACCAAGTCCGAAAATGTGCTCATTGCCACGTACCTTAAATCCCCACTGATACGGAAAATCCTGACATTTATGGCGCGACACTGACGGCATCATGACAGGGAAGCCGGAATTATCCGCGCGGGCACGCCGACGGCGACGGAGTTTGGTGGAACGTCGGTTAGCACTACGGCATTTGCGCCGATCTTGACGAAATCTCCGATCGTAATATCGCCGATGATCTTGGCACCGGCGCCAATATCAACCCGATTACCGATTCGAGGTGCTCCCGTAAGGTTGCCTTCTCCCTTGTTTCCCAGGCTGACTCCCTGACGGATGGTGACGTCATCCCCGATGACACAATGCCCGTGAACGATGATGCCACCGAAATGCTCGATATTCAGCCGGCGCCCGATCGTTGTGCTCTCGGGCAGATGTATGCCGCATGTCACCTCGATAAATTTCTGCATTATCCTGTTGACGACGAAATAGGGGATTCTGACGATTTTGCTTTTAACCCGTTTTCTTGGTTCGGAAAGGCGATAGACGAGAAGTGCCCAGAATCCCTGCGCCAAGATGCCTTCGCGATGTGTCCTGAAATCTTCGATGATGTCTTTGATCGCCATCAATTAACCTATGTAACATCTGATCAACTTAACCGCAGGCCTTTGCAGATCGCCACGGCCGACCTAGCACCGTGCATTCTTATAAGCCTCGATCAACTTCGGCACCTCGTAGCTCCAGGCCATCTGTGTTTCCACGCGGTTGCGGCCGAAGGCGCCCATTTTTGCGCGGCGGCCCGGATCGGCGAGAAGCTCCGCGATCTTCTCGGCGAAATCGACCGGGTCGTTCGCCTTGGCGTAGAGCGATGCTTCCTGCGCGCTGAAGCGGCCTTCGGTGACGTCGAACTGGACGATCGGCTTGCCGACGGCCATGTATTCGAGGATCTTGTTCATCGTCGACTTGTCGTTCATCGGGTTGACCCGATCCGGATTGACGCAGACATCGGCGGTCGACAGCGCCTCGAACAGTGTCTGGTCCGGCGCGCGGCCGGTGAAGGTCACGTAGTCGGCAAGGCCCATCTTGTCCGACATGGCCTGAAGTGCCGTAAGGCTTGGGCCGCCGCCGACGAGGGCGAACTGGATGTCCTTGCGGCCGAGATCGTAGACCAGGTGCCGCGCTGCCTCCAGCAGCAGGTCGATGCCCTCCTGATCACCCATGACGCCGACATAACCGACCAGGAAATCGCGTCCGTTCTTCAGTGCCGGGTTTGGCGCCACCGCCTTGACGCGGCTCAAATCCGGGCCGCTGCGCACGACGAAGATATCCTTCGCCTTCTTGCCGCCGCGCTCGATCGCGATCTTCTTGTAGCTTTCGTTGGTCGAGATGACGGTGTCTGCCGTCTTGAACGTCAGCCACTCGAACAGGCACATCAGCCGCCAGAAGAAACCGCGCTTGTTGAACTTGGCTTCGTAAAGCTCCGGGTTGATGTCGTGATGATCGAAAATATAGCGTTTGCCGATCAACTTGAACTGCCAGGCGACGAGGAAGATCAGGTCCGGCGGATTGCAGCCGTGCAGCGTATCAAAGCCGTGACGGAACAGGATCTTCCAGGCAAGCAGCGTCTCCCACATGAGGGCCGCGCCATATTCCAGGAGATAACCAAGGGCGCCGCCGGCATCGAGCGGCAGGGGATGGCGGTAGATATGGATGCCGTCGAGATGTTCGTAGCGCGCCGTATAGCCCTTGCCCGTCGGGCAGATGATGGCGACTTCGGCGCCGGCCGCGCGCAACGTTCTAGCCTCCTGCCAGACCCGCCGGTCGAACGGCACCGGCAGATTTTCGACGATGATCAGCACCTTTCTGCCTGAAAGCGCGCCGGAGAGGGCATCGGCGCGGGCGTGGGGTGTGGCCTTGCTGTTTTGAAGTGCTGTGTCCATCGTCGCCGTCCTCAGGAAAGAGCATTCAGATTGACGACATCGCCATTCTTATCGAGGTTGAGTTTCCTGTAGGTGAGATTGGTGGTGATGACGCGGTCATAGGTCGTGGCCTCGGCGGTCTCCTTCGAGACGAGCAGCTGCGACAGCGTCGGGATCTGGGTATAGGCGTAGCCCAGATTGGCGCCGACGAGCTTGGTGGCGTCGATCGCCGGGTCGAAGATCGACAGCTTGTAGCCTTCGCGCAGCAATCCGCGTGCAAGGTCGATATTGGGGCTTTCGCGCAGGTCGTCGGTATCCGCCTTGAAGGCAAGGCCGATGAGGAGGACCGTGGCACCTGGCGCCAGATCGCGCGTCACATGCTGGAACAGCCGGTATTTATGTGCCTCGTTGGAGCGCAGCAGCGAGTCGACCAGATGGGTGTGCGCGCCGCAATCGGCAGCGATATACTGCAACGCGCGCACGTCCTTTGGCAGGCAGGAGCCGCCGAAGGCGCCGCCGGGACGGGTATAGTAGGGGGAAATGTTGAGCTTGGTGTCGGAGATGAAAATCTCGTGCACCTTGGTCGCGCTGAGGCCGAGCTGCAGGCAGAGTCGGCCGATCTCGTTGGCATAGGCGACCTTGACGGCATGCCAGGTGTTGTCGACGAATTTGGTGATTTCGGATTCGCCGAGGCGCACGTAGAAGGTCGGCGCCTGGATATTCTGGTTGAGCTCATCCATCCGTGCGTTCGGTTTGCCGTCGACCGTACCGATGACGATCTTGGGCGGGTCGAAATAGTCCTGGATGGCAGAGGATTCGCGCAGGAACTCCGGATTGTAGACGAGCTCGATGTTGCGTTCGAAAGCGTCACCCAGTTCGGCGGCGAGGATCGGCGCGATCAGCCCCTCGACAGTTCCGGGACGGATGGTCGAGCGATAGACGACGGTCAGCGGTGATATTCTGTTCTGGCCGACGGCGGCGGCGATCTGGCGCGTGACTTCGGCAATATAGGTCATGTTGTGCGAACCATCCGGCGCACTCGGCGTCCCGACACAGACAATGGCCATGTCGCACTCGTTGAGATGGCGCTTGATTTCGGTATGCGCGGAAATCCTCCCGGCTTCGATGCCCTGGCGCAGCAGCGCTTCGACTCCCGGTTCGGTGATTGGTGCAATACCTTGATTGATTTGGTTTACTTTTTTCTCACTGACGTCGAAACCGATGACGTGATGCCCTTCTTTTGCGATGCAGCACATGGCGGTAAAGCCGACATAGCCGAGGCCGAAGATCGCTATTTTCATTCAATACGTCCTTTAAAGTTTTTAATTTTTCAATCGAAGCCTTTCGGTGTTCGATTGTGATAAAAATCTAAAAATACATCGTCATAACAACGGTTTATATATATTTTGGTCTGCGGCCGGCGGGACAGTACACCAGTAGTCCCTTATCCGCAGGCCCATTTTTGGGGCTATCCGAACAACCTGCGGTAAATTATACTTTATCTCTAAACGTTTTGGTAGGTGGCCCATTTTGGCTTGCTTCCATGGCGATGTTTTCACATAATTAAAGATAATTTCCTAGGGGTATTTCGCAGTTGCGAGATGGAATGGTTAAGGCGTGGCCTTTGGGACACCGAGGGCACAACGCCTGTCGGTCGCGTCCAGTTTTGAAATGGTAGACGCACGGTTGTCATTGAGCGGTGTCAATTGTGCTTCGAACGCTGTGATGGGAGTATTTGGGAAGCGGGCCGATCCAAAGAAAGCAACGCCTGGCCTTTCACAGCACCATTGCTGGCATATTTTTCGATAAATACGCATTTCCGCATAAAACAAGATGCTTTCACGTCAACGTTATATTTTGTCTCAATAATCGGCGAGGTTTTTACTGTGAATTTGGATCGTAAATCCGTTCTTTTTGGTTGCGCGCTGGGATTGGCGATTTTGGGCGCCCCTCCTTCATTTTCGCAGCAAGCCAGCAAAAGCACAGAGCAAAAAGCGGCGGAGACGCCAGAACAACAGGCTTTAAAGGCGCTCGTGGCGACGATAAAGGCGGCAAAGCCGGGCGATGATCTTGAAAAGGCGATTGCAGGCATCGAGGCAATGGCAGGCGAAGGTGATCCGTCAGCAATGCAAACCGCGGCTGACCTTTATCGCGACGGAAAATTGGTTCCCAAGGATATCCCGAAAGCGGTCGATCTCTATACGAAAGCGCTTGAGAAGGGCAGGCTGGCGGCGGCAGCCAAGCTTGGCGACCTTTACCGCCAGGGCGAGGCAGTCGGCCTCGATCCCGCCAGGGCCCTTGGCTATTACGAGCAGGGGCTGAAGGCCGGCGATGCCGGGGCAAAGGTGGGCATGGCGGGCCTTTATGCGGAAGGTGTCCTGGTCGGGCGCGATGTTCCGAAAGCGGTCGCTCTCTACGAGGACGTCATTTCCGCAGGCGGCACATGGGCGATGCCGTTACTGGCGGCGCTCTATCTGAAAGGAGACGAGGTCGGCCTCGATCCTGCCAAAGCTGTCGCCTATTACGAACAGGCAGCCCAGGCAGGTGATGCCGGTGCGATGATCGGCCTTGCCAATCTCTACCGCGACGGCAAGGTCGTCCCGCAAGACATTCCACGGGCGGTCGATCTCTATATGAAAGCGCTTGAGACGGGCAGGATGGCCGCTGCGGCCAAGCTTGGCGATCTCTACCGGCAGGGTCAGGCCCTCGGCCTCGATCCCTCCAAGGCGCTTGGGTTTTACCAGCAAGGCGTTCAGGCAGGTGACGCGGGAGCGAAGGCAGGCATGGCACGCGTTTATGCCGAGGGCGTCCTTGTTCCACGCGATATTGCCAAGGCCACCTCTCTCTACGAGGAAATCCTTGCCGACGGCGGCATATGGGCAGCCTCATCACTGGCGGCGCTTCATTTGAAAGGTGCGGAAGTCGGCCTCGATCCCACCAAAGCCATTATCTATTACAATCAGGCTGTTGAGGGCGGCGATGCCGGCGCTATGATCGGCCTTGCCACTCTCTACCGCGACGGCAAAGTCGTTTCCCAGGATATCTCCAAAGCGATCGATCTCTATACGAACGCGCTTGAGAAGGGCCGCTTTTCGGCAGCAACGAAGCTTGGGGACCTCTACCGCCAAGGCAAGGCTGTCGGGCTCGATCCGAGCAAGGCAGTCGCTTTTTACGAGCAGGGTGTTCTTGCCGGCGATGCCGGGGCGAAAGCCGGCATAGCGGCTCTCTACGCCGAGGGTGTCCTTGTCCCGCGCGACATTCCAAAAGCCGTCGCTCTTTACGAAGAAGTCGTTGCCAGTGGGGGCACTTGGGCAGTCTCGTCCCTGGCGGCCCTCTATTTGAAGGGAGCCGAGGCCGGTCTCGATCCGGCCAAGGCGATTGGCTACTACGAGCAGGCCATCCGGGCCGGCGATGCCGGCGCAATGATCGCCCTTGGCAATATTTACCGCGACGGCAAGATCGTTGTGAAGGACCTGCCAAAGGCGATCGATCTCTACACGAAAGCGCTCGGCAACGGCAGGCTGGCCGCCGCCGCCAAACTTGGCGATCTCTACAGTCTTGGCAGGGCTGCCGGTCTTGATCCAAGCAAGGCGATCGGTTTCTACGAGCAGGGCGTCGAGGCTGGCGATGCCGGTGCGAAAGTCGGGATTGCGAACCTCTATGCGGAGGGTGTCGTGGTTCCGCGCGATGTTGCGAAGGCGGTCGCTCTCTATGAGGATGTGCTGGCCAGCGGCAGCGTATGGGCGGCGCCCTCCTTGGCCGCACTTTACCTGAAGGGCAGTGAGCTTGGCCTCGATCCCGCCAAGGCGATTGGCTATTACGAACAGGCTATCCTGGCTGGTGACGCCGGTGCCATGATCGCCCTTGGCAACGTCTATCGAGACGGCAAGGTGGTTCCCGCAGATATTCCCAAGGCGGTGGATCTGTACACGAAGGCGCTTGAGAACGGCAGGATAGCGGCAGCGGCCAAGCTGGGCGAACTTTACCGCCAGGGCCAGGCCGTCAGCCTGGATCCGGGTAAGGCGCCTGGATTTTATGAGCAGGGCGTCCAGGCAGGTGATGCCAGTTCGAAGCTGGGCTTGGCGGAACTTTATGCAGAGGGTGTCCTCGTTCCGCGCGATATTCAGAAAGCGACCTTACTCTACGAAGAGGTCCTTGCTGACGGAGGCATATCGGCAGCCTCGTCACTGGGGGCACTCTATCTGAGAGGATCGGAAGTCGGCCTCGATCCCGCCAGGGCAATCGGTTATTATGAACAGGCAATCCAAGCCGGCGATGACGCCGCGATGATCAGCCTTGCAAAGGTCTATCGTGACGGCAACGCCGGTCCCAAGGACGTTTCCAAAGCGGCCAATCTGTATCAGGAAGCTTATCGCGCCGGCAGGAGGAGCGGATTGGCAAGCGCTGCAAGCGTGCTTCTCACCGGAACGACATCGCAGCAAAGACAAGCACACGACCTTATTCTCAAGGGGCAACTGGAAGACGCTCCCGGTATTTCCTCTGTTCTCGCCAATGCGGTGCTCGGCGGAGTGGGCGTGCCGAAAAATCCGGCCCGGGCTATCGAAATCCTCAAGAAGGCGAGCGCCGCGGGGGACACGAGTGCAGCTACGACGCTTATTCAGCTTTATGCCCAAGGGCGGGGCGAGGATGTCGCAAAGAATATTTCTCTGGCCAGGACGACGCTTGCGAGCGTCGCAAACCAGATGCCGCAGGAGCAGCGCGAAAGCGAAGACTTGTTCATCGAGGGGGCTGCTGCCGGTTCGGTCGGCCAATATGCAGCTTTTGCAGAGAAGATTCACGCTTTGCCGCCGGTCGCGCAGACCAATCTGGTCGGCCGTCTCGTTGGCGCCAACAGCAATACCTATGTCTACATTCTGCAAAGCGCACTCAAGGCAACCGGTGACTACAGGGGCGAGCTGAACGGTGTGTTGACGGGGCCGGCCATCAGGGCCTTCAACGCATTGTGCAGCCGGCGCAACAAGACGGCACCTTGCAGACTGGGACCTCTCAGCCGGCCGGCGCGAGATGTGTTCCTCGATTTCATGCGCGAAACGAACTCTTGAGATTGCGCAGCACGCGAGGCACGGGCATTGCTCGGCGCTCTCAGTTGGTCAAGGTTGCGCGTTTTGAGAGGTTGTCTGTCGTGGTGACGACGTCGCGGTATTCGACCACCGCGTCATCGTCATGACGGCTGCGGTAGATGCCGAATTTCCAGTAGCCGGCTTCCGGATGATCCCAATAGCCGACCGGGCCGTCGAATTTCACGACCTGGCGGCCGTTAAGCCAGATGTTGAGAAGGCCGTCGGTCGATGAAACCTTATGTTCGATCACGATATTCAGCCATTTGCCACGCGGCACATCCTTCATGCGATACATTTCGCTGCTGACCGGTTTACCTTCAGAAAGATAGCGCCTCAGAAAGACCAGGTCCTTGCCCTGGACCTCGGCTGCGATATAGGGTGAGCGCTTGTCATCCTTGCTGCCGTGCCACTGGCCTATGATGAACCAGGAGCGTTCGTCGCCGGGGATGGAGAAACCATCGGCGATC
Source organism: Hyphomicrobiales bacterium (assembly GCA_900474095.1). Lineage (GTDB taxonomy): Bacteria > Pseudomonadota > Alphaproteobacteria > Rhizobiales > Rhizobiaceae > Pararhizobium. The sequence goes on along the minus strand of UCOA01000138.1, from coordinate 12,952 downwards.
TTGACGCGGTAGGCGTTCCAGATCACTTCGTCTTTCGGAAAACGGATGACGCTCGTCGCCTCCGAGCGATCGCGATCCGCGCCGTCGAACTCGGCACGCTCGCCCGGGCGGACTTCGAAGCGCAGCACGAGATCGTTATCGGCACTGCGTCGCGCGCCGACGGAATAGGCTTTCTGGGCGGATTGGTTCTGATATTCGTTATTATTGTAATCGAATTTCTTCGCCTGCAACGGCGTCACGCCGGTCGGTGATACGGCCGCATTGGCGTCGATGGTGCGCCGTCCGTTGGCGTAGCTCAGATGTTGAAACAGACCGATCGTTGATACGAGCAGCAGAGCTGCGCAAAAAAGGCCTGTGTTTCGGCGATTGAAAATCGTCACCATTCCGTCATTCCTAAAACCATTGCGCCATTGCTTGGCTGAAATTATTTCGGCAAACCGGTCAGAATCGACCTTAGCCAATATTTCGGTATTCACGCTTCCAAAATGCAAATGCGGTCGCGATTCTTCCCCGATGCGGTAGTACAGGAATGAGCGCATAAAGTGGCGCTTTTGCCATGATCTGGGTCAACGGCCGCGACGCAGACATCGAGATCGGCCACACCGGCCTAGGCGTTGTCTTCGTCTGCCTCCAAAGGTAAAACTGAGCCATGCAGTGGAATGATCAGGCCATCATCATCGGCGTCAAGCGGCATGGCGAGACCTCCGTCATTGCCGAGGTCATGACGCGGACGCACGGGCGTCATCTCGGCCTAGTCCGCTCCGGCCGCTCGCGGACGATGCAGCCGGTGCTGCAGCCGGGAAACGAGGTCGAGGTTACCTGGCGCGCGCGGCTGGATGAGCATCTCGGTGAATTCCGCATCGAACCGGTGCACCTGCGCGCGGCACGGCTGATGGAGGCGGCGACGTCGGTCTATGGCGTCCAGGCAATGGGTGCGCTTCTCAGGCTTCTCCCGGAACGCGACCCGCATCCGCATCTCTATGAGGCGCTCGACGTCATCCTCGAAAATCTTCACGATCCGCGCGACGCTTGCGAATTGTTCGTGCGCTTCGAGATTGCCGTGCTCAACGATCTCGGCTTCGGGCTTGATCTGGCGGAATGTGTTGCAACTGGCGCGCGCTCCGATCTGGTCTATGTCTCGCCGAAATCCGGCCGTGCCGTCAGCCGCGAAGCGGGTGCGCCCTATGCCGACAAGATGCTGAAGCTGCCTGCCTTTCTTGTCGAGGGTGGTGCTGCCGACTACGACAGCCTGCTGGCGGCCTTCCGCATGACCGCGTTTTTCCTTCATCGCCATGTCTATGAACCGCGGGGCATTGCACTCTCGACGGCGCGCGACGGTTTCGTTCAGGCCGCCTTGAAGGCACTGAAGCCGCAAGATGCAATTACACACCCATAAGGAACTCCGGAAAATGTCCGTTGAACTCTACCCCGGAATGACCGCTTCCGGCATTGGCACCGTGCCCCTGGAAACGGTCGCGCGCGATGGCGGGTTGAAAGCGATGCTGGACCTCCTGGCCGGCATCCATCCCTCTCCGCCGATGGCCGCAACCCTGAAATTCGGCCTGAGCGAGGTGGAAGAGGGCAAGGTTGTGTTTCGGGGACTGCCATCCGCCGAGCATTTGAACCCGCTCGGCACGGTGCATGGCGGATGGGCGGCAACGATCATGGATTCGGCCCTCGGCTGCGCCGTCATGACGACCCTGAAGCCAGGCGAGGCCTATACGACCGTCGAGTTCAAGGTCAATCTGGTCCGCCCGCTGCTGCCCGGTATGGGTGAGGTCTTCTGCGAAGGCAGGATCGTTCACCGCGGCCGGACGCTGGCGACTTCCGAGGCCTGGTTGAAGGACAAAAACGGCAAGCTGCTCGCGCATGGATCGGAAACCTGCGCCATCTTCCCGATCGAGAACCTGACGCGGTGACGTTTCGGTCATGACCGGCTGTGCTCCTTATCCTTGGTCGAACGGCGTGAAGTGGATCTGGCCGAGCCGCTCCGCATCGGCGATCGCCTGCGCCTCACGATCCGGCCGTCCCGGATCGTGAGGCGCAGGATGACGCGCGGCTGCCCGCCGACCTCGACGATAAGCCCGAAACCATCGTCGACAAAGGCCGGTTTTGCGCCAAGGGCGCGGCCCTTGAACGTATTGGCGACGGCCGCAGCACCTTTGATTTTCGCCTGCGATCCGAGCTTCACGGCTGCAGCGTCGGCGCGGAACACGACGTCCGGGTCAAGCACCGCAAGCAACGCCTCGGAGTCCCCGCCGCGCGACATGTGACAGACAATCGTTGCACAACACGAAAAAAATGGCGCCGCGAGTGCAGCGCCATTCTTCAATTCAGGGAAAGTTATCAGCCGATCTTGCCGCCGCCCTGTTTGGTGATGGCGAGCACGGCCGGTCGCACGGGCATGTCGTCCTTGAAGTCCGGCCAGCGCGTTGCCGGCGCTTCGAACGTGGCAAGCCCTGCATCACCCGGATGCTGCACGGCGACGAAGAACGTGTCGGACGTCGGGTTGAAGCTCGGTCCGCACATTTCGGCACCGACCGGTACGCGGAAGAACAGCTTCGACGTGCCGCGAGCGTCCCCCTCGGTTTCGACGGCCCAGATGCCGTCGGTACGGCCGGTGTCTTTCTCGTTATTGCCGTCGGTGGAGACCCAAAGGCGGCCGTCGGTGTCGATGGCGCAGTTGTCCGGCATGCCGAACCAGCCATTCTTCGTCGTTGCCGTCGAGAAGGACGCGCCGACTTCGGCAACCGAAGGATCACCGCACTTCAGGAGGACGTCCCACTTCGACTTGGTCGAGGCAAAGTCGCCGTCGGTCTCGGTGATCTCGATAATGTGGCCAAAGGCATTTTCGGCGCGCGGATTGGCGTTGTCGATCTGATCAGCTTTGCGCTTGGTGTTGTTGGTCAGCATCACATAGACCTTGCCGGTCTTCGGGTTCGGCTGGATGTCTTCCGGCCGGTCCATCTTGGTGGCGCCGAGAGCGTCGGAGGCAAGACGGGTGTTGATCAGAACATCGGCTTGCGAGGCAAAGCCGTTCGCCTCGGTCAGCGGACCTTCGCCCTGAGTCAGTGGCATCCACTCGACAGTGCCGTCGGCGTCGAACTTCGCGACATAGAGCGTGCCCTCGTCGAGGATGTCCATGTTGGCAGCGCGGTCGTCGGGGTTGAAGGCCGCCTTGGTGACGAACTTGTAGACATAGTCGAAGCGTTCGTCGTCACCGGAATAAAGGACGACGCGACCATCCTTGCTGACGACCGATTCGGCTCCCTCGTGCTTGAAGCGGCCAAGCGCAGTGCGCTTTTTCGGAACGGAGGTCGGGTTTATGACGTCGACTTCGACGATCCAGCCGAAGCGGTTGGCTTCTGTCGGCTCCTTGGAGACATCGAAGCGGTCGTAGAACTTCGACCATTCATACGTGCCGCCCGGCGCGCCGAGCCGCTTCAGCTGCTTGAACTCCGGATGATCCTCGGCGATCTCACCGCCGAAATAGCCGTTAAAATTCTCCTCGGCCATCACGTAAGTGCCCCAGGCGGTGACGCCGCCGGCGCAGTTGTTGATGGTGCCGAAGACCTTTTTGCCAGTCGGATCGGATGGTGTCTTCACCCGCTCGTGGCCGGCAACCGGGCCTGAAAGCTGCATCTCGGTCGTGGCGGTGAGGCGGCGATTGTACTTGCCGTCAAGCACCGGCTGCCATTTGCCGTCGACCTTGCGGATTTCGACGATCGTGCCGCCATGCGCGGCCATTTCGATATCGACGAGTTCCTTGGTGTAATCGCCGAGCTTGACCTTCTCTTCTTCCTTGCCGTCCTTCATTTCCTTCACGACCGTCGCGAACTTCGGAAACATGATTTCGGCATTGGTATATTCGTGGTTGACGACGAGCAGGCCGTGATCCGGATCGCCATCGAGCGGAATGAAGCCGATATAATCGTTGTTGTAGCCGAACAGCTTTTCCTGCGCCGCAGCCGTCTGGTTCATGGGGTCGAAATCCGGGCTGTCGGAAAACAGCTTGTCGCCCCAGCGCAACAGGATATCGGCATCATAGCCCTCGGCGACGTGATGGGTCTCGTCGACGCCGGCCTCGATCTCAGTGAAGTCGAAGCTGGAAAGGCTGCCATTGGCGCGTGCATCGTCCGCTGTCAGGATCGCAAGCGGGCTGACTGTGGTGGAGATCGCCGCGACGGCAAGCGAGCCAGCCATGAACGAACGGCGCGAAAAGCGGCGATTGATGATATCGCCCATCGTAGGGTTGGTGGAACAGTTCTGGCCGATGTCTTCGAGCGCTTCGCGCCGGTCCGTCAACGTTTCGATTTCTGGGATAGTTGTCGGGGCAGCAACGTGATCCATGATTCACTCTCCTTTTGTCCGGAAACTGCGCAAAGGCGCATCGAAACATGCATAGCCACCGTACGATGACAGGTTTGCGACAGTCTGGTGAAGAGATTGCTGTCCTCAACCGTCTTCGATTTGGACTGCGAGCGAAAAGCTGTATGGTCGGTGGCGTTGCGCCGCAACGGCCTTGAGGAGAAAACATGATCGAAGTCATTGCTTTCGTTGCCTTTGGCATCGCGCTGGCGGCGCTTCTCAACGGACGCAAGACGGCTGAGCGGCTGGAGGCCGAGATTGCGGCACTCAAGGAAGAGTTGAAGCGGATCGAGGCATTGCGGCCCGCTGTTCCTGCCGCTGCCGGGATGGAAACCGCCGCGCAGACCAAGACGGTGGAAAGTCCCCCGCAGCCTGTCGCTGCCGCGACCGTGGAGCGCAAGCGTCTGGCCGAAATCCGGAAGGGCGACGCGATCTTCGGCGGGCCGCCGCCCAGCCAGGATGCCGTCGAAAAGGCGTCGCGCGGCGAGCCGACGGCTGCGAGATCTGCTCCAGCTTCGGTGATCGACGCGGTCGCACCACGACCGAAGGAAAGCCTCGAAAGCCGTCTTGGTGCGCGCTGGGCCGTTTGGGTCGGCGGCATCGCGCTGGCGCTTGGCGGCGTCTTCATGGTCAAATATTCGATCGATGCGGGTCTGCTCAGCCCCGCGGTTCGGCTGTTCATGGCGGCCGTCTTCGGTCTCGTCCTGATGGGGATTGGCGAATTTGTCCGCCGTCGCGCCGTGCCTCTGGTCGCCGATACGTTCCAGAACGCGATGATCCCCGGCATCCTGACGGCGGCGGGCGCGGTCACGCTGTTCGGCGTCTGCTATGCCGCCCACGGCATTTACGGCTTCATCGGCCCTGCCGCCGCCTTCGCGCTGCTTGCGCTGGTGTCGCTCGCCACGGTCGGATTGTCGCTGCTGCACGGACAGGCATTGGCCGGGCTGGGGCTTTTCGCCTCGCTACTCACGCCGGCGCTGGTTTCGTCCGAAAGTCCGAGCCCCTGGAGCCTGTTCGGTTTCCTCGCCGTTGCTTGGGCCGCGACATCGCTTGCCGCCCGCATCCGACGCTGGACCATCGTTCCCTCGCTCGCCAATATCGGCCTTTGTCTCTGGGCTCTGGCCTATATCGCGTCGGCCACGCCGTTCGAAACGATACCGGTGACGCTGGTCATGCTGGTGATGATCGCCGGGGTCGGGTTCGTCTGGCCGGGGCCGACTGTTGATGCCGCGGCCGATCGGTCGGAGGCCGTGGATTGCGAACCATCGCCGCCGCGTACGCCGTGGGAGCGGCTGATGGCGCCGCCACTGGTCGCGATCACCGCGACGACCGGCATCGCCACGCTTTTGACCGCGCTCGTCATGATAAGCCCCGTAGCCACCGCGTCCGGTTATCCTGTTGCAGAGTTCTGCGTCATCGTTACCGCGCTTGCGGGGCTGGGCGCGCTGCGCAGCTACGCCGTCTATCCCGCTCTGTTTGCCGCCTTCACGGCGGTCATCGGCCTCTGGAGCATAACGGCGTTGAGCGGTCTTTTGACCTTCATCGACCCGGCTTTTCCCGCGGTCATCGCCCCACTCGCCGTATCCGGAAGAACAGCGATGCTCGCCAGCATGGTGCTCTCCTCCGTCTTCCTTGCGCTCGGAGCCCTTGCCAGCCATCTGCATCTGAAAGATCATCCGCCTCTGGCGACAATATGGGCGGCGATCATGGCGATCGTGCCATTCGCGCTCACCGGCATGTCGTTGCTGATGACCGGTAACCTGACCTTCGATCTGCCGCACGGATTGTTCGCGCTGGCGACAGGCCTTGTTCTTCTCGGTCTTGCCGAATGGCTGCCACGCCGCGACGCGCCGCAAGAAGCCATTCAGGCTCCGCAAGCATTTCTGGTCGCCGGATCGCTAGGACTATTCGTCATCGCGTTGCATGCGCTGACGGATGGTCTTGCAACCACGATCCTGATCGCCTTCCTCGGAACTGCCTATGTCGCGGCAACGCGCCTGCGGGCCTGGCCCGCGCTGCCATGGATGATGGCGGGAGCGGCCATCGTCGTGCTTGCCCGCATCGCCTGGGAACCGACGATCGTCGGGGCGCAAAATCTCGGTACGACGCCGGTCTTCAACGCTCTGCTCGCCGGCTACGGCGTCCCCGCGCTGCTTCTTGTTCTCTCCGCTTTCGAACTTCGGCACTGGCCGGGCGAGCGCGTCCGCAACCTGCTGCAGGCGCTGGCGAGCCTGTTCGCACTGCTGACCGTCGCCATTCTGGTGCGCCACGCGATGAACGGCGGCGTGCTCGACAGTTCGGTGCCGACACTCGGCGAGCAGTCGATCTACACGCTGCTTGCGATCGGCGCCTCCGGCATCCTGATGACGCTCGACATGAAATCGCCGAGCCCTGTCTTCCGCTACGGCAGCATGGTGGTCGGCGTCCTGTCGATGCTGTCGATCCTTGGGGCGCATCTGCTCGGCCTCAACCCCTATTTCAGCGGCGAGTTGCTGGGCTCCGTACCCTTCTTCGACCTGCTTTTGATCGGCTATCTGCTGCCGGGACTGGGTTATGCGGGCCTTGCTTGGTATGCCCGCGGCAAACGGCCGATGCCCTACGTCACAGCACTTGCGGTGACGGGTGCCATCCTCGCCTTCTCTTGGGCAACGCTGTCCGTGCGTCGCTTCTGGCAGGGTGAAAGCATTGCCGACTGGAAGGGTTTCCTGCAGGGCGAGACCTATACCTATTCCGTTGTCTGGCTGCTGCTCGGCGTGCTGCTCCTGGTGCTCGGCTCGCGCTTCAATGCCAAGAGCATCCGCATCGCCTCGGCGGTGCTGGTCTTCGTTGCGGTGCTGAAGGTCTTCCTGATCGACATGGCCAATCTCGAAGGCTTCCTGCGGGCGTTGTCCTTCATCGGTCTCGGCGGCGTGCTGATCGGCATCGGCCTGTTCTACCAGAAGATCCTGTCCGGCGAGGCGCGCCTGCCGGCGGAGCCGCAAACGCCGGTGGACATCGACGCGGAACCGGGCCAAACAGCCTGACCGCTTCGATTCATCCGGCTGTGTCATGGAGCTTGCATGAGCCACCTGCCTTCGCTTGCCGCTGCATTTTCGCCTTGTGAAGCCCTTGCCGAAAGGCTGCTGCCGCACGCCGTTTCCGGCAACGACGGCTCGCACGATGCCGCGCATCTTATCCGCGTGTGGAAGAACGCGCGGCGTATCCATGGGGCCGAAGGCGGCGACCTTCGCATCCTTGCCGCCGCCGTGCTTTTGCATGATTGCGTGTCGGTCGAGAAGAATTCGCCGGTGCGCGCCCAGGCGTCACGTCTCGCCGCCGAAAGGGCGTTCGAACTGCTCGATGAGCTTGGCTGGCGCACCGGCGAGATCACCGCCGTCGCCCACGCGATCCTCACCCACAGCTTTTCGGCCAATATCCCGCCGGAAAGTCTAGAGGCGAAAATCCTGCAGGACGCGGATAGGCTCGATGCGATCGGCATGATCGGCGCGGCACGCTGTTTTTACATCGCTGGCAGAATGGGGAGCGGTCTCTACGATCCGCTCGATCCTCTGGCGGAAGACCGTCCGCTCGATGACAAGGCCTATGCCATTGACCATTTCGAGACGAAGCTGTTCAAGCTGACGGAGGGTTTCCAGACGGCGGCGGGCCGGGCGCTTGCCCGGCAGCGGCAGGAAAGGCTGCGCGCGGTGCTTGCCATGCTGATCGAAGAAATCTAGCAAAGACAACTGCTTGGCGGCATCGGCGGAATCAGTCTGCGATGGTCTTGAATCACACTCTGAACGGCAGGGATAACGACATGAAGGTGACCGGTCTCAACATCCATCCGCTGAAGAGCGGCCGTGCGATCGCACAGGCCTCCGTTTCGGTTCAGCGGGATGGAATTGCCGGCGACCGGCGCTTCATGATCGTCGATCCCGATGGACAGTTCATCACCCAGCGGGAGTTGCAGCTTCTGGCCCAGATTGAGGCGACGCATGTTGCGGGCGGGATCCATCTGAAAATGGCAAGCCGCACGATCACCGTGACCTTCGATCCTGCCCGGCGCATGGACGTGCGCGTCTGGTCGAGCGACGTCAATGCGGCGGTTGCCGCCGATCACGCCAATGCGACGCTGTCGGACTGGTTCGGCCTGCCGGTCAAGCTCGTCCATATCGATGCAACCGCCAGCCGCTTTGCCAATCCGGAATGGGCGGGGCCTGAGAGCCCGATGAACTTTGCCGACGGCTATCAGGTGCTGATCACGACCACCGCCTCGCTTGCCGATCTCAATCTCTCGCTGATCGCCAAAGGCCAGGCGCCGGTCGGCATCGATCGCTTCCGCACCAATATCCTCATCGACAATGACGAGCCCTGGGAAGAAGACCTGTGGGAGAGCGTCGAAATCGGCGGCATCGTCTTTGATCTCGTCAAGCCCTGCGCCCGCTGCATCATGACGACGCAGGACCAGGTGACCGGCGAGCGCATCGGCGGCAATCCGATCCAGGGCCTCGCCGAAAAGCGCATGTCGGCCGACCGTCGCGTCCCGGGCGTCCTGTTCGGCTGGAACGCGGTGCCGCGCGGCGAGGGGACCCTCAGCCTCGGCGACGAGATGCGGGTCGTGAAGAGGCGGGAAGTGCGCTGGCCGATGAAGATCAGGGCGTGATCCGGCAAGGATCAGGTCGCCGTTTCACGCCGCTTGAGCGCCTCTTCAATCGCCGCCATGGTCGAGGCCGACAGCGGCCCTTTCTCAAATGCGCCGGCGTTCTCCTCGACCTGCGCAACCGTCCTGAAACCCGGAATCGGCAGCGTGTTCGGCGAGTGCGCCCAGAGCCAGGCAATCGCGCCCTGCGTCAGCGTCCGCCCGTCGGAGCGAAGAAGGCTGCGGATCGAATCGAGCCTTTTGGAAAATCCCGGATCGACGGCTCCGTCGCGGAAATATTTCAGCCAGTCGAGATCGGCGCTGCGCACGTCATTTGCCGCCAGCCTGTCGCCGGGTTTGAACTTGCCGGAAAGCAGCCCCATCGCCAGCGGCCCACGGTTGATCGAGATGAGGCTCTCCTTTTCGATGAGCGCGATCATCTCGGGGACCGGTTCGAACACGTTCATCGTGTGCTGCACTGAAACGAAGCCTTCCCGGCTGGCGAAGCGTGCGGCCCGTTCCGGCCAGTCCGTGCTCCAGCCATAGCCGGCGATCTTCCCGTCGGCGCGCAGGGCGTCGAGCGTGGCGAAGACCTCGTCGGCCTCGACCGGATCGAATTCATTGAGATGGAACTGCAGAAGGTCGATCCGCTCGCGCTTCAGCCGTTTCAGCGAGGTTTCAAGCGAAGCGCGGATGAAGTCCGGCGAGGCGAAGGCTCCGGTTGCCTGTTTCGTCGCCGGATCGGTGGCAAATCCGAATTTCGTCGCCACGATGATGTCGGGATGCGCGGCCAGCGCTTCGCCGAGAACCTCCTCGGAATGCCCGGCGCCGTAATTCGATGCCGTGTCGAAGAAGCGAATGCCAAGCTCGATCGCCCGATGGACCGCCCGGATTGATTCCGCGTCATCGACATCACCCCAGCCGAGTGGGACGTCGCCAGCATAGAATGGCCCGCCGATCGCCCAGCAGCCCATGCCGAGCCGCGGGATGGAGCGCCCGTCCCAGAGGGTGATGTCGGTGGATTTTGTCTTGTCGAGCATGATGGCCTCCGCATGATTTTTGGCGAAGCTATCAGCCGACCATCGGGTCGGGAAACGCAAAGAACCGGAGCACGTTTTTCAGAAACGAAAAACCGGATAGTCCTTCAGGTTGGCCCCGGTCCGCTTGGTGCAGCCGCCGCATTCATCAATTTCGCTGATCACAACGTCATTTTAATTCGCTTTTTAAGAACATCCACGAAATGTAGCTTGGCGCCTCAACAACCGGAGCCATTCATGTCCGCCGTTTCCCAATCGACCGTTGAGGTACACGCCGCCAGACCCAATTTTCCCTGGTTGATCATCGCGGCCGGTTCGATCGTCGCCATGCTGACCTTCGGGCCGCGCTCGGCCATGGGGTTTTTCCAGCTGCCGATGCTGGCCGATACCGGGTGGGACCGAACGACCTTCGGTCTTGCCATGGCGTTGCAGAACCTCTGCTGGGGGCTCAGTCAGCCGTTTTTCGGCGCCATCGCCGACAAGTTCGGCACCTGGCGGGTACTGACAATCTCCGGCCTGCTTTACGCTACCGGCCTGTTCCTGATGTCGTTCGGCGCGTCGCCCGCCTTCCTGCACATCGGCGGCGGGGTTCTTGTCGGGCTTGCTGTTGGCGCCGGCTCTTTCGGCACGGTGCTGTCCGCCTTTGCCCGCAATGTCACACCGCACCAGCGCTCCATGGCCTTCGGTATTGGCACGGCCGCGGGTTCGGCAGGCATGTTCCTGTTTGCGCCCCTGAGCCAGGGGCTGATCTCCGCCTATGGCTGGTCGGACAGCCTCGTCTATCTCGGCCTTGTTATGCTGCTGGTGCCGTTGTTTGCCATCCCGCTGCGCGGCAACGCCTCGTCCGGCTCCCAGAAGGAGGCACTCTACAAGCAGTCGATTGGCGAGGCGCTGAAGGAGGCGTTTGGTCACAAGAGCTATCTGCTGCTCGTCTCCGGATTCTTCGTCTGTGGTTATCAGGTGGCGTTCATCACGGCGCATTTTCCCGCCTATATCGGTGATATCGGCATCGACGCGCGCTATGCGGTGATCGCGCTGGCGCTGATCGGCTTCTTCAACATCATCGGCTCGCTATCGGCCGGCATCATCGGCCAGCACTATTCGAAACCCTATTTCCTGTCGCTGATCTATATCGGCCGTTCGATCGCCGTTGCGCTCTTTCTGCTTTTGCCGCAGTCGCCTTTCTCGGTGATCGTCTTCTCGATCGTCATGGGGCTCCTCTGGCTGTCGACTGTGCCGCCAACCAACGGACTTGTCGCCATCATGTTCGGCACCCGTCATCTCGGTCTACTTGGGGGCATCGTCTTCCTCTCGCACCAGGTAGGCTCGTTCCTCGGTGTCTGGATGGGCGGTTATCTCTACGACCGGTTCGGTTCGTACGATCCGGTGTGGTGGCTCGGCGTCGCGCTCGGCATCTTCGCCGCCATCGTACACTGGCCGATCGAGGAGAAGCCGGTCGCCCGCCCGGCGATCGCCTGACGCCCCGCAAAATTCTTGGGCCCTCCCGCAGAAATAGCTAGAGGGCATTCTTGAAAACTGTCACAAAACTTTCTAAGTCTCATCCACCGGCACCGCCGGTTTTGTTTTGATCCTGTTATGCTCAAATTGAGCAAAAATAGGTATTTTGCTGCCGGAGGGGCGGTGAGAGGAGCAGTTCGATGACGATCGCACAGACCAATGCGGCCCTTAAGACCGGTGTATTCCAGACCGCGGCGGAGCGCTTCGGTATCATCCAGAAGCCGGACCTGACCTTCACGCCGCAGATCGCTCGCGAAACCGAGCATCTCTACGAGCGCGTGAAGCAATTCATACCCGCCTTCGAGTGGCCGGTCTACGCGCCGTATGTGCACGCCATCAACCGGCTGAAGAAAGAGCGCGGCGCCGTCATCCTCGCGCATAACTACCAGACGCCGGACATCTTCCACTGCGTCGCCGATATCGTCGGAGACTCGTTGCAGCTTGCGCGCGACGCCACCAAGGTCGATGCCGAGATCATCGTCCAGTGCGGCGTCCACTTCATGGCCGAGACGTCCAAGCTGCTCAATCCGGAAAAGACTGTGTTGATCCCGGATGCCCGGGCCGGCTGCTCGCTGTCGGAATCGATCACCGGCGCCGATGTCCGCCTCTTGAAGGAGCGCTATCCCGGCGTGCCGGTCGTCACCTACGTCAACACCTCCGCCGACGTGAAAGCCGAGACCGATATCTGCTGCACCTCGTCCAACGTGCTCGCCGTCGTCGAAAGCCTCGAGAGCGACACGGTTCTCTGCATTCCCGATGAATATCTGGCAATGAACGTCGCCAAGCAGACGAAAAAGAAGATCCTCGCCTGGAAGGGGCACTGCGAGGTGCACGAGCGCTTCACGGCGGCAGAACTGCTGGCATACAAGGAGGCCGATCCGTCGATCGAGATCATCGGCCATCCTGAATGCCACCCGGACGTCATCGCAGTCTGCGACTTCGCGGGTTCGACCTCGGGCATGATCAACTACGTCAAGGACAAGCGTCCGGCCCGGGTCCTGCTCGTCACCGAATGCTCGATGGCGTCGAACATCCAGGCGGAGGTCAAGGGCGTTGATTTTATCAAGCCGTGCAATCTCTGTCCGCACATGAAGCGCATCACGCTGCCGAAGATCCTCGACAGCCTGCTCTTCATGACGGAGGAGGTGCTTGTCGATCCGGCGATCGCCGACCGTGCCCGCCTCGCCGTCGAGCGGATGGTGAACTTGAAGCAGTAATTTTTGGTTCCGCCGGGAGGGACGAAATGCGAAACAGTGCGGACAATGGATTTGGAACCGGGAGTTCCCGGTTTGCGATCTCCCCCCTTGAGGGGGAGAGGCCCGACAGGGCGGAGGGGGGTGTTCCTGGCGCCGACCTCAATCGTGGAACGCCTCTCTGTCACTTCGTGACATCTCCCCCTCAAGGGGGGAGA
>UCOA01000081.1 GCA_900474095.1 Hyphomicrobiales bacterium | reverse complement strand
AAGTAGATGCCAACAAGCGCACCCTCAAAGAGATCGGAAAGCGCCGAGACGGTATCCTGAACCTGTTTGGAAAATCCCTCGGATTGCATCTGTCCTCCACTCTATCGGCCGCATAACTTTGATAGCGCCGGAATATTCTCGTCTGCAATCGCCATGACCGCGATTGGCGAAGCGTTCCCGATCTGTGCTCGCCGGATCGCATAACATCTCCTCGGGAACCGCAGGTTTCCTGATCGTGCATCGGTTCTGTTTTGTATGCGCCACTTTCTAACAACGGTGACTGAGCCAACTGTCGAAGCGAAACTACTCAGGGTGATTGCTGCTTAAGCGAACGCCAGGTCCGCCTGCTCCGGCCGGCGAATTGGTTATGGCTGGTGCCGCTCCTGGCGACTTTGTCGTCGCGTCTATCGGTCTAGCAAGGGCCTGTTGTCGCGATGGCCATGAACCCGTTTCAGAGTTCGCGGGAACGGCGTCGATACTGACGCACAATCGGTTACCGGCATGGCGTTGAGCAATTCCTTGCCTGTGATGCCGTTCGATCTCGAAGGATGACCGGAGAAGCGGTCATCGCAACCGATGCGCAGGAGCGCTTGGTCTCAGCGGGTCAGGGTCGAGCGCCGGTGGCGGTCGCTTGTGACCAGACAACCATCCATATGCCGTCCCGATACTCATAAGCATCCGTGTGCCAGTATTCGCCGGACGGGACGGCCTGTCCGTTGAAGATGACTTCCAGCCGGGCGCGGTAGCGAATGACGGCTGCGGAACCATAAAGGCGCACCGCGATATCGCCCGGCTCCCAAGCGCAATAGTTGATCTGCCCTGCAGCTATGGCGCCGAGATACTCGTCTCGCGAGAGTGCAAGGCCGTTCGGTGTGATCAATTGAAACGCCTCGGCATGAAGGGGTTTGGCAGCCACCATATCGGCTGCGACCAGGGCACGCAGTCGGGCGCGTTCGGTTTCGCGAATGCGGTCTTCTGTTCGAACAGTATATGCGGTCATTCTCGTCTCCTGTGATCAAAGTTGCTTTCGGCCGTTTAATTCGAAGGCCAACTGCGGGCGCCATCAGTCCTTTGGCAATCAAACTCTGGCCCAGTTGCGAATTGTGTCTTCCTGCTTTCGCGGTATCGATGCAGAGGTCTCTGCCAAGCTCATGCACGATCAACTGCGCGTAGCTAGACCTTCCGAATTTGTATTGACGAACTGGACAATTAGACTTTCATTGTCTAATTTGTCTTTTGACATCTCGGACATGAGGTGTCAACGTGTCCATATGCAAAACGAAGATGCTAAATCAGCACACATTTTGGATGCCGCGCTGCCGGTGTTGGTCCGGTACGGTTTTCAGAAGACGACCATGGCAGATATCGCGCGGGCGGCAGGGATCTCGCGCGCTTCGCTCTATCTCGCCTTCACAAGCAAGGAAGAGTTGTTTCGGGCTGGCTCGACGCGCGCCCATATGCGGACAATGGCAGAGGTTGAAGCTGCGCTTGCCAGAACGGGAGACGTGGTCGACCGCATCGCCGCTGCAATATCCGCATTCCAGGAAGGACTGATTGTTCCCTTCGGCAGAAGTGAGAATGCCAAGGAACTGTTCGAGGCGAATATGGACTTGGCAAAGGACATTACGGTCGCTGCCCGATCAAAACTGCTTGAGCTTTTGGCAAAAGCCCTCGCCGAAGCCCGATCTCGGGGAGAAATTGATCTCGACATGACCAAAGCCGAGCCCACGGATCTCGCTGCGTTGATTGCCGCCGCTATGGACGGCATTAAACACAATTACAGCGCAGACGGGTCTTGCGATAACGCCATGCAGCTGTTGATGCGTATTTTGAGAGGCGCGATCGACGTAACTGCAACTTGGCCGCATACTGCCGGTCATCGGCGCCGGGGTGATAATCATACGCCCTGAGCCGCGGCGGCGAAGACGTCCGCGATTGACGTGCGCAGGCCGCGGCTCGTTGAAAGTGCGGCCAAAGCGAGCCTCGTTCGCGCCCGTGCTTCGACACGCGTCGTCACCCGGCGGGAAATGGATCACTAATTGTAAAAACACCGCCGATTTCATCGACGACGGATTAACTGGCGCGGTGCGCCGGCAGGGGAGGGCTCTCGCCAGCATCGTGAGGAAACCGTGAGTGCGAGCGCAGTGCCGACGGGGGAACAGCTCCCCCGCCGGGCGATGTCGGCCCGGCTCATTCGCTTCGAGCGCGTCCGGCCATTTCACGCCTCCGTGCACGCTTGGGCAGAACGAGATCGCCGACCGTGTAGGTATGAGACTCGCTCTTGGAGACGTCGTCCAGTTTCCGGAACTTCTCGACGAACACAGGATCGGTGAAGAACTCGCCGACATTGCCGGCTTCCTGGATCACCTCGATATTGACGACTGTCTGCCCATCGGTGCTTTTCGCCAGGCTGCTCCAGAGGAAGCCCTCTTTCCGTTCGGCGACGTAATGAACCACGTCCTGAATGATCGCGAAGGCTTCCTCCTGCTTTCCGGGAAGAGCGTGAATGACATTGACAATAAAGGTGGTGGGAGTTCATTGGCGGGAGATATGGCTACGAGGTGGGATTGGCTCGCTGCCAAAGCCCCATCAGGACGCTTCCCCGCCTCTGTAAACATCGATCCGGCGCTCATCCTGATTGGTGAAATCGGGATCGACATAGATATGCAAACGGCTGATCAGGAAGTCCTGAAACTCGAACACATTGCAAAAGCGGCCCTGGGAGATTACGCCGTCGGGCCAAGATATCCCTTCTGGTGTCACGCCGAGTTCTTGGCCCTCAACGACAATCCGGTCACCGCCGATCGTAAAGAGCAGCCCATCGATATCGTGTTTAAACTGAGCGACTTCCCGGGCGATCCGCCGGCTGAAACGTCCAAGTGCTGCCTTGCCCCGCGCGACTCCAAATTTCGGAAAAAAGATCTGCACGTCTGCCGTGAAAAGATCGAGAATCGAAGGGGCCTGCTCGTCGACCTTTAGGAAATAGGTTCTGATTATCTCAAGCCGTCGCTCAGTGATCGTCGTTGCCATGCACTTGCTTCCAATCTGTAATTTGAATTACAAAAAACAGAAGTCGACGACTTGGTCAATGAATTATGTAGGATGATTTATAAAAAGGAGACGGCATGGCCATCCGAGGTCGCCCACGCGGATTCGACCGTGACGCTGCGCTCGCGCGTGCCATGGAGGTTTTCTGGGCAAAAGGTTATGAAGCCGCGCAGCTTGCCGATCTCGTGTCGGCCATGGGGATAAACCCTCCCAGCTTTTACGCCGCGTTTGGCTCGAAAGAGAAACTCTTTCGCGAAGCGGTCGATATCTACCTCACGACGGCAGGTAGCGGCAGCATGAAGGTGCTTACGGAAACGGCGAATGCACCTGAAGCCATACGGGGGATGCTGACCGCAAGTGTTGAGATTGCGCGTTCCAATCCGGGCACGGGAGGCTGCATGGTCGCCCTCGGCCTGGTGAACTGCCAGTTGCAGAACGCCGAACTGAGAGCGCATATGGAAGCTTTGAGACGAGCGACGGTGGCGCTGATCAAGAGGCGCCTTGAGCAAGGCGTGGCGGCCGGCGACTTACCTGGCGCCATCGATGTGGATGGCTTGGCCAGGTACTTTGCTATGGTGATACAAGGGCTTTCGCTTCAGGCGCAGGACGGTGCAACTCGCGACGAACTGCTGGGGATCGTCTCCACGGCGATGGCCGCATTGGACTATGCGCGTTGTGGTGGCGATTAATGGCTGCACGTCGGAAGCCCCTTGGTGTTCTTTCATTGGAGATATTCATGCGTTCCGCGAGCCCTGTCAGTTGACCGGTGTTCCTGATCGGACACATTTCAAGCTTTCCGATAGCATAGACGATTCAGTTTCACGATACCGATTCACTTTTCGTGTGACTACGCTACTACGTCGCATTCTAGCCCCCCAGTAAAGCTATGGATCGCAACGAGGCCAACGAGCGGGAATGGGAGAAAGCGGTCGCCCGAGCCGCAGGGCTCCGGCTTGTCAAATCGTCCGAGCCAGGAGGAAATCGCTGACGCGGCGACTGAGTTGGGGGTCAGCCGGACGACGCTGTTTCGCTGGCTGAAGCATTTCCGGGAAGTCGAGCGGGTGGCGGTCCTGATCGGACGTAAGGCGGGCCGGCGACCGGGAATCGATGCCTTTGAACCGGAGTTGAAGGTGTTGGTCGATGAAGCCATCCGGACTTTCTATGCCACGCCGGAACGACCGCAACTGACGAGGCTGGGGAAGCGCATCGTCGCCGAGTGCCGGCATAATGCTTTGACGCCGCCATCGATCAGACGGCTGAAGGTCTATCTTGCGACGTACGATGCCGAAGCTCTGATGCGTCGGCGCGAAGGAAAGGGGAGGGCCGATGCGCAATTCCTGGCGCTGCGCGGCGAGCTTTCCGCCAAGCATCCGCTGCAGATCGTCCAGATAGAACATACGAACGTCGACGTGACGGTGGTCGATCCGATCGAAAGAGAGCCCATTGGCCGGCCATCCCGTCTTTGCGACGATCCGGGCTTTCATCTTGAGATGTCAAGGATCGCAAAGCGCTCCTATTTCATTTCGTCATGAAGGGCTCTCTCTGTCTGAGAGTAGACAGCGAAGGGCGTGCCGCCTTCGAAGCAATTGGTGCAGTGCCGTTTCAATATTCGAGCCGTTGCGCTTGGACGACTGCACGGGCATCGACGTCGCGACGAGGCCGCAACAACCCTCATTTTTCTTAAATAGTCATCCGGAAATCTATAGCCGATAATCCCCGCCAAATTGCCAAATTAGGCAGTGCGCAGGGTGCAACGTTGTGCAGAATGTTCCGCAATGGGTTTTCTGGCGACCAATCGGTGCAACGACGTAATTCAAGTTCGTTTTTCTGGAGGTTTACAATCGCTCAATGTGTCCGGCCCGTGCCCTGACCGGAAAGATCAGTGAACCACGAATATCGACCGGTCGCGCTCCAAGGCGTTTTTGGAAAGTCACGGTCATGTGGGCATGGGAAGAAAAACCTGCCGTGTGTGCAATCTCGGCTAACCGCATCTCGCTTGCCCGCAACATTGAACGAGCGAATGCGATGCGGTGATCGATTATATAGTCATGAGGAGACTTACCGAGTGCCGCTTTGAAAGCGCGCGCGAAGAACCCTGTCGATAGGTTGAGCGCGTTAGCTAGGTCCTGGACCGTGATTTTCTCGGATAGCTTTGCTTCGATGATTTCGTCGATGAGGCGCAATCGACGAGCCGTCATCCAAGCTCCTGACAAATCGTGGTTGTCTCTTCCGAAAAGGAAGAATTGCACCCTATCTTCGAGAACTTGTAACAAGCGCTCGATATTTAACGGTTCGATGGGTTGTTGCGAGAGCAGTCGCTTACGCAGTTCATGAGCTGAAGCGATAGCTACCGGATCAGCTAAACCGCTGAAACGGCGCTCGGGTGTTCCGGCTCTAGCAAATGAATTCGCGCGAGAGATTTTGAGGTATTCGCCGCCCGTCCTTGAGCAAGAATAGACATCACATCCTGCGGGAACGTAGGCGAGACCGTTCGGTGGAGACCTGAATTCCGCTTTTTTGTCGCCACCGAATGAATGGCTGCCGACCTGACCGTCGAAAGCAAAGCCGATCACCGCGTCTTCCGACGAGTAACGAGCTTCATAAGCTCTCTTCGGCAGCAACTCTATCTGCCATGGGCCAGCATTCGCACGTCTGAGAGGTTCGGCACCAGCATTCATTCGATCGGCCTTGTCACTTTCTCGTTCCGAATTACGCCCCGACAGGCAGAGCATCAAGAGCAGCTCGTCAAAGAATGCATTTCACGTCAGATTCTTGAAAGCGCGGCGACGAGCTTTGGCCCACTCTAGTCGATGCTAACAGAGGTTTGGAAATGACACTTTTCTCACTCGACGATCTTGCAATTGCCGCTACGGCTGTGCGCGCACTTGTTCCACCCACCCCTGCCTATGCCTGGCCGTTGCTTGCACGCCGTACCGGTGTCAACGTCATTGTCAAACATGAGAACCATACGCTAACGGGCTCTTTCAAAGCACGTGGGGGCCTATCTTATGTAGATGCGCTTCAACGTTCCAATATGTTGCCGAAGGGATTAATCACCGCTACTCGAGGCAATCATGGTCAGTCGATCGCGATTGGTGCTAAGCGGGCAGGTATTCCTGCTGCTATTGTTGTTCCAGAAGGCAATTCTGCTGAAAAGAATGCCGCGATGGAGGCATTCGGCGGCGAGCTTACAATCGCAGGACGAGATTTCGATGAGAGTCGCGCGATTGCGCGCCACCTCCAATCAGAGAAAGATCTTCACTTCGTACCGTCATTTCACCGCGACCTCGTCGTTGGCGTTGCAACTTACGGCAGGGAATTGTTCGCCGATCATTCATGCCTTGATGCCGTGTACGTGCCGATCGGCATGGGATCTGGCATTTGCGGCCTTATAACAGTTCGCGATTTGCTCGGGCTGAAGACCGAGATTATCGGCGTTGTCTCCGACCAAGCCCCTGCCTTTGCGCTTTCGTTTGAAGCTGGCCGTCCGATTTCCACAGAAACCGCCCAAACTTTTGCCGATGGACTTGCTTGCCGTGAACCACAAGCTGAACCCTTGGAGATTATTCGTAAAGGCGCATCCCGCCTGGTTCGGGTGACTGATAACGAGATCGCCGCCGCAATGCGCCTTCTCTACGTCGATACGCACAACATCGCAGAAGGCGCGGGCGCTGCGGCCCTGGCAGCTCTGATCAAGGAGAAGTTGAGCTTTCAAGGGCGCCGTGTTGCCGTAATCCTGACGGGAGGAAATATCGACATGCCGGTATTCGTCCGCGTGCTTCAAGGCGAGACACCAAAGGTCCGACCGAGATGAGCAGCGCGCTTCTATCCGTGATTGGCTTTGCACTTGTGGCGACGATCTCGCCGGGCGGAGCGACATCCCTCGCAACGGCTTCGGGCGCACAATTTGGGTTCCGGCGGAGCCTTCCTTTGCTCGCGGGCATCGCCGTCGGCCTTGGAACGCTCGTTGGCGCAGTTGCGGGCGGACTGGGATCCGTCGTTTTCGCGTGGTCGCCAATGCAGTTGTGGTTGCGTATCATTGGATCCGCTTATCTTTTGTGGCTGGCCTGGATGATCTCGCGGATGAGTGCGCCCCATGCAGGATCCTCTTCTCCACCAACAGGTTTTATCTCCGGTTTCATGTTGCTGTGGGTGAATCCGAAGGGCTGGACCATGGCCCTCGCGGCCGCGGCAGCGTATGCCGGTCTGGCCGACAACCCAGTGGCCCTGGGCTTGATTCTATGTTTCGTCTTCGGTGCCGCCGCCATGTTTTCCATGGTCATTTGGTGTATTGGCGGTCTCTGGCTTGGGCGACGGCTGACCCAACCCTGGCAATGGCGGTATCTCAATCTTTGGCTGGCGCTGTTACTGGCACTGTCTGTCATTCCTATGTGGCTTTGATATCTGCCCGTATCGGCCGTAACCTTCATGAGCGATAGCAGCGTGGTCACCGACGTTGTCGCAACTCGAGGAGTGGTATGTCCTCGGCGGCAAGTGCGCAGTGTGTACGCACCAGGGATTCGTGGACCGGTGGGAGCTAACTCGGCGTTTCGGCACGCACGTCGCCATCGCAGCGCTGATGCCCGGCTGCGGTGGACGGCGTGCAGCAATGAGGGCAACAACACTTGGATCACCGGACGGATCAAGCGATAGCGATCGCACAATCTTAACGCTCCCGGAAGAAGCCAAAAAATGGGGCTCGCAGCGACTCCGGGTCCCTATACGGTCGGCCTCCGAGTTCATCAGGAGGTACCGCGTTCATGAGTATGACGATTTTTGACTCTCGCAACCCGGCAGGGCGCTGAACATGGTCTCCAAAAACCTTCCGTCCGTCATTCCGCAGCCGCGCGACGCCGCGCCCGATCTGGCGGTCCTCCGGAGGTTGGAAATATTGGGGCAACCAGCACTTCCTGCTTTCGCCGTATTGCCGGACGTTCACGCTTAGCCACCTCCGCTCGTTCGACGGCGCGGATCATCGGGTTTCAGGGCGAATTCTGCGATTGCAAAAGCGATGACGCTACGCAGGCGCGGCGTCATCCGCCTGTCACGATGATAGACAAGCCACATTGGCCGCTCGCGCAGGTGCCAGTCCGGAAAAAGCCTGACCAGCAGGCCAGACTCGATATCCGCAGTCAGCAGGATAGCGGGTTGCATGATCACGCCCAACCCGGTGCGGGCCGCCATGCGAACAGCCTGACCGCTGTTGACGCTCATCGACATGCGGGGTGTAACTTCGACAACCTCATCGTGTTTCGACAATTTCCATGGTGACTTTGCCGCAGGGGTGAAACCGACTGCTTCGTGGTTCGAAAGCTCGCTGGGGTGTTGGGGCATACCGCGGCTAGCAAGGTATTGCGGTGAAGCGCAGACGACCATCCTGTAGGGAGCAAGCTGACGGGCGATGAGGCGGCTGTCCGGAAGTTCGCCGATACGGAATGCAACATCGAATCCTTCCTCAACGATATCGACATTGCGGTCGGTCAACGTGACGTCCAGCGTCACGTCCGGTGCGATTTCACGATAGCGTCCCAAGGCAGGCATCAGGGCCTCTGCCCCGAAGGTAGTTGGTGCCGTAATCCTGAGTTGGCCACGGGGGTTCGTCTGCGATGCCTCGGCCTCCTCATCCGCAACGGCCACACGCTCGAGAATGTCGCGGCACTGATCGACATAGGTCCTGCCGAAATCCGTCAAGCTCTGACGACGGGTCGTTCTGTTCAGAAGCCGTGTGCCAAGCCGCTCCTCCAGTGCCGCCACATGCTGGCCCACCATCGCGGGCGACATGCCGAGCTTGCCGGAGGCGGCACTCATTGAGCCCTCCTGAACGGTCGTCACAAAAACCTGCATGGACCGAAAAAGCCCCATTCGATAGTTTCACTTTCAGATGTATAATATATTTTGGCAATTATCACTGTTTGCCTACCGAATTACAACCGTCCTGTTGCTGTAACCAAAGGAGCACGACATGGCGCAGAACAGATTTACGGGCAAAACGATTTTCATTACCGGGGCAGGAACGGGCATGGGGCGGGCTGCCGCACTTCGCTTGGTCGAGGAAGGTGCTCAGGTCGCTCTTATCGGACGTCGCCCGCAACCGATCAACGAATTGCAGTCGGAGGTCGAGGCCGCGGGCGGCATTGCCATCGCAATTGCTTGCGACATCGCGGACAACGATGCAGTTGCAGCCGCAGTGCAGACGACTGTAGGGCAGTTCGGGAAACTGGACGCCGTATTTGCAAACGCCGGGGTCCTGGGCGAATTTAAGCCCCTGGCAGTGACAGAAGCGGACGAGTTTGACGCGCTGATCGGGACCAATCTGCGCGGCACGTTTTTTACCATCAAGCAATGCCTGCCATTCTTAGACAACGGCAGCATCCTCATCAACGCGTCCTGGACTGCGAGTGGCGTCATGCCTGGAGCTGGGGCCTACGCCGGCACCAAGGGAGCCTTGCAGGCGATGATGCGGACGCTTGCGGTGGAGGAAGGCCCTCGGAACATCCGTGTCAATGCCATCAATCCGGGCATTATCCTGACTCCCATGGCAGATGATGTCATCGATCCCGTCTTTGCCGCGCGTTTGGCCAGCCACACGCCACTTCGCCGTAACGGTCGGTCAGAAGACGTCGCGGGCACCGTTGCCTGGCTGCTTTCAGACGATGCCAGTTTCGTCACGGGCCAAGAGATCACCGTTGATGGCGGTTTCACCATCGGAGGCATCCGACCTTAGCCCGGTGCGACGGCACCGATTTCGAACCTTTCCTCGCAACACGTGAAGTTGAATCAAAGTCTCGGCTTCGCGTGTTGTTTTGACAAGGCTTGAGCCGAGTGGCGATCCTGCTGTTAGGCAAGGCTCCTCAAGGGTTCTGCGGTATCGGTGGCAGCTGACATTCGCTGGAGAAAAGCCTCTTGCTGATAAAATCAATGAATACCCGCACTTTAGGTGATAGATGCCGGCTCGACGGCCAGATCAGGTTGAACTGGCCGGGCGCATCGAGGTGATCGACCAGCAGCGGTAAAAGTTTCCTGGTCCTCAGCGAAGCTGCAGCGAGGAAATCCGGCATGCAGCCGATGCCGAGTCCGCGCAGCACGGCGCCGCGCAGCGCCTCCATGTTGTTGCATGTCAGGATGTGGCGGATCCTGACCTCGGGCTCTCCCACTGGAACGATGAGGGGCCAGTCCTGGATCTTGCCGCTATTTGGAAAGCGAAAGCCGATCCCCACATGGGCCGACAGGTCGCGCGGGCATGCCGGCATTCCCCATCTCACTAGATAGGTGGGGGACGCGCAGAGAAGCATCTGAAACGGCCGAAGTGCGCGGACCATGATGCGGCTGTCCGGCAATTGCCCGCTGCGGATGGCGACATCGACGCCCTCGTCGATGAGATCGACGATACGGTCGCTGAAATCCAGATCGAGTTCGATCTCCGGGTAGAGCGACAGAAATTCCGCAAGCACCGGCAAGAGCAGGTGGTAGGCGACGGTGGGCGCGCTGACCTTGACGCGCCCGCGCGGGGTTTCCCGGGTTCGCAGCAGCGTTTCCTGGGCGTCGTCGAGATCGTCGAGGATGTGGCGGCATCGTTCGTGAAACGCGCGGCCTTCCTCCGTCAGGCGCAGGCTGCGGGTCGAGCGCTGGAAGAGCCGCACACCCAACTGGCTTTCGAGCCTCGTGACGGCCTTTCCAACGGCAGACGGGGAAAGGCTAAGGACACGTCCGGCGGCAACGAAACTGCCGAGATCAGCTGTGCGGACGAAGGCCATCAAGCCGGTCAGGCGGTCCATGTCGCTCGTTCCATTTTGATCCTATTCGAGCGTTTTGTTCCGTTATGATTGGAACTTTGGCAATATTTCCGAATATTCAAGCACAAATATAATGGGTTGGAAACAGGCCGCGGGTTTTGCTGCGGCATTCTCCAGCTTCAGGGACAACGTATGTCATTCCAATCCAAAGCTTCTGACAGAACTCGAACATGGCTGGCTTTACTCGCAGTATGCCTTGCCGCCGCTGCCATGCCGCTCACGTTCACGGGCACGGCGGTGGCACTGCCCTCCATCGGCCAGGCGTTGGGCGGCAGCCCGGTTGCGATCGCCTGGGTGACGAATGCCTTCATGCTCACCTTCGGATCAACCCTGATGGCAGCGGGTGCCCTGGCGGACAGCTATGGCCGCAAGCGGATTTTCATGGCCGGAGTGGGATTGTTTGCGGTGTTCTCGTTGGCGCTCGTCTTTGCGCCGGATATCTTGATATTCGACCTGTTGCGGGCGGCGCAAGGGTTTGCAGCAGCTGCGGCCTTTTCGGGTGGAATGGCAGCGCTGGCGCAGGAGTTCGATGGCCCGGCGCGGCTTCGCGCCTTCAGCATCGTCGGCACCAGCTTCGGCGTCGGTCTGTCGCTCGGTCCGGTCGCGTCAGGCCTGTTGATCGAGGCGCTCGGCTGGCGCAGCATCTTCCTGGCGGTGGTGATCTTTGCCGTTCTCGCCTTTGCTTTCGGTTGGCACGCACTGAAAGAAAGCCGGGATCCGACCGCGCGTGGGCTCGACCGGGGCGGGGCGCTCAGCTTCACAGCGGCGCTCGGTCTCTTCACCTACGGCATTCTGCTGGCGCCCGAGCGCGGCTGGAGCGACGGCTGGGTCGTGGGATTGCTGGGCGGCGCATCGCTCTTCCTCTTTTTGTTCGTGGCGATTGAACGCATGGTCTCCCGGCCGATGCTGGACCTCTCGCTATTTGCCTATCCACGCTTCGCCGGCGTTCAGTTGCTTGCGGCAGCTCCGGCTTATGGATTCGTCGTTTTGCTGATTCTGCTTCCGGGACGCTTCATCGGCATCGAAGGGATGCGCGAGGTGACAGCGGGCACGTTGATGATCGCCCTTTCTGCGCCGCTGCTCATCCTGCCCATTGCGGCCGGACTTCTGACGCGTTGGTTCCGTCCTGCCACAATCTGCGGCACGGGTTTGTTGATCTCGGCCGGCGGTCTGTTCTGGCTGTCGCAGATCCCAGTCGGCGCTCCGGTTTTTGCAATGGCCCTGCCGATGCTGGTGATCGGTACTGGTATTAGCCTGCCCTGGGGGCTGATGGACGGATTGGCGGTCAGCGTCGTGCCCAAGGAGCGCGCCGGCATGGCGACCGGCATTTTCAGCACCACAAGGGTGGCGGGCGAGGGCGTGGCGCTCGCGGTCGTCAGCGCGGTCCTCTCGATGCTGGTCGCCGGTAGAATGGGTGGGAGCGCCACGCCCTCAGACACTGCGGCTGCTGCACAAAGGCTCGCCGCCGGAGATCTCGTCATGGCTGGGAAAGTAATGCAGGGAATGGATCGGACGGTGCTGGTGTCGCTCTATTCGGATGCGTTCAGCGACCTTCTGTTATTCCTGACCGCAATCACCCTTCTCACCGCGCTTGTGGTGTTCGTCTTCCTGAGGGCGGATGCTCACGAGTTGCTCGATGAACAGGTCGATGGAGTGTGGTAAGTATCTTAGAGGTGATCCCGAACCTCGGGCGAGCGGGATCTTGCGGTCGACGACGTGCGGCGGCAGCAGGATATCAACCTAAACCGTTTTCTGCAACTACTAATTGATGAAGCCGAATGAATTAAGTGCCGCCATCCCGACATCGCCAAACCGTCATTCTGCACAATCAAGTCGTTTAAGACAGCTGCAATCGCCTTTGCCAATAGTGGGCCGCCTTCGGGCAGGGGAGGGGCCATTTCGCTAAGCCCTTCTAGATCGTCCAGCAGCGCCATCCATAAGGAGAACGCGCAGCCCGAAACGACGAGGAAGAGGTGCTGCCGCGATGATCGACGCGGTCTGCAGGAAACCTCCCATCACCAGCAACACGTCGGGTCGACGCTCTGCAGGGACGCCGCAGAGAACGACGATGCCACGTGGGGGTTCAAGCGTGCCGCGAGACGAAAGCATGCCCATCACTATTGATGCGGCATCCGCTCCCGAGATGAAGAAGATGGCGACGAACGAGGTGACCGCTATTCACGGATATGGTTCCCTTGTTGTTGACCGCCTCGACAAGGCCGCCGACCCCATCAGTTCGGAATGCAGCGCAGTGCCACTCATGATAGTGAACCAGAGGAAGGTTACGCCGCTGGCGATGAGCAGAACGCCAATGACGAATTCGTCGCAAATGCCTATTTAAATTGGGAACATTGCGAAGAACAGTCTCTACCCAAGCGTTTGCGGATTTTCTGACACACGCTTCTATTGACAATCATTGGGTTTGGTGGTTGTTCTCGCATAGGTTCCGAGCACCTGCCGCCTGCAGACGCAAGTCACGGTGAAGCCCGGCATGTAGAGACCTTTCTCACCCTCGATGCATTTCGTCGGTGGCAATGCAGGCACCCATCACAGTCGAAATGCCTCTTTTGAGGAGTGAGTGATGTCTTCACGACAATCGCCCGAAAACCGTTTTCTGACTGCCTCCCCGGGCAGAATTTTTGCCAACACCGCATTTCCTATGATCGCCATCATGGTGATGAACGGGATGCTCGGTATCATCGACGCACTCTTTCTTGGGCATTTCGTCGGTGCAGAGGCCATGGCGGCAGTCGGCATGGCCTTTCCAGTCCTGATGTTGACAATCGCGCTTTCGACCCTTGTCGGCGGGGGAATGTCAAGTCTGCTGGCTCGCCAACTTGGTGCCGGTGACCGCGATGCCGCCAACTCAACCTTCGCGGGTGCTCATGGACTTGCATTGATGATCGCTTCGACGCTGATTGTCATCTTCTGTGCGGGCGGGTGGGGTTTCGCCCTACGCATTGCCGGCTCCGGCGGCCCTATTACTGGCATGCTCTGGGTCTTCCTTGCGATCACCATATTCGGAACCCCGATACAATTTCTGCTGGGTGTTCATGCCGATGCCTGGAGGAACGAAGGGCAGGCCGGTTTAATGGCGCTCATGTCGCTTGGGGTCACGCTCGTCAACATTCTGCTGAACTACATCCTGGTCGTGGTCCTGGAGCTCGGTGTTGCGGGATCGGCCACGGGCACGGTTCTGGCACAGGCGCTGGGACTTGCGCTTCTAGCCGGGCTGCGCCGTTTCATCGGGGGCATGATGCCGCTCAATGGCCTCTGGCGGAACCGCTGGACCGGCAGTTGGCGGCGTATTGTTGCGGTGGGCGCACCGGTCAGTCTGGGCTTTATCGGAATGGCGCTTTCATCCGCTAGCGTGGTCCTAGCGTTACGTCTTGTAGGCAGCCCCGATTACGCTAGGACCATTGCCGCCTACGGGATCGTGACACGCATTTTCGGCTTTGTTTTCCTGCCAATCATGGCTATCGCGATGGCCATGCAGAGCATCGTCGGCAACAATGTCGGTGCGTGTCTTTACACCCGCTCGGATGCCGTCCTGCGGATCGCCGCAGCAACAGCATTGTTCTACTGTCTTGCTGTTGAGGTTTTGTTGTTGAGCGGGGGCATGCTCGTCGGAGCAGCCTTTGTCGCTGATCCAGATGTCGTCGGCGAAGTCGGTCGAATACTTCGGCCCATGGCGGCGATCTATCTTTTTTCCGGACCAGTTCTCGTGCTTGGGCTTTACTTTCAGGCCATCGGCCAACCTGCTCGAGCGGCTGTTCTGACCATGGTCAAGCCTTTTGTACTCTTGCCTGCCTTGGTCGCTGCCGCTGCGGCAATATTGGGCGCCGATGCAATCTGGTTCGCCTATCCGCTGGCCGATGGCGTGGCCGCAGTAGTCGCAACACTTGTGCTTGCTGATGCCCTGAAGGCGCGGGGAGATGCCGGTATTGGGCTGAAGGCCGCGGGGAACCTGTCATGACAGTCAGAAACATTGCAGAAGCTAAGGCGCACGCAAAATCTCTGAGGAGCGCACTTGCCGCCGACGGTACCGTGTTAGGCCATGCCCAAGCACTGGAGCTCGTCGCCCGGCAGAACGGGGCGCGCGACTGGAACACTCTGTCCGCCCGTCTGGCCAAGGCGAACCCCTGTCCGTTCCATTTGCATCAAAGAGTGCAGGGGCGGTATCTTGGACAGCCGTTCAAGGGCGAAATCAACGCGTTATCGACCTTAGGCACGTCCTATTCCGTCTCTGTCCGTTTCGATGAACCGGTGGACACTGTTACCTTCGACAGCTTTTCCAACATGCGCCGAGTTGTAAGAGGCGTGGTCGATATCACCGGAAATTCTGTACTCAAGACATCAAACGGCACGCCACATCTGACTTTAAGCGCGTTAAGAACCTAAGTGGAACCCATCGCAAAATCTCTGATTTTCCGGCCCGGATTGCGCCTGGCCAAATTTCTCAGAAATCTTCGTCGCAAATGTCAGACGCAAAAGCCCAGTGATTGAAGATGACTTAGCCTCGCGTGCAAGTACGAGGGAAGTGACGCGTGCGGCCGGCGCTTAGGTCGCCTTAGGCTCCGGCAGCTCTGCCGGCGCCACAGAACGCCGCTCGCCAAAGACTGGCGGGCGGATGGTAGCTCCCGGCCAGTAGGGGCGGATAAAAACATGAGGAAATTGAATGTTTAGCTTCCATGCCAAATGGTACAAAACAGTGGCACTGACATTGAGCGCATCGCTGCTCGTGGTCGTTGGCACCGTCGGGTTGGCCGTCGCATATCCTACACCGCTGTTTGCTTATAGCGAATCCGTTGGCAGGATAACTGTTTATTCAGATCAGACCTTTGAATCGGACGCACTCAAGCGCGTGATCGCTGACGCAGAATTGCGTCTCTCCAAATCACCCCTCAACCAACCCCAAACGCAATACAAAATTGTTATTGCTACATCATGGTGGAAACGCGCCATCTTGTTTGCGCCTACTGGAGGAACCGTCGGCGGCGTTGTCTATTTCCCATTTGCTGCCTCCAATGTTTTTCTGTCGGGTGCGGATTTTTTGCAGAACAGGCTTATCGCTCCAACGGGCTATATCCCTCAGAACAACCGCCCATTGAGCTACTTTATCGCCCATGAAATCACCCATTTACAACATGGCTCGATGGTGGGTTCGCTCGGCTATATTATGTCGCCCACATGGATTCGGGTGGCGGCGCAGTGGAACAAGCGCCCGGCAACGCCGGCGATCATTGAAAATTTCAGAGACGAGGAGACGATGATGCCGCGCAATCCAGTTCGGTCCAAGAAACCGCAGGCCACAATTCCGCAACCCGCCGCTCAAGACAATCCGGGCGATGACGCCATCATCGACCAGGCACATGCGCTTTATGGCTGCGATGCAGCGACCGCGGTTGTCTACTGCGGGCTGGACGCGTGGTTCGAGGGTGAGGAGGTCGAGTTTCGCCGGATTGCGAGACTGTTTCGCAGGCTCACGAACTAGAGGCCGTTTGGGTTCTATTTGTTGTGCAACTCAACCCTCAAATGTCAGGCCTCCGTCGGAGGGCTTGCACAAGCCTTTCTGGCGTATTCCCGGATTTCGTCATGGCAAGCGGATCGATGACGTCATCTCGGAGCTTGTCGCATTTTTCCCGGCCTCGAAAGCCAATCTGGCGGCAGCCGAATAGCGGGGCGGGGGTGATGGAGTAACCAGAGACCTCTTCTAATTAGGCAGAAGGCTGCTTGGTCTTCCGAAGGTAGGGCAGGACTGTTTCGTAGCTTCCGAAGCGTGTGACGGCATCCTCGTTTGACACGGCGGCGGTGATGATGACGTCGTCTCCCTGCTGCCAGTTGGCAGGCGTTGCCACCTGGTACTCGCTGGTCAACTGAATGGAATCGATGGGGCGCAGGATCTCATGGAAGTTGCGGCCTGTCGTCATCGGATAGGTAAGGATCAGTTTGATCTTCTTGTCGGGTCCGATGACGAAGACGAAGCGGACGGTCGCATTGTCGGCGGGCGTGCGGCCTTCGGAGCTTTCGCCGGCGCCGGCAGGCAACATGTCGTAGAGCTTGGCGACCTTCAGTTCCTTATCGCCGATCAGCGGGTAGTCGACATCGAAACCCGTTGCGACCTTGATGACGGCGCCGCTTGAGCAATCCCGGCCTATCAGCCGCTGATCAGCTTCACCTCAAGGAAGTCCTCGAGGCCCCATTCGCCGCCCTCGCGGCCATTGCCGGATTGTTTGTATCCACCGAATGGCGTGCCCGGCGCGCGCGCCGCACCATTAACCTGGATCATCCCGGCGCGAATGCGTCGTGATACGCGCTTCGCCCGCTCCGGATCCCCTGTCTGGATGTAGCCGGAGAGGCCGTAGGGCGTATCATTCGCGATCCGGATGGCATCTTCCTCGGTGTCGAAAGGGATCATGGTTAGCACTGGCCCGAAGATCTCCTCTCGGGCAACAGTCATCTCATTGCTGACGCCGGCGAAAATCGTCGGGCGTACATAGTAGCCTCGATTGACCCCTTCGGGACGGCCGGGGCCGCCATGAACCAGTTGCGCACCTTCGTCGATACCTTTTTGGATCAGGGCTTGGATTCTGTTAAATTGCAGCTCGGAAACCACCGGGCCGATATGGTCTCCATCCTTGCGGGGGTCGGCAACCTTGATCGTTTCGGCGGAAGCTTTGGCCAAGGTGACGGCTTGATCATACACCGAGCGCTCCACCAGCATGCGGGTGGGCGAGTTGCAGGACTGTCCGCTGTTTTCGAAGCACTGTGCAACGCCGCGTTGGATCGCGGCCGGCAGATCGCTATCGGCAAAAATGAGATTTGGTGATTTGCCGCCCAGTTCCAGCGATACACGTTTGACCGTCGCGGCCGCCGCGCGGGAGACCGCAATACCCCCACGCGTCGAGCCAGTAAAGGACATCATGTCCACATCCGGGTGGTTCGAAAGGGCTTCGCCGACAACGGTGCCCTCACCGTTGACTAGGTTGAACACCCCCGCAGGCACACCCGCCTCATGGACGAATTCGGCAAAAAGCATTGCCGACATGGGGGCTATTTCCGAGGGCTTCAGGACCACCGTGCAGCCGACCGCAATCGCCGGAATCACCTTGAGTGAAATCTGGTTCATGGGCCAGTTCCATGGAGTGATCAGGCCGCACACGCCAATCGGCTCATGCACAATTTTCTGCTGGGGACTGGTCTTGTCCGGCACGCTTTCGAAGTGATGGGCCTTGAAGGCCCTGATGAAAGCCTTGATGTGTGAAATGCCGACACTTGCCTGGGCCTCGCGGGCAAGTTTGATCGGTGCCCCCATTTCGGACGAGATGGCATCCGCCATTTCCTCCATGCGCCTGGAGTAGCTCTCGGCGATTTTGTCGAGATAGATGAGGCGCTCTTGCCGGCTTGTCTGGCTCCAGCTTTCAAAGGCGGCGCGCGCGGCGGCCACTGCCAGGTCGATATCCCCCGGCGTCCCCGCCGAAACCATGGCGTAGGCCTCTTCCGTCGCCGGATTGATCACTTCTATCGTGCGGCTTTGAAGCGGCGCCCTCCATTGCCCGTTGATGTAGAAGTCCTTCTTTTCACTAAGTTTCGGTGCGTGAAGCATAATATTTCCCTTGATGCAGAACCCCCCGCTATGGGGTGTGTGAAGTATTAGGGGTTAAATCGACAAGGCGGCATGGCGCGGCGTTGCCAGGATCGATCAGCAAGACCTTGTCCTCAATGCCAAGGATTTCAGCGCAGTATTTGGCTTAAGAATTTCCTAGTGCGCTCATGCCGAGGGTTGTCGAAAAACTCGGCAGGCGCGGGTTCATGCAGAGTGAACGCGCGATAGCCACTCTCTGGTCGACGGATCAACCACGTCAAAGGCGCGGGCGCCTTTCGCTTTCAGCTATTCACCACCGATGGACAGTTGCGTCGGCACCTTGGCTGCGACGGCGATCGCGTCGGCCGAGGCTTCCGTGTAGAGTTTTACTGGATTTGACTTCACGTTCGGCACCATTTGCTACCAATCTTGGTTTAATGCGCGATCAATATAGAAATGGTCCTGATATTGGTGTCAATATAGATCAAATTGGTTGCGTGAAAAGTTTCAAGGAAGGATTTCATCGAGGCAGAAGGGCTGGAGCCCGCGGATCGTCTGCCGCCTGAGCGCGATCTGGCGCTAAAGCTTGGACTCCCACGAACAGCGCTACGGAGAATGCTCGCTGCGCTGGGGAAGGAGGGCGGTTAATCAGGCATGTGGGAAGGGGAACGTTCATCGCAGGAAGCGGCGTCACCTCGACGGCGCTGCGCAGTCCCCCGGGCAGTGCGTTTGGACGATCTCGATGATCTTCTCACGGTTGATCCGCAGATTGAGCACACTCGCTTTCAGTGGATTCGACCTGCTCCCGATGCGCCAAGCGGTGATAACCTGATCGGATTGATGGAGAGACTTGCCTTCATCCGCTCCTTGGAGATCGATCCCCAACTTCAGAATCGGATTCATCCGGAGCGCTGGAACCAGATGGTTCGCGAAGGAGACGTTACACCAGCCTGGCTTGTCGCCGATTGCAACGTCGCGCGCCGTCGGGCGACTATCGTCGCTCAGCTCATCAAGCTCATACAGAGGAGAACATCGGTTCCTTGCGGTTTTCCCGATGGCCAGCGACGAGTATCTGCTGGCGGTCGGCAAGGACAGCCGACTGGCGGCTCTCGAGGAGATCGGCATTGACGATCTGCGCGACCAGAAGATCATCTCGTTCTCGCGCCAAAACCTCTTTTACACCGAACGCTATTTTGCCGAGATGTTCGCCGAGTATGATCTGGCCCGCAACATCGCCTATACCTGCGATGACACGTTTGCGCTGATATCGCTGGTGTCGGCCGGCCTTGGCATTGGCTTTGCGCCGCAATGGACGAAGGATTTCCCAAATCGCAATTTTGAGCTTCGCAAAGTGAGGGGCGTCGACTTTCGGATCGGCATGGGGGTTGCCTGGAACACCGAGGATCCGACCGCCGCGCTGGACGACATCATCGACATTGCCCGCTCGCTGGTCAGGCCGCCCAGACACCTTGCAACAGCGCTCTCGCGGTAACGGTTTCGAGCCGATTTTGGCGGCGACAAGCGTCCGGCAATATCGGCGATCGTTCAAATTCACTTCAGACACCGGAGACGAATGATGTCGCGCAATCCAGTCCGGTCCAAACGACCGCAAGCCACAAGCCCACAACCCGCCACCCAAGGCGATCTTGCCGATGGCGCCATCATCGACCATGCACACGCGCTTTATGGCAGCGATGCAGCCACCGCGGTTGCCTTCTGCGGGCTGGACGCCTGGTTCGAGGGTGAGGAGGTCGAGTTTCAACGCTTCGCGCGACTGTTTCGCAGGCTCAAGAACTAGAATCTCCGAGGATCTGGGCGGGCGAATTGGGGTAAGAAGCCTGTGCCGTCCCTGGCGGTTGGTTGTCGTGCCTATCTGTTCTAAACGGGTGCCCGGTGTCAGGGCGCGAACCGTTGGGTGCTCGTTGCGCCGGCGCACAGGGGACTGCGATTCCGGCGCAACGATTGGTAACACACCAGTGCGAACGCCGGGCTGACCGCTTCCGCCCGCGCCCGGCTCGAACCCGAATTACTCGCGAAGGTTGAGTATATGAATTTTGGTCGGGCTTAATATTCAGCCCGGTTGTTTTAGTAAAGTAATACTTTTGCTCATTTATTTTATTTATTTTTCCGCAATAACGCTCCACCACCGCCATGTTTCATCAAGCTGTTGCAATAACAGTGTTTTATAACATTGCACGTATACATTGACTCTATTGTGCCCCGCACATAGGGTAGTGTCGTTGCAAGGCGTCAAAAGAGGAGCAGCCTGATGTTCAATTTCGAAGATGCAAACAAGAAAAGCAGAGAAACGATGGATACGATGTTGAAGAGCTATGCAGCGTTGACCAGCGCTTTTCAGGCGATCGCCACCGAAACCGCCGACTATTCCAAGAAGGCGTTTGAAGACAGCGTTGCTCACGTCGAGAAGATCAGTAGCGTCAAGAGCGTTGAGGCTGCTGTCGAACTGCAGACCAAATATGTGAAGTCTGCTTACGAAGGCTACATCACCGAAGCCACGAAGATCGGCGAAATGTACGCAGATCTCGCCAAGGGCGCCTACAAGCCTTTCGAAGCGCCGGTCGCCAAGGCGATAGCTTCCGCCAGGTCCGCTGCCGCCTAAGGCTTCCGGTCACAAATCAAATTGAGAAAAAACCGGTCGCGCGCACCTGCGGCCGGTTTTTTGTTGCCTGCGTGGTGGCGGCGATGCGGGGTGATCTCGTGAGCGATGCAGGGACGCCTGGCGATGTTGATGTTGAGGGTCTATTCGTGCCTGAGCGATGAATGAGCTTTGATATGAGCATCAATGCCTACACCCATGTCCGAAACTAGAAGCTTGATCGAAGCAGAGTTGCCAGGCGTCTCGAACGCCCATCTTGAGGTTTGGCCCAATGGGCAAACCTCAAGATGGGCAAGGGAGTGTGCCGCTCCATCATCCCGCATGGGTGCATTGCGACCGGGCGTCTGGGGATCAGCGCATCAGCCCTGCAGAGCGAAGAGCTTTTTCGATTACCGCCTGTATGCCGTTTTCCGCTAACAAATCGTTCGGCTGTTCCCGTCGAGGATGATGCGCAACCTCTTCGCAGATCGGTTCGGCCGTGCGTTCCCGCCGCTCAAAGGAGGCTGCGAGACCCCATGACCGAGCGATATGAACGGTCGAGGAGATTCCGACATCCAGCATGAACGGACCGCTTTTCCCGTAGCCGGACGCCACATCCAGTGGAGTGCCATGGGCCATGCCGGTGACGACATAGTATTCGATTACCTCGCGACCAGCGGCATCCTTCCAGACCTTCCGGGCCTGTCCGTCTACCTGTTCGATCATGGTCGGTTTGACCCCGACACCGTGCACGGAGCTCCATTGCGCGACGATTGCCCGCGCGTTCGCCTCGACCACCGTCTGGTCGCTGCTGCCGTGCCAGACGGAAATCGTCGGCCACGGACCCTTGTGAGCGGAGGCACCGCGAAGTTTGGCCTGCAACGCGTCCATGTTGGGCAGACCGTGGCCGCGCATCCGGTCGAAGGCCTCGGGGACTGTCGATGCTGTCGCATAGGGCAGGCCGGCGATGATCGCACCACCAGCGAACGCTTCGGGATAGGCGGCGAGCATCGCATTGGCCATGGCTCCCCCGGCGGATAAACCCGTGATGTAGATCCGGCGCGGGTCGATGCCGTGTTCCGAAACCATTGCCTCGATCATCTGTCGGATCGACAGGACCTCGCCACGGTCCCTCGTGACGTCCCCCGGGCTGAACCAGTTGAAGCAGAGATTGTTGTTGTTCGCGTGCGCCTGTTCCGGGAAGAGAACGGCGAAGCCGTAGTCTTCGGCAAGTTTGGACCAGCCAGAACAGTGATCATACGCGGCGGCGTTCTGCGTGCAACCATGCAAAACCACGACCAAGGCAGGTGCGGCGGCCGAGGTGGTCGGCACATGGCACCATGCCGCCAAAGCCCCAGGGTTCGAACCAAAGCGCTGAAGCCTTTTTAATTTCGTCGGAGCGATACTGGGCTTGACCGTGATGGATCGAAGCTTCGCAAGTCGTTCAAGGGTGTCTGAAAGGGGTCTCATAGTCGGCTCCTGGTCGCATCGCCGGGATGGCGCTGGCCGACGACAACGTCCGACTGCCCCCTTTTGTTGCTGCGGTGCACAATCATTTTGTTGAACGTCATTTTGTTGGAGCTAACGAGGCGCTGCGATCGCAGAAGCTTTGATCGTCTCGGTCGGCCCACCCAGAATTCTCGTCAACTCGGGATCTTCTTGCATGACACCTTCAACGGCTGCTGGCCTGCTTCAGGATGATTTGCCGCCTCGATTTCATCGTGTCGGGATTGCGCGACAACTGATCAGCGCTGAGCCGTTCGCCGGGTTGGAACGACCAGCTCTCCGACGGCCAGTTGCACGACATCATGTCGACGCCGTTTGCTGCGCCATTCGTGAACTCGGAACCCTGCCCAGTTTCGAAGGAGACGGGAAAGCGATATGCCCAGGCGCCTTCGATGAGAACCCGACGCGCCCTTGTGTTGCCTGCCTTGGTGATCCCCCACGCTTGACCCGTTCGCCCGTTGAGCTTTCCGATGGCACAAGATCCAGATAGGTCATCAACTGACGAGGATTATCAAAACGCCGGACATCGCCGACTTCGACGACAGTGGGCTCGGAAAACAAGCGAAAAGACTTTCACTCCGTTCATACCGTACGGGAGCCCGGCAGATTTCCATCCCTTTGTTTTCAAGAGGAAAATCTGCCGGCTCCCAAGCCCGAACCTCTCAGCGAATTTCGATGCTGGTAGGGCTGTTTCTGTTGCGGGCCGACAATGACCGCGAGGGCGGAACACTGTCGCTGCTAGCGCTGCTGATGAAGACCGGTCGATATATGCCGGGGCTGTTCTTCGCCGGCCTTGTCGGCGCGGCACTCTTCATCGGTGACGCGATGATAACGCCAGCGCTGTCGGTGATATCTGCCGTCGAGGGGTTGAAGCTCGTCACGCCTGCCCTCGACCGCTACGTGCTGCCGATCGCGGCCATGTTAGCAAGCGTCACTCGTCGGGAGGACGATATGAAGCATCACGACCTTGACCAACTGCTGACCCTTGCCAGGATTGGCCAGGATTTCCCTCAGATCCTGCCGCGCGATAAGCGCCTCCAACGCTGGGTGGACCTTCTCGAGGCTGATCCACGCCGGGTACTCTCGACGTTGCGTGAGACGGAATATCAGCCGGCCAGGGTGCGAGCGGCACTGCATTGCGACAATTCGGCCCTTTCGGTCGCCTTCGATCATCCTTTGCTTCGGGCCGCCGGGTTGGAGAACGACACTTACGAGGAGGCGAGGCGGTTTTTCAACTCTCCGACGACCAGTTGCACGACATCGTTTGCTTCTGTCATTTCGGCACGACGGTAAGCGCGGCAAAGACGGCGCGTTATATCAGGGCAAAACATGTTGATCAGACGGCGGGAATCTGGGCACGCCTGCGTGCACTTTTCGCGTGATCCTCCTCGATGAGGCGGAGGAGGGAAGGCAGCCTAGGGGCTTTCCCTGCCGAAACGATACGCTGGTCGGCCGCGGATTTCTTGCCCGCGCCGGATGTCCAGCTAAAACCGTTCACGCCTCAGGATATTCGCCGCATCCTCACGTCCCTGACCGCAAGCCCTATGGATTCTTGTCAGTTCTGGTGCTTTTGAAAGAAACCGTGGGCATCCCACGAGAATCCAGCCCGTGATGCCGGCGCCGTGTAAAACATATGTCCGCCCCGATAGAGTTTAAGCTCCACCCGGTTCGCGGCAAGATCACGCGGCAAATGGTCGAGAACGTACTTGCTAAAGCCGTAGGGTGTCAGCACGTCGCTGTATCCATGCGCCACCATCACCCGAAACTGGGGAATCACCGATAGGAGGTCGCGCATATCGGACACTGCGGTAGCTGTCATGCGGCTGTCGCCCCCTCGATCGCTTTTCCACTCCCAGCGGCGGTTCACATCGTCGTTCAGCAGGGTGTAGGTCATATCGGTTTTAAAGGCGAGGTCATCACGGGCGTAAGCGGTAAAAGCAGCTCCGTAAGCCCGCGTATAGCCATCGAGCACCGGATCTTCGTTCTGGTCGGCGGCAGCTTCCGGATAGGCATCGACCACCGAATGTCCCGCATCATAGGGACTGACGACCCGGCTATCTCCCGCCGATTTCTTCTTGTAGGTGTCGCCGATGAAGCCGCGTGTCTGCCGGACTGCGTCCTTCGGGATACCCGTCAGCGCCGAGACGCGAGAGTAGAGCGCATCGGCTAGAGCTCCTTGAGGAGAAGGACCTGCGAGCGACGCAAGATAGTCGGTCATGGCAAAACGTTCGGTCTCCATCACAAGGTTCTGATCGAATTTGTTCTTCCTCTCAAGCTCGGCAGCGGAAAGTGAGGGCAAGCGTAGGGCAGCGGTGAGTGGATCGTCACGAGCGCTCCACAGAAATCGGCCCTCGATCATCGGTGAGACCATGACGATGCCTGAAACAAGCATGCCCTGGATGTCTTTAAGGGCCGACGCGACCTTCAGGGCGCGAAATCCGCCGTAACTTTCACCGACGAGATATTTCGGAGAAGGCACGCGTCCGTTCTTCTGCGCATAGAGGGCGATGACCTTGGCGAGGCTCTCGGCGTCCCGTCGTATCCCGTAGAAGCCTGTGGCAATATCGTTGCTAGCCGCACGGCTCCAGCCGGTCCCGATGGGATCGATCAGGACGAGATCGGTGAACGCCAGCCAGCTATCCGGGTTGTCGTGGAGAGTTGGCTGCGTGGCATCGTCCTGACGTTCGCCGAACTCAAGCACGCGTGGACCGACCAGACCGAGATGAAGATAGGCCGAAGCAGCGCCTGGCCCGCCGTTGAACACGAACGTCAGCGGGCGGTCTTTAGGGCGATCGTTCGCGACATAGGCGGTATAGTAGATTTTGGCGGAGCGTTCACCGTTTTGCCCCAATAGGTCGAGAGTGCCTGCTGTCGCAGTGTAGGGCAGCATTCCAGTACTGAGCGTCAGACCATGCTGAGTGACGGAGTCCGGCGGGATGAGGCTGAAAATTCCGCCCGGTGCGCTTTGCTCCAGCGACAGACGATCGTCCAGCTTCTGTGCCGACGCTGACGTGGCGAGAAGCGCAAACAACAGCGCGACAATTTGGGAAATGTAAAACACACGCAAGATCCTCCGTGGCCATGCAGACGACTGTAATGCGATAGGCGCCGTTCGGAGAACTCAACTCATGTTGATCAGCTAAAAGCTTGCCCCGGAGGGCTGATCCAAGCGGACGCGCGGCCCCGGTTCCGTGGCAGCACGGACCTGTTTGGGCGCTGCACCTTCAATTATCTGGGTTCTATCGGAATTCGACGGGTCAGCCCACCGTTCCCGATCCTGTCCTGATCGACCAAAACAAAGTTTCACGAAGATTGGCTTCGAGTCCTGTCAGACCGGTGTATGCAAAAATGCACGCATGGAAGCGCTCTCTGCCTTTTTGGAAAGATAGAATCGTGCCGTGTCGAGAGCCTCGCGGATTGTCACATCCATATCGAGATAACGGTAGGTTCCAAGCCGTCCTACAAAGGTAATGGAGGTTTCCCGTTCGGCGCGTGAGACATAGTCCGCAAGCTGCTCCTTCTCTTTGATCAGGCGAACCGGATAATAGGGGATGTCTTCCCGGCGGCAGGCGCGTGAGAACTCCCGATAGCAGACAGAGCCGGCATGCTCTTCCCAGGGAGAGAAGTGCTTGTGCTCCGTGATCCGCGTGTAGGGGACCGAAACATCGCCATAGTTCATGACGGCGCAGCCCTGGTAGTCGCCTTCATAGGTAAAGCGCTCGAAATCCAGCGTGCGATAGCCCAACTGGCCGATTTCGTAGTCGAAATAGCCATCAAGCGGGCCCGAATAAAAGACGTGGCTGAAGTCTCTATTCTGGCTGCGGTGAAATTGTGTTTCCAGATTTACCGTGATGTTCTCATGATCAAGAACACGTCCGATCATGTCGGTATAACCGTTTTCAGGCATTCCCTGGTATTTGTGGAAGAAATAGTTGTCGTCGTAATTGAAGCGCACCGGAAGCCGTTTCAGGATGGAGGCTGGCAATTCCGTCGGTGAACAGCCCCATTGCTTCTGGGTATATCCTTGGAAAAATGCTTCATACAGGTCTCGTCCGACAAAGCGGAGAGCTTGCTCTTCAAATGTCTTGGGATCGTCTATCGTTTTGTCGGCCTGCTCGTCTATGAAGGCGCGTGCCTCTTCTGGTCGGAAATTCTTGCTGAAGAACTGATTGATCGTATGTAGATTGACGGGCAGGGAATAAACTTGATCGTTGCTCGTCGTCTTGACGCGATTTTTATAAGGCATGAAGGTCTGGAAGCGGTTCACATACTCCCAGACTTCGGTGTCATCTGTATGGAAAATGTGCGGCCCGTAGACATGGACCATGACCCCGGTCTCCGTGTCGCGCTCTGTATGGCAGTTGCCGGCGATATGGTTGCGGGCGTCGAAGACCTCGATTTGATAGCCTGCCTGTGCGAGTTCACGCCCGATGACCGCACCCGAAAGTCCGGCCCCAACCA
The DNA here is from genome assembly GCA_900474095.1 of Hyphomicrobiales bacterium. Taxonomy (GTDB): domain Bacteria; phylum Pseudomonadota; class Alphaproteobacteria; order Rhizobiales; family Rhizobiaceae; genus Pararhizobium. Next base: position 5,018 of record UCOA01000081.1, on the reverse strand, counting down.
CAGCAATTTTTCCGTTCCCGAGCATTCCAAACCGGTCCTATCTCGTGTTTCGCCATGCAGATTTGCAAGCTGCGGCCGTTATGCTCTCCCGCTCTGGGAGAGCCGTGGATTGATCTACAATGACAGTCTCGTGCGCATAAGTTCGCCATAGGCATCGATCAGGCGATCCAGATCCAGTCCTTGCTCCTGCGGCCCAAAACTCAGATGACTTACGGTGAAATCCGAATAGATCGCGGTCGGTCGCTCGAGGAGCGCCGGCAAGTCGACCGTCAGGGCATGCTCGTCGTCACCTTTCGGCAGTGCCATGTGCACCAAGTCTCTTCCGAGCCAAGATATGAAATTGATCGATTGGCGTTCCGTCCACTCGATGACCTCGCTCGGCAAGGGCAGCCGCTTGTCATCCGTTTGCAGGAAGAAATCGTGAAGTTCGGTGGCGCGCGCAGCACTTTGCCATAAACTTCCGCCGAACCCGCCTGGCGGACGCTCAAAATGGCCGAGGTGATCGGAAAGTGATCCCGCCACTTGCTGCCAGTACGCGCAGACGCCATTGTTCACGACATTCGCCGAAACGACGAAATAATTCGGGTGAGCCCTTCTGAATTCAATGAATTCGTCCAGCTTTTCTATGTCCATGTAAACAATATCGTCGTCGCATTTCAGAAATATCGTGTTCGAATACTCCTGTAGTCTTCTCGCATAATAGTCATACGCCTGCCAATACGGCAGTTGTTCATTAGGGTTGCCGACAAATCGTTGGACGCGGTCGCGCACATCGCAGAGCTCCAGATCGGCGCCCCATCCGCCGCGGACCATGACCGATGCCCCAGAGCCCCAGTTCAGTTCGGACCACTTGCCGATCGTCACATCGTTTACGCGCAGTCCCGGAACACCGGCTGCGTCGATGTTGAGAACGACCTGATTCGGCCGGCCTGGCGAAAGAATGCCGGGAGTCGATCTGCTCCAGATGGCCGGTGCATTTGTGCGATCGAAACTCTTCAATTCGCTACGCGGAAGTCTCCGCAGAACAGAGTGTTTATTGTTCCAGCCACCAATGACCAGTTCAAAATAGTCGTCACTATCATCATCCGGAACAACAGCGATATGAAGGTCGTTTGTGATCGCTGCGCTTGTCCGGAATGAAGAATGAGGCGCGACCGTTCCCTTTAATTGGTAGGGTGCTGTGGATCCCATATAGCGAACCGGACCGAATTCACGCGTAACCCAGTCATGATCCTCGGGGGAACGCGTGAAATCCCATACGTGCCATTCGTCTATGATCCCGACATCCATCGCCTTGCGGATATATTGTGTCAGGATGTCCATTCTTTTTTGTCTGCCAGCAAATGTGACAAGTACAACAGGAACCATACTATCCTCGCCGTCTACAATTGGTACCGCACATGTTTCTTAAACCTTCGGCTCTGGCCACAGGCGGCAATCGCGCGCAAGCGGAGCATAGTCGTGCCACCGGGCCAGTTTTTCGATGTATCGCTGCCTGTAGGCGTCATCGTCCTCGAATTCGACATTCTCCCTAACGATCTCGGCGCCGATCTCGTAATACACGTCGAGATTCCGCAGATCCGGTACCGGTGTTTCGCCACGCTCGCATTCGCCCTGCATCTGCCAGAACAATTGTTCGAGGCGGCGCACAGTGGCCGGAATGTCGCGCAATACGCTGGTCTCGCGCTGGCGTAGCAACGACTCCCGAATGGCCGCGAGGCTCTTTCGATTGCCTGCAAACGCTATGGCGCGCTGCACGTATTCCTCCGGCGTGGCGCAAGCCAGCTCCGGCACGCCAGCGGCCGCGATGATGCTGCCGCAGAAGCGCGAGGCGAAGCTCTTGCCGGGGATGGTCAGGACCGGCAAGCCCATGGTGATAGCGTCCGCCGCCGTCGAATGCGCCCCGTAGGGGAACGTGTCCAGAAACAGATCAGCCAGGCCGATGCGTGCGAGATGGTTCGGGTTGGCCGCCTTGGGGGCAAAAATGAGCCGCTCGGGCGCGACACCGCTTTGCTCGGCCGCCTGTCGGAGGCGCTGGTTGACGGACTCGTCCCCCACAAGCAGCCACAGCACGCTGCCGGGTGTCGCGGAAAGAATGCTCATCCAGCGCGCAAAGCAACCGGCGGTGATTTTCTGCATGCCGTTGAAACAGGCGTAGACGAATGCGTCCTTCGGCAAACCGGCCTCCGCGCGGCCCGGCTGCGCGGCGATCAGCCGTTTGCGGTCGAGAGGCTGGTTGCAGGGTATCCGCAAGACCTTTTCGGTGTAATAGATTTCGTTGTCGTGCGGCACGATGTGCTCGTCCGCGATCATGTATTGATGAAACGGACTGCCCATGGAGCCCGGATAGCCACAGAAGTTGACGATGACCGGCGCCGGCCGGTATGCGAAGATCTTTGTCCTCGCATGTTTGGTGTAACCATTGACATCGACGAGAATGTCGATGTCGTCAGCGGCGATTTGCCTTGCCGCCTCGATATCGCCGAGCGTTGTGATGTCGCGCCAGCAATCGACGGCGTTTTTGATCCGCTCCTGCGTCGCATCGTTGGTTCGCGGTTCGCCGCAGTAATAGACAAAGATTTCGACGCTGCCCTTGTCGTGCAGTTCGAGAACTTCTCTGAGCGCAAAACCGACTGCATGATCACGTAGATCCGAGGAGACATAGCCGACGCGCAAGCGTTGTCCGGTTTCCGATTTCCGCTGCGGTGCCTTGCGCGGGAAGCCGCCGAGATCGGGCCGTCCGATGAGTGAATTGTTGTAGCGATAGGCCTTGGCGAGCTGGAAGAGGGGGTCGTCTGCATGACAGGCAAGCGTCAGGGGCGACATCGCGTCCAGCAGTTGCTTGGCTGAAACATGCTCAGACGCGACCAAAGCGGGCCACTTGCACTGGCGCTGCCGCAAGGACGTCCAATGCTGCCCCGCCTCGGTCTTGTCGGGCCGCAACTCGATTGCCTGCCACAAAGCTGTTTCGGCTTCTTCCAACAGACCCGCGCCCTCCAGAACGCGACCGATGTGCTGGAGGATCATCAGGCGATGGCCTAGCGTTCCGGCCGTGACCTCGGCCGTCGCCTCCGCGAAACTTCGCCATTGTTGGACAGCCTGACTGGTCAGACCGCAGTCTTCCAGCGCACGGCCGAGATTGATATGCGCCTGCCCAAACCGCGGATCCAGCTTCAGACAGGCACGCAATGCGTGGATCGAGCCGGCAACATCCCCCATCTGCCGCAAGGTCACCGAATAATTGAAATAAGCGAATTGCAGCAGAGGATTAGCGTCGTTGAATGCGATCCAGGCCTTGTAGAGCTCGGCGGCTTGCGCCATTTGTGCGGCGGCGTTCAGGCTTTCCGCTCTCTGAAACAACTCGGTCAGGGGCAGGTGTTGATTTCGCGCCCGCTCCAACAAGACGGCGAACTCCGAAACAGCGTCTGCAACGATTGCGTTATTGATGAACATGGACATCCCACGAGCAGAAGGCCTGACGGCCGGAGTTGAGACTATGCACGAATGCGCTATCTTCCTTTATCGGCGCTAGCTTGCTTTGGGCTTGTCGTTTTGCGATATCGTGCCGGTGCTCCTAAATTAGCGCGATGTTTCTGACCCTCGCGGGCTGGCATTGCGAGACAGGTCGATCGCAACCGGTCAAATTTCCCGATTGTTCGCCTTCTGGGCGTTCTAAAGTCGAACATGTTTGAGGATTTAAGAACGCACGTACAGCATTTGTTAACTCTATATTAAACACTCCCGGATAGTCATTTATGCAAGACTTCTGCTGAAGACGGCACATCGCGGATGTGTTGACGGCAGATCTCCGTGAACCGGTCTTGCCATGGCGAGGCGTTCACGTCGACAGGCGTAGGAGTCAGGGCGGTCACACGCTCTGGTGCATGAAGCACTTCAACGCGCCGGCTCCTGCGAGCCATGTTCCTCGTAACATTATTTCCTACCGACAGGCGCTCGAATGGTCGATGCCGATTGAGGCGTCCAACCAGATGATAGTGCCGGCAACAGGCGCAGGGCGCTTGAGGCTGCGGCGAAGACCCATTGCAAGTCTTTTGGCGTGGTCTGCGGCAGGGAATGACATTTGCCATCGGTCAACATAAAAGGCGCGCTTCTATGACCTCGATTATTGCTTCTCTTTCCGTCAGCCAGATCAAGGCCCTATCCACCGCAGCGATTACTGCTCTGACCACAAGCGACGTCGCGGCACTGACCACGACGCAGATCAAGGTGCTTTCCTCGGCCCAGATCGCCGCTTTGCAGACAGAGGATATCGCCACCCTCACGACCGAGCAGGTGAGTGCCGTATCGGCGTCCGCGATCAAGGGCCTCAGCCTCGACCAATTGGCGATGCTGGCCACGTCGACTGTCGGAAGCCTCGGCACGGCGCAGGTCGCAGCCCTCTACTCCGCCCAGATCGCAGGGCTGACCAGTGATCAGGTCGAAGCCTTGACCTCCTCGCAGGTCGGCGCCTTGAGCTCGTCTGCGGTCGCGGCTTTGACCACGGAAGATATCGCAACGTTCTCGACCGCCGAAATCGCGGCAATTAGCGCAAAGGCTCTGCCGGGACTGTCCACCGACAGCATCGCAGCGCTCACCACTGACCAGGCCGTTGCCCTGACGACGAGCCAGGTCGCGGCGCTGAAGGCAAGCCAGGTCACGGCCCTGACCTCGGCGCAGATCGCTTCATTGACGACCTCGCAGATAGGCGCGCTGGGCTCGACCCAACTCGCGGCTCTGACCACCGACAATGTCGCAGCGCTCACGACCGACCAGATCGCAGCCCTGAACGCGAAGGTAATCAGCGCTCTGACTTCCGCACAGATCAGCGCTTTCACATCCGCCCAGGTGGAGGCTTTGACCTCCGCACAGATCGGCGCCTTGGATTCGGCCGATATCGCGGCTCTCTCGACGGATGATATCGCAACCTTCTCGACCGCCGAAATCGCCGCGATCAGCGCGAAGGCTATCTCGGGACTGTCGACGGACAATGTCGCCGCGCTCACCACGGACCAGGCCGC
>UCOA01000064.1 GCA_900474095.1 Hyphomicrobiales bacterium | reverse complement strand
GGAGCCGTGGCATGTGACGGGCGAACAGGGCGCCGTTGGCGGCACTGCGCGCTATGTCGACAGTTCGGTCGAACGCCTGCAGGTCAGGCTGGAGACTGCCAATCCGGAACGCTACACCGTCGCCTGCAACCGCCGTGCGCTGCCGCTAACCAAGACAGGCATAAACGGTGTCTCCGTTGCCGGCGTGCGCTACAAGGCCTGGCAGCCGGCGTCGGGTTTGCACCCGACTTTGCCGGTTAACACGCCGCTTACATTCGACATTTATGATACATGGTCAGGACGTTCGATCGGCGGCTGCATTTATCATGTTGCCCACCCGGGCGGACGCAGTTACGAGACGTTCCCGGTGAATGGCAACGAGGCGCAAGCCCGCAGGCTGGCACGCTTCGAGCCGTGGGGTCACACAGCCGGCGCTTACGCCCTCGTGCCGGAAGCCCCATCAGCGGAATTTCCCCTGACGCTCGATTTGCGGCGTCCGGCAGGAGTGTAGGGCCTCGATGTCAAAAAAGCAGACGGCGGAAGCGACACGTGCGGCGAACCGGGACGAAAACGATCCGGTTTTCGGCTATCGCGCGCTTCCGGGCATTGCCGATGAAATGCTCGACACGCACGGCAATGTCCGGCCGGTCTGGCAGCACCTTCTCTCCAGCATCGGCCGCATGGACGAGACGGAGCTTGCCAACCGCTTCGCTCGCGCCGACCGTTATCTGCGCGATGCGGGCGTCTTTTACCGGGCCTATGGCACCAAGGAGAATTCGGAGCGCAGCTGGCCGTTGTCCCACGTTCCGGTCCTGATCGACGATGTCGAGTGGCAGGCCGTCTCGAAGGGGCTTGTTCAGCGCGCCGAGCTGCTGGAGCGTGTCGCGGCCGATATCTATGGTCCCAACCGGCTTGTCGCCGAAGGCTTCCTGCCGCCGTCACTGGTCGCCGGCAATCCGGAATTCCTGCGCCCGATGGTTGGCGTGCTTCCCGCCGACGGCCATTTCCTGCATTTCTGTTCCTTCGAGATCGGCCGCGGGCCGGACGGCAACTGGTGGGTGCTGTCGGACCGCACCGAGGCCCCCTCGGGCGCCGGCTTCGCGCTTGAAAACCGGGTGGCGACCACGCGCGCCTTCTCCGACCTCTACGCGGAAACGCATGTCCATCGCCTTGCCGGCTTCTTTGGAGCCTTCCGCGACACGCTGCAGTCGCGCAAGAAGCACCCGGACGACCGCATCGCCGTTCTGACGCCGGGTGTCGCCAACGAGACCTATTTCGAACACGCCTATATTGCCCGCTACCTCGGCTTCATGCTGCTCGAGGGCGAGGACCTGACCGTCATCGACGGCCGCGTCATGGTTCGCACGGTCGCCGGCCTGAAACCCGTCGGCGTCCTCTGGCGCCGCCTGGACGCCGCCTTCGCCGATCCGCTCGAGCTGAACCAGAACTCGCATATCGGCACGCCGGGCATGGTCGAGGCGCTGCGTTCCGGCTCCGTCTCGATCGTCAACTCGCTCGGCTCCGGCATCCTTGAAACCCGCGCCTTCCTCGCCTTCCTTCCGAAGATCTGCCGCCACGTGCTGGGCGAAGACCAGATCCTGCCGAGCATCGCCACCTGGTGGTGCGGCCAGCAGCCGGAGCGCGATCAGGTGGCAGGGAACATCGAGAAGATGGTGATCGGCCCCGCCTATTCCACCAGGCCCTTCTTCGACGACAATGGCCGCTCTGTTCTGGGCTCGTCGCTGCGCGATACCGCCAAGGTCTCCGTTTCGGAATGGTTGCAGAGCGACGGTACGCAGCTCGTCGGCCAGGAAGTCGTGACGCTGTCGACGGCGCCTGCCTGGGTCAACGGCAAGCTGACCCCGCGGCCGATGAGCCTGCGCGTCTACGTTGCCCGCACCCGCGATGGCTGGCAGGTCATGCCGGGTGGCTTTGCCCGCATCGGCTCAGGCGCCGATGCGGCGGCGATCGCCATGCAGGCGGGCGGTTCGGCGGCCGATGTCTGGATCGTCAGCCAGAAACCGGTGGAGCTCATGACGCTGCTGCCGGCCGAGGAGAGCTTCATCCGCATCCTGCCCGGCAGTCTGCCGAGCCGCGCGGCCGACAACCTCTTCTGGCTCGGCCGCTATATCGAGCGGGCGGAAGGCGCATTGCGCATCCTGCGCGCCTGGCACGGGCGGTTTGCCGAAACCGCCGATACCGAAATGCCACTCCTGAAGGACATCACCGACTATCTGGCCGGTCTCGATATCGACACCAGGCAAGCGGTGCCCGAAAGCTTGGTCATCAATATCAACAGCGCGCTGTTTTCGGCCAGCAACATCCGCGACCGCTTCTCGGCCGATGGATGGCTGGCGCTCAACGATCTCGCCAAGACCGCCCGCAAATTCCAGTCGACGGTGCAGGCGGGCGACGACGCCACCCATGCGATGACGATCCTGTTGCGCAAGCTTGCGGGCTTTGCCGGTCTCGTCCATGAAAACATGTACCGCTTCACCGGCTGGCGCTTCCTGTCGATCGGCCGCTATCTCGAGCGCGGCCTGCACATGACCCGGCTGCTCGGCCATATGTCGGGCGAGGATGCGCCGGACGGCGCCTATGACATGCTGCTTGAAATCGGCGACAGCGTCATGACCCACCGTCGCCGCTACAACGTCAACACCGCGGCGCTCACGGTAACAGACCTTCTTGCCCTCGATCCGCTCAACCCGCGCTCGATCCTCTACCAGTTGAATGAGATCAAGACCGAGGTCGAACAACTGCCGAACGCCTTCTCTAACGGCCAGATGTCGCCGTTTTACCGCGAAGCCATGCGCCTCCACGCGGGACTCGCGGTCATGACGCCGGAAGCGATGAACGCTCCGGTCTACAATCGCCTCGAACAGGAACTGGGGCGCTTCTCCGATATCCTCGCGCAAACCTATCTCGGATAGGATAAGACTGACCTGCTGCGCCGAAACTGAGAGTTCCATGCTCTACGACATCAATCTACGGATCACCTATAGCTACGAAGTCCCGGTTTCCGGCGGCAGGCATGTCGTGCGCGTGCTGCCCGTCTCGCTGCCGGATCGCCAGCGGCTGGTGGCAGGCACCGTCACCTGCACTCCGGATCCGGAGGAACGTAGGGACAGCGTCGATTTCTTCGCCAACCCCTCCACGTCGATCCTGTTTCGCAAGCAGCATGAAAAGCTGGTGATCCGCATGCAGGCCCGCGTCCAGCTCGAGTCCCAGCCGCTCACCGCCGATTTCTCGCCGGACCTTGCGGCCTTCCCGCGCGAGATCGCTGCCGTCTGGTCGCTCGACGCCAACTCGCCGCATCATTTTCTTGGCGCCAGTCCGCGCCTGCCCGAGGATACGGCGATTGCGTCCTACGCCCGCGGCATCGCCAGGCCGGGCATGACGATCCGCCAGATCGCAACGGCTATCTGCGCCGAGATCCACAAGGATTTCACGTACGACCCGAAGGCGACCACCGTCGATACGACGCCACGCGAGGCCTTCAAGCTGAGGCGCGGCGTCTGCCAGGATTTCACCCATGTGATGATCACCGCGCTGCGCAGCCTGGGCATCCCCGCAGGCTATGTCAGCGGCTTCCTCCGGACCATCCCGCCGCCGGGCAAGGAACGTCTCGAGGGTGCCGACGCCATGCATGCCTGGGTGCGTTTTTGGTGCGGCACCACCCTCGGATGGTTGGAACTCGACCCGACCAACAATATTTTTGCCGGAATGGACCACATCGTCGTCGGCCACGGCCGCGACTATAGCGACGTGGCACCCGTCATTGGTGTACTGAAAAGCTATGGCTCGCACAAGACGGAGCAGGCCGTGGACGTCATTCCGTTGCAGTGATCCGGACGGGAAAGCCTTCGATACAGCCGACCAGATATTCCTGCCAAAGGCCTGCTTGCAAAAAAGCGCAACAGGCCTTTTTACGTTTTCCGCAATGCTTGCAGGCATTTGCAAGCCGTTTGGTAAGCCGCCCCCATTCAATTTTCATCTTATTGAAAACGCTATTGCAAGCGCTTCGTATCGGTGCATAAATCGCTCATATGCCCCGTTGGTGTTCGCCTCCGGTCTCCCAACCGCAAGCAAAGGTTAAACCTTTTTCATGATCGACCGTTTGCACAACGAAAAGATTCCGAGCGCCGCCCCTCGGGCATCGAACTCCGAAGTCCTTGCCAAGGAAATCATCGAGCGTCTCACCTATCGTATCGGCAAGGACCCGAAAGTCGCCAAGCCGCACGACTGGTTGACCGCCGCGATCCTGGTTGTGCGCGACCGCATTACCGACAATTGGATGGAATCGACGCGCAAGACCTACTCGAGCAACGCCAAGCGCGTTTATTATCTATCGCTCGAATTCCTGATCGGCCGCCTGATGCGCGATGCCGTCACCAATATCGGCCTGATGGACGAATTGCGTGAGGCGCTCGCCTCGTTCGGCGTCGATCTCGACGTGGTGGCGACGCTGGAGCCGGACGCGGCACTCGGCAATGGCGGCCTCGGCCGTCTCGCCGCCTGTTTCATGGAGTCGATGGCGACGGTCGATATCCCCGCCTATGGCTACGGCATCCGCTATGTGCATGGCCTCTTCCGCCAGCAGATGGCCGATGGCTGGCAAGTGGAACTGCCGGAAACCTGGCTTGCCCACGGCAATCCCTGGGAGTTCGAGCGCCGGGAAAGCTCCTACGAAATCGGCTTCGGCGGCTCGGTCGAGACTGTCAATGTCGATGAGGAAGTGACCCGCTATGTCTGGAAGCCGGCCGAGAGAGTCATTGCGACGGCCTGCGATACACCGGTGGTCGGGTGGCGCGCCAAGCGCGTCAACACGCTGCGGCTGTGGACCGCCCATCCGATCGACCCGATCCTGCTCGACGCCTTCAATGCCGGCGACCACATCGGCGCGCTTCGCGAAAGCAACCAGGCGGAAAGTCTCGCCCGCGTGCTTTATCCGGCTGATGCCACCCCGGCCGGCCAGGAGCTGCGCCTGCGCCAGGAGTTCTTCTTCTCCTCCGCCTCGCTGCAGGACATCCTGCGCCGCCATCTTCAGCAATACCCCGACTTCACGTCCCTGCCGGACAAGGTCGCCATTCAGCTCAACGATACCCACCCGGCCGTGTCGGTTGCCGAGCTCGTTCGCCTGCTGACCGACGTCCACGGCATGGATTTCGAAGCCGCCTGGGATATCGCCCGCCACACCTTCTCCTACACCAACCACACGCTTCTGCCCGAAGCGCTGGAAACCTGGCCGGTGCCGCTGTTCGAACGCCTACTGCCGCGCCACATGCAGATCGTCTATGCGATCAACGCCAAGATCCTGCTAGAGGCCCGCAAGCAGAAAGCCCACACCGACGAGGAAGTCCGCAATATCTCCCTGATCGACGAGAGCGGCGATCGCCGGGTACGCATGGGCAATCTCGCCTTTGTCGGCTCGCATTCGATCAATGGCGTCTCAGCCCTCCATACGGAGCTGATGAAGGAAACCGTCTTCGCCGACCTGCATCGGCTTTATCCGGAACGCATCAACAACAAGACCAACGGCATCACCCCTCGCCGCTGGCTGATGCAGTGCAATCCGGGGCTCGTGACCCTGATCCGCGACGCGATCGGCGACGAGTTCATGGACAATACCGAGGCTCTGCAAGCCCTTGATGCCTTCGCCGACAAGCCGGATTTCCAGGAGAAATTCGCTGCGATCAAGCGTGCCAATAAGGTCAAGCTCGCCCAGCTGGTCCAGAGCCGCATGGGCATCCGGCTCGATCCGTCGGCGATGTTCGACATCCAGATCAAGCGCATCCATGAATACAAGCGCCAGCTTCTGAACATCATCGAGGCGATCTCGCTCTACGACCAGATCCGCT
>UCOA01000141.1 GCA_900474095.1 Hyphomicrobiales bacterium | reverse complement strand
GCCAGGCTGGCGCGACCGGCTGGATCGTCAAGCCGTTCGATCCGACCAAACTGATCGATGCCATCGAGCGCGTAACAGCCTAACGCCAGGATCCCACCCCATGGATATGAACGAAATCAAAGAGATTTTCTTCCAGGAGTGCGAGGAGCAACTCGCCGAACTGGAATCCGGTCTCCTGAGGCTCAATGACGGCGACCGTGACCCGGAAACGGTGAACGCGGTCTTCCGTGCGGTGCACTCGATCAAAGGTGGCGCCGGAGCTTTCGCACTGGATGATCTGGTCTCCTTCGCGCACGTGTTTGAGACCACGCTTGATTGCGTTCGTTCCAACAAGCTGGAACCGACCCAGGACGTCCTGAAGGTCATGCTGAAATCGGCCGACGTTCTGGCGGATCTGACCAATGTCGCCCGCGATGGCGGCAGCGTCGACCAGGCCCGTTCGGCACAGCTGATCCGGGAGCTCGAGGCGCTTGCCAAGGGCGAGGCGCCGCCCGCGGCCGCCGAGGCACCGGCGGCCAAGGCAGCCGCTGCGCCCAAGGCTGCACCGGCACCGAAGCCAGCGCCTGCTGCCGTGACCGCTGCGCCCAATGACCACGGTTTTGTCCCTATTGCTTTCTCCTTCGACGATTTCGGTGGCGAAGAAGAAGCCGTGATCGATCATCCGGCCTATGAGGTGGTCTTCAAGCCAAAGTCGGAACTCTACACCAAGGGCAACGAAGCGGCCCTTCTCCTGCGCGATCTCTCCCGTCTCGGCGAGATGAGCATCCATTGCAACATGGACAGTCTCCCTCCGCTTGATCAGATGGACCCTGAAGCCGCCTATTTCTCCTGGAAGGTGTCGATCAAGACTGACAAGGGCGAAGATGCGGTTCGCTCCGTCTTTGAATTCGCCGAGTGGGATTGCGAACTCGACGTCCTGGCTGTCGAAACGGGCGACGGCGCGGAAGCTACCGACGACGACCTGCCGATGCAGCCGGTTCCGTTCGATCTTTCGGCGCTTGACGAGGAGCCTCATGCGCCGCTGGGCGTTGTCGAGGAGGAGGAGCAGATCGCCGCCGCCCAGGAAGCGGTCGCGGCTGCCCAAACCGCATCCAATGTCGTCCAGATGGCCGGCAATGCGTCGCGAGCCGCTGCCACAGACAAGGGGGCTGCCGCCGCCGCCCAGAACAATGCCCAGCAAGCCTCCTCCGCCGCTGGTCAGACGATCCGCGTCGATCTCGATCGTGTCGATCGCCTGATCAACCTCGTTGGCGAGCTCGTTATCAACCAGGCGATGCTGTCGCAGAGCGTCATCGAGAACGACTCGAACGGTGTCTCCTCGATCAATATGGGCCTTGAAGAACTCCAGCAGTTGACGCGGGAAATCCAGGACTCGGTCATGGCGATCCGTGCGCAGCCGGTGAAGCCGGTCTTCCAGCGCATGGCCCGCACGGTCCGTGAAATTGCCGATATCACCGGCAAGTCTGTCCGCCTCGTGACCGAGGGTGAAAACACCGAAGTCGACAAGACGGTCATCGACAAACTGGCCGAGCCGCTGACGCACATGATCCGCAACGCCGTCGACCACGGCCTCGAAATGCCGGAAAAGCGCATTGCCGCCGGCAAGAGCGCGGAAGGCACGGTCAAGCTCACCGCCAAGCATCGCTCCGGCCGAATCGTCATCGAACTGTCCGACGACGGTGCCGGCATCAACCGCGAGAAAGTGCGCCAGAAGGCGATCGACAATGACCTGATCGCAGCGGACGCCAACCTGTCCGACGAGGAAATCGACAACCTGATCTTCCATGCCGGCTTCTCGACCGCCGACAAGGTTTCCGACCTGTCCGGCCGTGGCGTCGGCATGGACGTGGTCAAGCGCTCCATCCAGGCGCTTGGCGGCCGCATCAACATCTCGTCGAAGCCGGGTCAGGGTTCGGTCTTCACCATGAGCCTGCCGCTGACCCTCGCCGTCCTCGACGGCATGGTCGTCACGGTTGCGGGCCAGACGCTGGTCGTGCCGCTGACGGCAATTGTCGAAACCCTGCAGCCGGAGGCTGCGGCGATCCACTCCTTCGGTGCGACGCAGCGGCTGATCTCGATCCGCAACTCCTTCTGCCCGCTGGTCGATGTCGGCCGTATCCTGAACTTCCGCGCGACACAGGCCAATCCGGTGGAAGGCGTCGCCCTTCTGGTGGAATCCGAGGGCGGCGGCCAGCGCGCTCTGATGGTCGATGCCATTCAGGGTCAGCGACAGGTTGTCATCAAGAGCCTGGAAGCCAACTACACGCATGTGCCGGGCATCGCTGCTGCCACCATTCTCGGTGACGGCCGCGTCGCTCTTATCCTTGACGTCGATGCCGTTGTTGCGGCGTCGCGCGGCCAGTCCCTTAACCTCGAAACATCGCTAGCTGCCGCTGGGTAAGACCAATGACGTATCTCGCAAAAAATCTGACGAATGGAGGGCGCGAGCTCATCGCGTTCCGCATTGGGAATCAGGAATTCTGCGTCAATGTCATGTCCGTGCGGGAAATCCGCGGCTGGACACCGGCGACACCCATGCCGCATGCGCCCCAATACGTGCTGGGCGTGATCAATCTGCGCGGCGCGGTGCTGCCGATCATCGATCTGTCGGCGCGGCTTGGAATGAAGACGGCCGAACCGACCGTGCGCCATGTCATCATCGTGACGCAGGTCAAGAACAGGGTCGTGGGTCTCCTCGTCGAGGCGGTCTCCGACATTCTGACGATCAAGGACGAGGACATTCAACCGACTCCGGACATGTCATCCGAGTTCGAAAGGACTTTCGCTCGCGGCGTGCTGGCGATCGAAGGCCGGATGATCTGCCTCATCGAACTGGAAGCTGTGTTCCCCCATATGGAAAGTGAAGCTGCATGAGCATGTCGGCCGCCTTTGACAGCAGACTACCCCCGGACGAGTGCCTGGCGAGCGGCGAATATCCGCTGACGCGCCGCGACCTCGCCGAGATTGCTGCGATGATCTATGCCGATGCCGGCATCTTCCTGAACGAATCCAAGGCCTCGCTCGTTTATTCGCGCCTGTCGAAGCATATCCGCAATCTCGGCCTGAAGGGGTTCCGGGAATATTGCCAGCTCGTCTCCTCGCCGGCCGGTTCTGCCGAGCGCCGCGACATGCTTTCGCATCTGACCACCAATTTCACCCGCTTTTTCCGTGAGAATCATCATTTCGAACACTTGAAGTCGGACGTTCTGCCGGAACTCCTGAGCCGCGCCAAGAATGGCGGCCGGGTGCGCATCTGGTCGGCGGCCTGCTCGGATGGGCAGGAACCCTATTCGATCGCGTTAACGGTCCTGTCGATGATGCCGAACGCGGCGGACTACGATTTCCGCATTCTCGCGACCGACATCGACCCCAAGATCCTGGCGCTTGCCCGGGCCGGTGCCTATGACGCGACCGCGCTCGAGACGGTCAGTCCGGCGATGCGCAAGCAGTGGTTCTCGGAAACTGCTGTCAACGGCCGCCAGAAGTGGCAGGTTGATGATCGCGTCAAGCACCTCATCACCTTCAACGAACTGAACCTGATGGCGCAGTGGCCGTTCAAGGGGCAGTTCGACGTCATCTTCTGCCGCAATGTCGTCATCTATTTCGATGAGCCGACCCAGATGAAAATCTGGTCGCGCTTTGCCGGCATGCTTACCCCCAAGGGGCATCTTTATATCGGTCACTCTGAGCGTGTTTCCGGTGACGCGAAGTCGGTCTTCGACAATATCGGCATCACCACCTATCGCTACACCGGCAAGGGAGGACGCTCATGAGTGCAGCACGCGTTCTTGTTGTCGACGATTCCGCCACCATGCGGGGGTTGATCACCCGTATCTTGAGCAGCGATCCCGAGGTCGAGGTTATCGGCCAGGCGGCCGACGCGATGCAGGCGCGCCAGGCGATCAAGGATCTCGACCCGGACGTCATTACGCTCGACATCGAGATGCCCAATATGAACGGGCTGGAATTCCTCGAAAAAATCATGCGGCTGCGTCCGATGCCGGTGATCATGGTCTCGACGCTGACGCACAAGGGTGCGGAGGCGACGATCGCCGCACTGGAAATCGGTGCCTTCGATTGCGTTGGAAAGCCGCTTCCGGGCGATCCCCGTCCTTTCAGCGATCTTGCTGACAAGGTGAAGGCGGCGGCGCGGTCTCAGCGCAAATACATCATCACCGGCAACAAAGTTGCGGCTCCGAGCGCCGCCAATGCCAATGGGGCTTCGGACTACAGGGCCGGCCGAAAGATCATAGCGATCGGCTCGTCCACGGGCGGTGTCGAGGCGCTGATCGCGGTTCTGCAGAAGTTTCCGGCCAATTGTCCGCCCACGGTCATCACGCAGCACATGCCGCACACCTTCACCAAGAGCTTCTCCGAGCGCTTGAACCGCCTCTGCGCCCCGACCGTGCTGGAAGCGACAGATGGCGCGAGGCTAGAGATCGGAAAAATCTATCTGGCACCGGGTGGCGAACGCCACCTGCAGGTCGTCAATCCTTCGTCACCCTGCTGCCGCCTTTTGGACCGCGAGCCGGTCAATGGCCATCGCCCGTCCGTCGATGTGCTGTTCGATTCCGTCGCGGAGCTTGCAGGTCGCAATGCAGTCGGTGTGATCCTGACCGGAATGGGCCGTGACGGCGCATCCGGTCTTTTGAAAATGCGCCACGCAGGTGCCCGCACATTCGGTCAGAATGAAAAAACCTGTGTCGTGTATGGAATGCCGAGGGTTGCCTTTGAACTGGGCGCCGTCGAAACCCAACTACCCCTCAGCTCAATCGGGGAAGAAGTATTGAAAAGCACCGCCGCCCGAAGAGAAGGAAGCGAATAAAATGTCCCTAGCGGAAAAAATCAAAGTTCTGATCGTCGACGATCAGGTCACCAGTCGCCTGTTGCTCGGTGACGCGCTGCAGCAGCTCGGTTTCAAACAGATCACGGCCGCCGGTGATGGCGAACAGGGCATGAAGATCATGGCCCAGCAGCCCCATCACCTGGTGATCTCGGACTTCAACATGCCGAAGATGGATGGCCTGGGCCTCCTGGCGGCAGTGCGGAACAATCCGGCGACGAAGAAGGCCGCCTTCATTATTCTGACGGCCCAGGGCGACCGCGCGCTGGTGACCAAGGCGGCGGCGCTTGGCGCCAACAACGTACTCGCAAAACCCTTCACGATCGAAAAGATGAAGGCTGCGATCGAGGCTGTATTCGGGGCGTTGAAATGATCACGGATGCTGCGACCAAACGTCTGCATGTCATTCAGGGCGAATGGAAGGTGGTCAGCGATCCGGACGTCGTGCTCTCGACCATCCTCGGCTCCTGCGTGGCGGCGTGCATGCGTGACCCGGTCGCGGGTGTCGGTGGCATGAACCACTTCCTCCTGCCGGGCTCGGCAGATGCTCTCTCCTCAGGCGGCGATGCGACGCGTTATGGCGTGCATCTGATGGAACTGCTGATCAACGGGCTGCTGAAGAAGGGCGCCCGTCGAGAACGGCTGGAAGCGAAGATTTTCGGTGGTGCGAAGACGATCGCGCGCTTCTCCAACGTCGGCGAGCAGAATGCGCTGTTTGCCCGGCAGTTCCTGATGGACGAAGGTATCCAGTTGGTTGGCGAAAGCACCGGCGGCGATCATGGTCGCAAGCTCGAATACTGGCCCCTCAGTGGCCGCGCCCGCCAATATGCCCTGACGGGCGTGGAAGCGCAGAAGGCCGTGGTCCAGGAGCAGCGCCCCCGGCCTGCGCCGAAGCCGGTCGACAACGGGATCGAGTTTTTCTAGCGGCGGGCGGCCTCGGTTTCCACCCGGGGCGGGCCTTTGGCGACATGTTTGGCGTGGGCCGTTGAACGGGGAATCCTGGACGGCAGTTGTTGGTAGCGTGAGGGCGAGTAATGCGGACTGAATTGAAGAGCCATATGCCTCACGTCGACGAGGCGCTCCCGGATGTGATGATGCGTATCGTCTCCGAGCTCTATGACGTGGCTTATCTGATCGAGCGGATCGAGCCGATGCTGAGCGATATCCACGGCGAAGCCGTTCTGGATTCGGCCGACCGTATTAAGGTGCTGCAGGGGATCGATCTCGCCGTTCAGAAGACACGCGGCCTTGCCGAATTCATCGACACGGTGACGGCGGCCCTTCCTCAGCACTGGCTGGTGGACGTCACGACCGCGCTCAATCTCGTCAAGCTTGCCGACATGCAGAAATCGCTTGGCAACGGCATGCTCCGGCATGGCCATTCACAGCCGCTGACAGAAGCCGCCGGTGATTTCGAGGCCTTCTAGGCTCAACCGATTTTCTCCAGGTATTTTTTGCAGCCGCTTCGGCCATCCTGTCGGAGCGGCGGCCTCATTTTTGCGTCGCTGTATTTTTGCACTGCCGTCAAAAGCGGGCTTTCAAGACAAGTTCGCGCAAGTTTCGTTTCCTAGTGTGCCAATCGGGGCTGATAGATTTGGCGTGATTTGACGAAGGCCACGAGCCGGATCGATCCAGTAATCCCGAATGTTTGGATCTGCGCATGTCCCGGGCGATGTTGCCTGTATGGAACATGCGCCACTGGGTGCGGAAACAGAATGAATCTGTTGGATCAACTTTCGACGGTCACGAAAAACCTGGCGAGTCTGGGGCAGGGCAAGCTCATCGCACTGGTGGCAGCTGGAGTGGTTGCAGTGGGGATCGTTCTCGCTGCCGGCCTCTACGTCAACAAGCCATCCTATGAAACGCTGTATGTCGGGCTGGAAAGCAGCGACCTCAATCAGGTCAGTGTCGCGTTAGCCGAAGCGAACATGGATTTCGAAGTGGGAGCTGATGGTTCAAGCCTGCAAGTGCCGGTCGGCATGACGGGCAAGTCCCGGCTCTACCTCGCCGAGCGCGGCCTGCCCAACAGCGCCAACGCCGGTTACGAACTCTTCGACAATGTCGGTTCGCTGGGCCTTACCTCCTTCATGCAGGAAGTCACCCGCGTCCGTGCGCTCGAGGGCGAGATCGCCCGCACCATCCAGCAGATTTCCGGAATTGCCGCCGCCCGGGTCCACATCGTCATGGCCGATCGCGGCAGCTTCCGGAAGACGGAACAGAAACCGACGGCCTCGGTGATGATCCGAGCGAGCGCCAATATAGGCCGCAACGCTGCAGCATCGATCCGCCATCTGGTGGCTTCGTCCGTTCCGGGGCTGAGCATCGATGACGTCACCATTCTCGATTCCGCCGGTCAGCTTCTGGCTTCCGGCGACGATCCGGCCAACAGCGCCATGAACCAGTCGCTGGGCATCGTCCAGAATGTTCAGAACGAAATCGAAAGCAATATCGACAAGGCGCTCGCACCCTTCCTCGGCATGGACAATTTCCGCGCCAGCGTCACAGCGCAACTCAATACCGATACTCAGCAGATCCAGGAAACGGTCTTCGATCCGGAATCACGCGTCGAGCGTTCGACCCGTGTTACCAAGGAAGAACAGAAATCGAGCCAGCAGCAGCCGGACAACGCGGCGACCGTACAGCAGAACGTTCCCC
Source organism: Hyphomicrobiales bacterium (assembly GCA_900474095.1). Classification (GTDB taxonomy): domain Bacteria; phylum Pseudomonadota; class Alphaproteobacteria; order Rhizobiales; family Rhizobiaceae; genus Pararhizobium. The sequence continues at coordinate 19,611 of UCOA01000141.1, read as the reverse complement.
AGGCGGCGCCGCAGGGCGGCACGACCGGACCTCAGTCGAACGACCAGACCGAGAAAAAGGAAGAGCAGACCAACTACGAGATCAACTCGAAGACCGTCGCAACCGTTAAAAGCAGCTATTCGGTCGAGAAACTCTCCGTCGCCGTGGTGGTCAACCGCGGTCGTGTCGCCGCGATGGTCGGCGAAGGCGCCGACCAGGCGAAGATCGATGCCTATATCCAGGACATGCAGAAGATCGTCGCCTCGGCAGTCGGCCTCGATCCTGCCCGCGGCGACGTAATCACGCTGACCGCCATGGACTTCGTCAACACACAGCTCCTCGATGAGCCAGTCTCCGGTCCGGGCATCATGGAGACGCTGAACCGCAATCTCGGCGGTATCATCAATGCCCTTGCCTTCGTCGCGGTCGCCTTCGTGGTCGTCTGGATGGGCATGCGTCCGCTAGCCCGCTCGATGGGTATCGGTACAGGCGCCACGGCGCTCGCTGAGAACGAAGCCGTCGGCCTGGAACTGCCGGACTTCTCTCCCGCCACGACGGGCGCGGCAGGCGGGGCACTGATGGAAGGGTTCGGCTCCGACTTCGGCTTCGACAGTACCGACGACCTTCTGAGCCTCGGGGACGACAGCGAAGGCGGCTTCAACCGGCGGGTTAAGGAAGGCCCCGAACGCCGGCTCGCCCGCATGGTGGAAATCAGCGAAGAGCGTGCTGCCAAGATCCTTCGCAAGTGGGTTGCCGAAAAAGCAGCGTGATCGCTCATCCGGAGACCAGGCCCCTCGACTGCCAACCCGCCTTCTCGGCGGGTTTCGCGTGTTGGGGCCACGCCCTGGCCTCCTGCGCACTGGAAATAGACCCCTAGCCATTCAGTGTATTGCCGCGGATCTTTGGCCGGCCGGCAAGAATCGCGCGTCGACAAATCAGCCGACCCGGCGCGCCGGGATTCATTATATTTAATAGATCGTTAATTTATCCCCGGGAAAGAGCCGTTCGTGTCTGAACGATTGCTAGCCGCATCCCATGTATTGAATCGGCGCATCCGGAGATGTCCGCAAAAACCTGAAATATTACATAAATAATATTTGCAATTATACCTGGTAAGCCCTGTAGCACGGCTGATCTAGACGTTAAGCGTGCTGGTGCAATTCTGCAACAACGTGAAAAAACAAATAGAGAAATGAAATCTTGACAACTTAGATTTGGCTTTGAAAGCCTGATTTGCGGGGTGTGGTTTTGGGCGCTTGAACGAACATCGTGCAAGCCGAACGGCGGGATTCTGCGCTTTAAAAAGTATGACAAAATTAAAAACGTTAAATTTCAGCTATTTATTGACAATGGCGGGGCTGTACCTTTCCTGCGATCCACCTATCGACCGGATGATTTCGAATCGGGGACACGGCCGTTGCCAAAAGTAAATCGCGAGAAGGGGGGTAGTAGTTTTTCGCGGGGAGCGATGTACATTTTGTGTAGTGATTCGCGTACTGATTTGCGTCGGGTTGAGGCAGGCGGAAATGCCTCGACCCAGGGCCGGCGGCGGTAAACAAGCGCTTGAATGAGCACGGACGAATCCATCACGGGGGTAATGTCATGGATGCTCTACAGACAGAGATTGCGATCTGGCCGGCGCCGGTCGTTTCGCTACGCGGTGCCGGACGCGCACTCTCAAAAGAACAATTGATCCGCAGGCTCGGCGAGTTTGCCGAACGCGGCAACCTGAGCCGTGGCCTTGCCGCCCTGACGGATTATGTCGGGGGGAGCCACTATCTTCTCGCCCGCTATGATCTGTCGCAGGATGACGGTCTGGATTTTGTCGTGTGTTCGGACTGGCCGTTCGACGTGGTCAAGCGGCTTGGCAAGGTGCTGTCACAGCTCCATTCCAAGACCAACGAAATGGAGAAGTGCCTTTCGGTGATGCAGCCGGTATTCATGAGCCTGCCGGATGACATCGACGTCAGCCGCGGCATCAGCCGTGAATATTGCGCCATCACCTTCAATGTCGGCCGCGTCCGGCTGTCGCTGATGCTGCTCTTCCCGCAGGATGTCATTCTCTCGCAGGACAGTTTGAGGGATATCGGCCTGCTGACCGGGTATTTCGCGAGCTTCACCAATGAACGCGGCGCGCGCACCGATCGCGACTTCGAGTTGACGGAACGCGAACTCGAGTGCCTCTTCTGGATTGCCGAGGGCAAGACGAGCGATGAAATTGCCGTCATCCTCGGTATCTCGCGCAATACCATCAACAACTATATCACCAGCGTGATGCGCAAGACGGCGACGAAGACCCGTTCCGAGGCGATCGCCTACGCTGTCCGCAACAACCTCGTTTAGGCGCCCGGTCATGACCTTTTTCCTTCCGAATACCCGCGCTGCAGATGACGGCAAGGCCGGACGGCTGCAGGCGCGGGCGTCGCGGGCAGCAACGCTCGTCGCGCGGCTTCAGGCCATGCAGAAGCAGATCAACGCCAAGAACTTTGCGGTTCTGCGGCTGAACGGTAACGGCTTGCCGGCGTCGCGCAAGCTGACCTGCGTGCTCGACAACTGGGGCGTTGCCGCCGAAGCGACGGCGCACGAGCTGGTGGCTGCCTACGGCGACGAGATGCTTCAGCATCTTGACGCATCGCTGCTGCCGGTCCTGTGGAACGGCATGGGCGAGCACCAGACTGCGGAGGCGCCGGATTTCGGTCGCTTCACCCGTCGCCTGGAGGCACGCCTCCTGCCCTATTCCGGCCTTGCCCTGCCCGTCAGGCTCGGCGCGCAGGGCAATGGCTACGTCGTTTTCACGGGCAGCTACATCGACCTTACGAGCGAGATGATCATCGACCTGCACGGCCGCAGCTGCCAGGTCATGACCGATCTGCTTGCCGCCGACGAGCGGCGCATGCTTCCGGCAGAATCGCTGAGCGACCGCGAGATCGGTTGCCTCCAGATGGCCGGCGATGGCTATATCAGCGAAGAAATCGCCGAGAAGATGGGACTGTCGGTGCATACGGTCAATGCCTACCTCGGCGCTGCGACGACCAAGCTGGATTCTGTCAACAGAATCCAGGCGATCGCCAAGGCCATTCGTCTCGGTTATATCAGCTGATTGTTTTTGTGGCCGTCATGGCCGGTATCGCCACTCAACTCGCAAGGGCGGTCGGATAGGATTTTACGAATTTCGCAGCGTTTAGGCTGTTTGCCAGAAACGCCGTATTCTCGTCCGGATCGCTGGACGGGCTCTTGAATGCGATGTGGTTGATCTCGAGGCCGGCTGTATCCTTGCCGAGCGCCAGCCGGGCATAGACCGTGACGCCGTCCGGCTTCAGTTCGAGATCGAGCGAGATTTCCGGCTCGGTATCCCAATCCAGCGTGTAGTTGCCGCCAATACCGAAATTTACCGTGCCGGGAAGAAAATAGAGCTCCGCCGCGGATGATACCAGGTCGGCGAGGCTGCCATGCGATTCAAAGCGAAGCAGCGCAATATAGTCGGCCGCATCGATCAGACGCAATTCGGTCGCAACAGGGCGAATCGCATCGGCTACAATTTTTTCGCGTTGTTCGGAATATTCGCATTTTTTCATGTCTTTACGTCACCCGTTTCGGCTGCGTGGCATAGATCCGGTGAATGAGTTCGGCGACTGCCTTATAAAACACCGGCGGAATCACACTATCCACCGAGACTTGCGCAAACATTGAGCGGGCGAGAGGCGGATCTTCAAAAACGGGTATGCCGTTTTCCTCCGCAATCTCGCGAATCTTCAGCGCGACAAGGTCTTGCCCCTTGGCAACCACCACCGGAGCATCGCCTTCCTCCCGCACATAGCGCAGTGCAACGGCATAGTGCGTCGGGTTTGCGATGACGAGCGTTGCGCGCGGAACCGAAGTGATCATCCGCCGGCGGGCGCGGTCGCGGGCAATCGAGCGAAGCCGCGCGCGGATGATCGGATCGCCCTGGGACTGCTTCAGTTCCTCCTTGACTTCCTGCTTGGTCATCCGGAGTTCGCTATACCAGTGATGCCGCGTCCAGAAAAAATCCGCGACCGCGATGATACAGGTCGAGATCAGGATGACGATCATGATCTGGTTGAGATCGCCGGACATCGTCGCGAGGATCGTCAAGGGATCGGAAAACATCGAATCGAGCGTCGCGTAGTAATCGTTCCAGAGCGTCAGCACGATGATGATCGAGACGATCAGGATCTTGAACAGCGCCTTGGCGAACTCGACCAGGCCCTGGATGCCGTAAATCCGCTTCAAGCCCGCCATTGGGGAGATGCGGTTCATTTTCGGCGCAATCCGGTCAAGCACCGGTGTCGGCAGGTTCTGCAGGATGGACGAGCCGATCCCGAACACGATGAGCAGGGTGAAGAAGGGAATCATCAGCGCGCTCGCTTTCCAGAGAAGATGCGAGATGAGCGCCACCACGTCCGTCGCGGTATCGATGCGCCAGGCCTCCGGCTGCTCGAAGATGTCCTTGAGGGATTCGGCAACAGTGGTGAAGCCCTGCGGCAGGAAGAAGACAATGAATATGTAGATGGCGACGGTCGACGCGAACATCGTCACTTCGCGCGAGAACGGCGTGTTGCCCTTCTCGATGGCATCGTTCATCTTTTTCTCAGACGGCAATTCTGTCTTGCTGTCTTTGTCCTGATCGTCCGACATCGGATGAAGACCTCTTGCACCTGGTGGCGGCCGTTGCCCTCAAAGGGTTGTGAGCCGGGGCCGCAGGGGATGCAAGAAAGATATGCGCGGAATCACCGTGCTTCACAGAAACCGAGCGGACGCAGCAAAAAAGCCCTTGAATTCCGGTTCAAGGGCTTTGCTGTTCTGCTTGAAAGTAAGGGAAGCGGCCGACTCAGGCGGCTGCCGCTTCCCTTTCCTTGAGCTCGATCTGGCCGCTGGCCGCAAGACGGATGGCTTCCTGGGTGATCGAGCGCCGGGCAATCGCGATATCGCGCGGATTGATGCCGGCATCGCCGGCTGCCAGGTCCGATTCGATCATGCGGCGCTGGCGGGCGCCGATCGCGGCGAGCACCGATTCGCGCAGTTCCATGCCCGATCCCCGCAGCGCCATGGTGATGATGTCGCTGGACACGTCGTTGAAAAGCTGGACGCGGCTGCGCTGCGGCATCCCGAGGACGTCGTCGAAGAGGAAGATCTTCGGACGGACCTTCTTGACTGCCTCGGTATTGATAGATTCGAGCGAGGCGAGAAGCGTATCGACCTGGGTCTTTTCCAGTTCGTTCATCACTTCCGCGATCTTGATGGATCCGGCCGAATTGCGGTCCGCATCCAGCTCGCGCATCAGTTCCAGGACGCGCGTCTCGATGATCTGGGCGGCCTTTGGGCTGACATTCTTCATGTTGACGGCGCGATTGATGATATCGGCGCGGCTGCTTTCCGGCAACTGCAGCAGAACCTTGGCGCCGAAGGTCGACGGCATCATCGACAATACATAGGCGATCGTCTGCGGATGTTCCTTGCCGAGATGCCCGGCGACGTAGACCGGGTCGGAATCCTGCAGGCGGTCCCAGATATTGGCTTCATAGGCGGCGAAAGCTGTCCGGCGGCCGAGAAGGCCGTCCACTTCGTCGGGTGTCAGGCCTTCCTCGAGAATGCCCTCAATGGCCTTGGCATTGTCCATCAGGCCGGCACCTTCAGTGAACAGGTCCTCGAACTCGTTGACCAGGATTTCCAGTTCGTGGGGCGGGATCGAGCGAAGCGACTGAGCCGAGGCGATAATGCCCTGCAGTTCGCTTTGCGTAAAGAACTTCAACAACTTGCCCGCAATCGGCTTGCCCATGGCAAGCAGAACGGCTGCGGCCTTGTCCATCTGACTGAGAGGCCTCGATGGTGCCGAAGCTTCAAAATTGTCGAAATCCATCATGGATTGATCCTCATAACCCGTAACCGGGTTCAAACCTTACTGGTACCCTTGATTTCGATGAGCTTCACACCGAAACGTGTTTCGTCTTCGTCGAGCACGGTGATTTCGCCGCGGCCGATCATACGGCCGTTGACGACGATTTCGACCGGCTCGCCGATCCTGCGGTCGAGCGCGATGGTGGCGCCTTCCGTGAGGTTCATCAGACCGGAGACCTGCATGCGGCTGGTGCCGAGAACGATCTGAACATCGATCGGAATATCCATGATCAGGTCGAGATTGGCCGTCATGCCGCTGCCCGGCTCGCTGGAGGCTATCTCCTCGAAGCTGCTCGAACTACCGAAGGAACCGCCGCCAAAAGATCCGACGTCGTCCTGCGCGAGGTCGCCGAAATCGCTGCTGCCGCCGCCGAAATCGCCCCCAAAGCTGCCAAGGTCGGTCGCGGACGCATCGAACGTACTGCCGAAACCCGATGTCTCGCCAACCGTCGCCGCGAAATCCATGCCGAAATCAGTCGCCGGAGCAGTACCGGTGGCATCGCTTTGCAGGACGCCACGCAGATCGTCGATGGCCTGATCGAGCTCGGCATCGCCGGCGCTCAGGATCGTCTTGTCTTCAATTGGTGCTTTCTTCGGTGCCATGTGCGAACTATTCCAGTTGAAACTTGCCCCAACCATGTTGCCGGGTAAGGCAGGGGGTTTTTAACTCATGAGGTGGTGGAGAATGTCGCTCTCCGAACCGTGGGTGTCCTTGATCCGGACCGTATATTTTGCGCCGGACCGGCCGAGCTCGCAGACATAGAGGTCGCGGCCATTGGCATTGATTTCGACACGCACATCCTTGGCGTCCTGGAAGGGAATGACATCGCCCGGCTGCAGGCGGCTGATCGTATCGAGGGTGAGGCTCTGCAGCTTGATGCGGGCCTCGAGGTTGACGGCTGAGCGGCGGACCTGCTGCTCCAGCTGTTCGCCCCACGCGCCTTTGGCCTTGCGGGCCTGTCCGATGCCTTTCGGGAAGACGACGGTGGTCTTCAGCAGGACCTTTTGCGGAACGATGATCGAGAAGGTCGAAAGAACCGGGCCAAGCCCCATCGTCACGTTGATGCAAGCAGCAAAGACATCCTCGACCTCCGGGTCCGTGGCCGGCCGTTCGGTGGCATTGTAGGGCCTGCCGACGGAAGGCTCGAAGCCGCCGGAGGCGCTGACGGCCGATTTCAGCACATCGGCGATTTTTTCGAATATCATCGACGCGACATCGAGTTCGATGTTGGAGAGCGTGCGCGGCTTCGGTTCCTCGATGGCGTCAGATGGCGCGCCCAGCAGGATTTCCATCAAAGTGATGATCACTGGGCTATCGCAGCTGAGGACGAAGTCCGGGCACCAGTTGCGCAGCGCCGTATCGCACAGGGCGACACCATTGCCGAGTCCGGCGATCAGCTCGGACTTCAAGCCCATGTCGAAACCGGCATAACCGATCTCGATATCGAGATCGGTCTCGTTCCGGAAGATGTCCGGCAGGAATTCCGTAAAGACATGGCCGATTTCGCCGCACAGTTTGCCGATCGTCTTGGTGTCGCCAAGCGCGCCGGTCATGCGGGCGAGCAGCTTGCGGTCGAAGGTGTACACGTTGTTTTTCGATGCTGCCGTCATGGGATCAAGCCGCCTTGCTTTCGCCGCCACCGCCGGGGTTCATCATTTCCTGCTCGACAGCGTCGATCGACGGACGCTCGTAAGCGGAGATGGTCTTGCGGCCGTATTCGAGCGCCACCTGTGGCACCGAACCGTTCATGTAGGCAAGCAGGGTCTGCTTGACGATGATGTAGAGACGGTTCTGCTTGTCGCGCACGGCCTTGATGTTGGCGATCACCGGGCTGGTGATGCAGTAGGACAGGAAGATGCCGAGCATGGTGCCGACGAGGGCGGCGGCGATCTTGGCGCCGAGGATCTCAGGCGCCTCGCTGATCGCGCCCATCGCCTTGATCACCCCGAGAACGGCGGCGACGATGCCGATGGCGGGGAAGGCGTCGCTCATCGTCGTCAACGCGTGATAGACCTTCATCTTGTCATGGGTGATCGTATTGATTTCCTCGTCCATCAGCGCCTCGATCTCGTGGCTGCGGGCATTGCCGATGATGATCAGGCGGACGTAGTCGCAGATGAAGGCCGTCAGTTCCTTGTTCTGCAGCACCGTCGGGGCCGACTGGAAAATCGAGGATTCGTCCGGGTTGTCGATGTGGCTTTCGATCTCGTTGCGCGACTTCGTGCGCAGGTCGCGCATCAGGCTGTAGAGAACGCCGAGCGTGTCGAGATAGTTGCGCTCCTTCGGCACCTTGTGGCGAAAGGCTTCACCGAGCGCCTTGGCGGTATCCTTGAGCACCTTCATCGAATTGGCCATGATGTAGCCGCCGAGGCCGGCGCCGCCGATGATGACAAGCTCGAAGGGCTGGTTCAGGACTTCCATGTGGCCACCCATTGCAATGAAGCCGCCAAGGATACAGCCGATCGTCAAGACGAGCCCGATGATGATGTTCATTTCGATACCTGCCGCAAAGGTGGATTTTCGACCGTATCGTTAGGCGGCCAGCCTTGCGTGAGGCTGGCTGTCGGCCCGCTTTTTGAGGGACTTGCGCGCAAACAGGTTCGCGCAAGCAAGCTCCTGCAGTTTTCCGGCCAATCGGCGCGAATTGCGCCATGTCTCATGGATGAACGGGGAGATGTCGTGACGACGACCTACACCAGCTACCAGATGATAGCAGGCAACCTCACCACATCGCTGGAACGGGTTTCCGAGCAGCCGGATGTTGCGCGCGAGACCGAATATTATCTGGCCAATATCGGCAACGTTAAAACCATCGACGATTTCTTCGCCGACGCGCGGCTTTATAACTATGCGATCAAGGCGCACGGCCTGGAGGACATGGGCTACGCGAAGGCCTTCATGCGCAAGGTGCTGACCGAAGGCATCGATACCGACGACGCTTTTGCCAAGCAACTGACCGACAGCCGCTACACCGATCTGGTCGAATCGCTCAATTTCGCCCGCAATGGCACGGCTGCGACATCGTTTGAGAAAGCCCAAAAGGGCGTCGTCGACAAATATACGCGCCAGACCCTTGAGCAGAATGCCGGCGAGGAAAATTCCGGCGTTCGCCTGGCGCTCTATTTCGAACGCATGGCACCCTCGATCACCAACGCCTATGGGCTGCTCGCCGACAATGCATTGGCGCAGGTGACACGCACATTGCTGCAGATGCCCGACGAGTTCGCCGCTTCCGACATCGACAAACAGGCGGCCGCGATCGAAAACGTGATCGACATCAAGGACTTTCAGGATCCGACGAAGCTGTCGAAGATGCTCGAACGGTTCACCGCCCTGTGGGAGATCAGCAATTCCTCGGAGCCCTACGATCCGCTCGCCGTTTTCGGTTCATCCAGCGGCTACGGAATCTCCTCCGACCTTCTCCTATCCATCAATACGCTGAAACTCGGGGGACGCTGATATGCAAACCGGTCTCTATGTTGCCGTCTCTTCCCAGATTGCGCTTGAAAAACGCATGAACACGCTGGCCGACAACGTCGCGAACTCGAGCACGGTCGGATTCCGCGCGACTGAGGTGAAGTTCAACCAGTTGCTTGGCGATACGCGGCCGACCAAGGTGTCCTTCGTGTCGGAAGGGCAGGAATTTCTCAATACCAATAATGGGGGCCTGAACAGGACCGGCAACGAGCTGGATTTTGCCATCAAGGGCGATGCCTGGTTCCAGATCGACACGCCCGCCGGCCCCGCATTGAGCCGAGACGGTCGCTTCACTCTCACGGAAACAGGCGATCTGGTGACACTCCGCGGATATGCGGTTCTCGATGCAGGCGGTGCGCCGATCCGGCTCAACTCTCAAGCGAGCGAAATCAAGGTGAGCGCAGACGGCGCCATTCAGCAGGATGGAACGCAGGTCGCCGCGTTGGGGCTCTATGAAGCGAACTTCGCCAACGGCTTTTCCCGCTACGACAACAGCGCTGTGATCCCGAACACTGCGGCCGAGCCGGTCGTTGATCGGTTCGATGTCGGCGTGATGCAGGGCTATGTCGAGGAATCGAACGTCAATCCGGTTCAGGAAATGTCTCAGTTGATCATGGTGTCGCGCGCCTTCGAAAACATCACTTCGCTGATGCGCGACAGTGAAGGCTCGCTCGATGAGGCGATCAAGACGCTCGGCGGCAGCAAATAGCCTTGCTTTTTCAGACGATTAAAGCCCGCCCTGAGATGCTCGGGAGAGCAGGGAAGCTTACACGGCAGGAACCGGAATGCAGAACGAGAAACTCCAGATCCGCAATTCCTCGACATCGCTCGCGGCGCTCGCAGGGCTTGTCGGGCGTTATTCCAATCCGGAGTTTTCGATTGCGCCCGGTGGCCACGTCCAGACGATTTCGGCCGGCTACTATACGGTAACCGGGCTTTCGAGACATGTTCGCCTCGGCGAGTTCGTCGCCCACAAGAGTTCGACGGGCATTCATCTCGGCGAAGTCGTCAAGGTCGAGCAGGAGACGGTTGTCGTCTGCCCGATCGAGCCGGGCGATCCGATCGGCATTCATGACACCGTGATCCGCAAGGGCGCCTTTCGTATTGCGCCGACGGAATCCTGGTGCGGCCGCACGATCAACTCGCTGGGCGATCCGATCGACGGTCGCGGCGCGCTGCTGCAGGGCGACATTCGCCGGTCGATTTCCAATACGGCGCCGCCGTCCATGACCCGCAAGCGCGTCGAGCATGGCTTCCGCACCGGCGTCCGGGCGATCGACATCTTTTCTCCGCTCTGCCTCGGCCAGCGTCTCGGCGTCTTCGCGGGCTCCGGCGTCGGCAAATCGACGCTCCTGTCGATGCTTGCCAGGGCCGATGCCTTCGACAAGGTTGTCATCGCACTGGTCGGCGAACGCGGCCGTGAAGTGCGCGAATTCATCGAGGACACACTTGGTGAAAACCTCTCCAAGTCGGTCGCTGTGGTGGCGACCAGCGATGAAAGCCCGATGCTGCGCAAGATGGCACCGCTGACGGCGGTGACGATCGCCGAACATTACCGTGACCAGGGCGACAACGTCCTTTTGATTATCGACAGCGTCACCCGTTTTGCTCACGCCATCCGTGAGGTCGCAACAGCCTCCGGCGAGCCGCCGATCGCGCGCGGCTATCCGGCATCCGTTTTCACCGAACTGCCGCGGTTGCTCGAGCGTGCCGGGCCGGGTGCCGAAGGGGCGGGCACGATCACCGCGATCATCTCCATTCTCGTCGACGGCGACAACCACAACGATCCGATCGCCGACTCGACCCGCGGTATTCTCGACGGCCACATCGTCATGGAACGCAGCCTTGCCGAAGAGGGCCGCTATCCACCGGTCAATCCACTTGCTTCGATCTCGCGTCTTGCCCGAAAGGCCTGGACGCCGGATCAGGAAAAGCTCGTGGCACGGTTGAAATCGCTGATCCACCGCTTCGAGGAAACGCGCGACCTCAGGCTGATCGGCGGCTATCGCCCCGGCAGTGATCCGGACCTGGACATGGCGATCAAGCAGGTGCCGGTCATCTACGAGGTCTTGAAACAGACGCCGGGCGAGCGGCCGGCCTTGGATGCGTTCACCGACCTCGCCAATGCGCTGAAGGCGGCGGCGAACAACGGCGGCCAGGCGCAGAACGCGCGAAGGGGGTAAGGGGTGATAGATTACGACGCCGACGAAATCGTGCCGCAGCGCAAGCGCAGCGAGCGCACACCGCTGATCGACAAGGCGCTGGGCGCCACCGGGATTGCCCTTGCGGCCCTCGCTACCTTCTTTCCCTGGTATGCATTCCTGCACCAGGACCAGTTCTCGATGCCGTCGCTTTGGCAGGGCAGCACCCGCGATGTGCCGGGCCGCGCCGGCTCAGGCGGCGCCTCCTCGCCGCTGGCCATGACGGACCGCGATGCAGCAACCCAGGCGGCGATTGATCAACTGACAACGGCGACGGTTCCGGAAGGCGAAAGCAGGAAGCTGGACGGCGCTCCGGAAGATGGCTTGGAGCAGCCGTTCCCGGCGGCGACAGGCTTCAAGCTGGTTCATGTCGCAAATGGCCGCGCGCTGATCGAAGACAGCAGCGGCATGTACATTGTCCGGATCGGCTCGATCCTGCCGGACAACAGTCGTCTTGCCACACTGGAGCAGCGCGACGGGCGCTGGGTGATGATCACCTCCAAGGGCGAAATCCAGCAGGCTGAGTGATTCGCCGCCTCGACGACTACCGTCGTCAACCTGTGCATTGCCAGGCAAATGTAACGGGTTGTGACCATAGAAGGGCGCTGAAACGCGCCAGACCTTTGCCGTTGCATCGTTTTTTGGCTGACCGAGCGCATGCAATGCGAAGCCGTCGCTTGGAAAGCGGTTGTTAGCACCCGCAGCATACGGCCCTTTTTTCAATTCAGTCCCACGCAAGATTGCTTGCCTAGGTTCTCCAGCAACAAGCATGGAGTCGCATGATGCAACCTATACAGCTTTTTGACCTCGCGTCCCGGCAGGCGCAATGGCTGGCAGTCCGCCAGAACGTCGTCGCCGGCAACATCGCCAATGCCAATACGCCGCACTACGCGGCCAAGGACGTCAAGCCCTTCGAAAGCGTCCTGCAGGAAACCGGCTTTCAGATGGCCGCCACCAATCCCGCCCATTTCACGGATGGAAGCACCGCCGCTCAGGTGACGGAAACCAGCCTGATCAGCGATGCCGAAGTGCAGCAGTCGGGCAACAGCGTCCAGCTGGAGCAGGAGTTGATGAAGACCGGTGAAGTCAAGCGCGACTACGAGCTCAATACCGGGCTCGTGAAGGCGTTTCATCGGATGATGCTCATGACGGTACGGAAATAAGCGCGATGGATCCTCTGGTTTCAGCTCTTAAAGTTTCGGCCTCCGGCCTCGAAGCGGAATCGACGCGGCTGCGCATCGTGTCGGAAAACATCGCCAACGCCCGCTCGACCGGCGATGCGCCGGGAACCGATCCCTATCGCCGCAAGACCGTCAGTTTTGCGTCGGAGGTCGATCGCGCCAGCGGCGCCGCCACGGTCGAGGTCCAGCGCCTTGGAACCGACGATTCCGATTTCACCATCGAATTCGATCCGGGTAATCCGGCTGCCGACGACAAGGGCATGGTCAAGCTGCCGAATGTCAACGTGCTGATCGAAATGGCCGACATGCGGGAAGCCAATCGCTCCTATGAAGCCAATCTTCAGACCACGAAGCAGGCACGCGACCTGATCTCCGCAACAATCGACCTCCTGAGGGCTTCGCAATAATGATCAATGCAATTGAGACCATCGGCGCGGCGATTTCGAGCGTCAAGGACGTCGCGACCTCCTCCAGCACCTCGTCAGCACAAAGCATTCTCGGTGGCGCAGCAACTGCCGGCAAATCGCAGAGCTTTGCCGAAGTCATGGGCAACATGGCGGCCGAGATGACCAACAGCCTCAAGCAGTCGGAAGTCTCCTCCATCCAGGGCATTCGCGGCGAAGCAAACACCCGCGAAGTCATCGATTCCGTCATGAATGCCGAGCAATCGCTGCAGACCGCCATCGCCATCCGCGACAAGGTGGTGAGCGCCTATCTCGAAATCGCACGCATGTCGATTTAAGGAACAATATAATGAAGGCTCTTTCCATCGCCGCGACCGGCATGAACGCCCAGCAGCTAAACCTGGAAGTGATCGCGAACAACATCGCGAACATCAACACCACCGGTTACAAGCGCGCGCGGGCGGAGTTCTCCGACCTTCTCTACCAGACCGAGCGCGCCCAGGGCGTCCCGAACCGCGCCAACCAGGCAATCGTCCCGGAAGGCGCCAATATCGGTCTCGGCGTCCAGACGTCCGCCGTGCGCAATCTGCATCTTCAGGGCAGCCTCGTCAGCACCGGCAACGACCTCGACATGGCGCTGATCGGCCGCGGCTGGTTCCAGATCGAGACCCCGGACGGCGAGACGGCGTACACCCGCGCCGGCGCCTTCAACACCAATGCCGAAGGTCAGCTCGTCACCATCGACGGCTATACCGTCGTCCCGGAAATCACCGTGCCGCAGAATGCGAGCGAGATCACCGTCAGTTCGTCCGGTCAGGTAACCGTCCGCATCGGCAACGACACCATCCCGCAAGAAATCGGCCAACTGACGATCGCCAACTTCGTCAACGAGGCGGGCCTCGAACCGCAGGGCGACAACCTTTTCAAGCAGACACCCGCCTCGGGCGAGCCGGTGATCGGTACGCCGGCCGATCCCGGCTACGCGCAGATCAAGCAGAAGTATCTCGAAGCGTCGAACGTGGATCCGGTCAAGGAAATCACGGACCTGATCTCCGCCCAGCGCGCCTATGAAATGAACTCGAAGATCATCCAGGCGGCCGACGAAATGGCCGCGACGGTCAGCAAAAACCTGAGGTAACAGAGGGAATGGCAAACATGACGTTTCGCCGGATCGCAATGATAGTGACGGCTGCTGCGACCCGCGGAGGATTTCTTGTGCGGGCGCTGGCGGTGACCGGTTCCCTTTGCGTCTGCCTGATGTCTCCGGGCCTGGCGCTCGCCGAAAAGCGCATGGCGGTCATTCCTACCCAGACGATCTATCCCGGCGAAATCATCGATGCCGGCCGCCTCGAAGAGGTCGAGGTGACCAACCCGGCGCTCACCGGCGACTATGCGACATCCACGGAGCAGGTCCTCGGCAAGGTGACCGGTCGCACGCTGCTCGCAGGGCGCGTCATTCTGGTATCTGGCCTGCGCGACCCCTATGCGGTTGAACGCGGCAAGGCAGTGCGGATCGTCTTCACCAACGGGCACCTGACGATCACGGCAGGCGGCGCTCCGCTGCAGAACGCCGCGGTCGGCGACCTGATCCGTGTGCGCAACACGGATTCCGGCATCATCGTTTCCGGAACGGTGATGGAAGACGGAACAATTCATGTGGTGGCAAAATGACATTTCGTTTCGGCAAATGGTGCCTTGCCTTCTTCGCGGTCGTCGCCATGACGATCACGCCGGCCGAGGCTGCCTCGCGCATCAAGGATGTCGCCTCGGTGCAGTCAGGACGCGAGAACCAGCTGATCGGCTACGGCCTCGTCGTCGGCCTTCAGGGGACGGGCGACAGCTTGCGGTCCTCACCGTTTACCGCACAATCGCTGCGCGCCATGCTGCAGAACCTCGGTATTTCGACGCAGGATGATGAATCGCGCGCGAAGAATATCGCCGCGGTTCTGGTGACGGCCAATCTGCCGCCCTTCGCGAGCGCCGGCAGCCGCATCGACGTGACCGTCGGGTCGCTCGGCGACTCCACCTCGCTTCGCGGCGGCACGCTGGTGATGACCTCGCTTTCAGGGGCCGATGGCCAGATCTATGCGGTTGCGCAGGGATCGGTCGTCGTGACGGGGTTCAATGCCCAGGGGGATGCGGCTTCGGTGACGCAGGGGGTCACCACGTCCGGTCGCGTCCCGAACGGCGCCATCATCGAGCGCGAATTGCCGGCAAAGTTCAAGGATGCATTCAATCTCGTTCTTCAGCTGAGAAATCCCGATTTCTCGACCGCCGTCGGCATGGCCGCAGCGATCAACCGCTACAGCAAGGCCCAGTTTGGCGACAATATCGCTCAGGCGCAGGATTCCCAGACGGTCGTCATCGACAAGCCGAAGATGGCCGATCTTTCCCGCTTGATGGCCGATATCGAAAACCTCGTTATCGAGACCGACGTGCCCGCGCGCGTCGTCATCAACGAGCGCACTGGTACGATCGTGATCGGACAGGACGTGCGGATCAACAAGGTTGCCGTCAGCTACGGCACGCTGACGGTTCAAGTCTCGGAAACGCCGACCGTCGTGCAGCCGGAGCCCTTTTCACGCGGCGAAACGGCGATCGAGCCGAATACGACCATCGACGCGGCGCAGGACGGCGGCACCGTCGCCATCCTCGACGGTTCGAACCTGCGCTCGCTCGTCGCCGGGCTCAACAGCATCGGCGTGAAGCCGGACGGCATCATTTCCATTCTCCAGGGCATCAAGACGGCCGGTGCCCTCCAGGCGGAGCTCGTATTGCAATGACTGCAACCATTCTCTCGGCTCAAGCCAACAGCCTGCGCCGTCGCCTGATGATGGTGGCCGCCGGCTGCACCATGCTTTCCATGCCCGGCGCCTTCGCGCAGGAAGTCGCAGCACCCGCGACAGCCATTCCGGCAAATGGCGACGAAATCCAGCAGTTCTGTACCAATATCGCCGATGCGGCTCGCGACCAGCGGTACCTCTTGCAGAAGCAGGATCTGGAAAAGCTCCAGGGCGAGGTCGATGCCCGGATCGTCAAGCTCGAGGAACGCCGTGCCGAATACGAGGACTGGCTGAAACGCCGCAATGATTTCCTGAAGCAGGCCGAGCTTGGCCTCGTCGATATCTACAAGACCATGAAAGCGGATGCGGCAGCCGGGCAGCTCGAGCTGGTTAATCCCGCCATCGCCGCGGCGATCGTCATGAAGCTGCCGCCGCGCCAGTCGAGCCTCATCCTCAGCGAGATGAGCAGCGACAAGGCTGCCGTTCTTACCAACATCATTTCCAGCGCCAGCGATTCAACAACATCGAAGGAACCGTCATGAGATATCCGCTTTCGGTTCTTCTTGCTGTCAGCCTGCTGTCCGGATGCCAGAACCAGACTTTCAATGAAATCGGCAGGGCACCTTCGATGAGCCCGATCGGCAGCGGCCTGCAATATGCGCAGACGCCGCAGATGGCGATGTATCCGAAGGAGCCGCGCCACGTCGCCAATGGTTTCTCCATCTGGAGTGACAATCAGGCGGCGCTGTTCAAGGATGCGCGCGCTCTCAAGGTCGGCGATATTCTGACCGTCGATATCCGTATCGACGACAAGGCCTCCTTCGACAACAAGACCGATCGCAGCCGGACCAACGACAGCGGCTTCACCATCGGCGCCAACGGCCAGTCCGAATCGAGCGATTTCGGCTGGAAGGGCGGCCTCGATTACGGTTCGGACACCAAGACGAAGGGCGAGGGCACGACGGAACGGTCCGAAAAGCTGGTTCTGCTTGTCGCGGCCGTCGTGACCGGTGTGCTTGAAAACGGCAACCTTCTGATCAGCGGTTCGCAGGAAGTGCGCGTCAACCATGAGATCCGCATCCTTAACGTCGCCGGTATCGTCCGGCCCTATGACGTCGATGCGAAGAACATGATTTCCTACGACAAGATCGCCGAGGCGCGCATTTCCTATGGCGGCCGCGGCCGTCTGACCGAAGTACAACAGCCGCCATGGGGGCAGCAGGTCATGGACATCGTCTCGCCGATCTGACGGCGTGATCGCCGCGTCCGCACGACATAACACGAGATGGATTTGAACATGGAAGATCCCGATACGGCTTCGCCTGCGCCCAAGGGGTCATCGAGGGTGATGACGATTGCTGCGCTTGTCGTTCTGACACTGCTGGCAGGCGGGGGCGGATGGCTGGTGGGCGGCGCCCTTGCGCCAAAGCCGCTCAGCGTGGAAGAAGCGAAGATGATCGAGGAGGCGAAAGCCGCAGTTGCCAACAAGAAAGCCAAGGAGGCGGGCGGCGAAGAGGGCAACAACAAAGACGAAGCGCTGCCGCGGATTGCCACCGAAGCCAACGGCGTCGTTCAACTCGACGCGATCACGACCAATCTTGCTTACCCCACCGAAAACTGGATCCGGCTCGAAATAGCGCTGCTTTTCAAGGGCGCGCCCGACGTCGCCATGGCCGAGCAGATCCATCAGGATATCGCGGCTTACATGAAGACCGTGTCGCTGCAGCAGATCCAGGGGCCGCGCGGATTTCAGTATCTGAAGGATGACATAGAAGAACGGGTTGACCTTCGCTCCGAAGGACGCGTAACCAATGTCATCTTCAGGACATTCGTTATTCAATGATTCGGACCATCGCATTCATAGCCGCCATGATGGCGATGTCGGGTATCGCGGGTGCACAGGGCTTTCCCGCCGACATCCTGAGGACGCCCGTCGACGGCTCTGTCGCGTCCTGGATCATCCGCACGTTCGGCCTTCTGACCGTCCTGTCGGTTGCGCCCGGCATCCTGATCATGGTGACGAGCTTTCCCCGCTTCGTCATTGCCTTCGCCATCCTGCGTTCCGGCATGGGTCTCGCCACCACCCCTTCGAACATGATCATGGTGAGCCTTGCCCTGTTCATGACCTTCTACGTCATGGCGCCGACGTTCGATCGCGCTTGGCAGAACGGCATTAATCCGCTGTTGCAGAACCAGATCAATGAAACCGAGGCGATGACGCGCGTCTCGGAGCCGTTCCGGGAGTTCATGCTCGCCAATACGCGTGACAAGGACCTGCAGCTCTTCATCGACATCGCCCGGGAGAAGGGCCAGAATGTCGTCGCCGACAACAAGGTCGATCTTCGCGCCGTGGTGCCGGCCTTCATGATTTCCGAGATCAGACGCGGTTTCGAGATCGGCTTCCTGATCATGCTGCCGTTTCTGGTGATCGACCTGATCGTCGCGACCATCACCATGGCGATGGGCATGATGATGCTGCCGCCCACCTCGATCTCGCTGCCCTTCAAGATCCTTTTCTTCGTCCTGATCGACGGCTGGAACCTGCTCGTCGGCAGTCTCGTGCGGTCGTTCAGCTGATCGATCCGCGTGGTTAACGGACGGTCAATTTCCCGGCCCGTCGGTATTGTGCGAATAATCATCAACTATTTGAATTCTATTCGTAAATTCGACGGGCTGCTGCCCGGCTCGTCGATGATCCGTGGTTTCTGACCTCCCGGCGCCAAGGCCCCGTTTAAACAAATTGCAATGTTTGCCTGCGACATTACCCTCACATGACGGATTTGGACCGCCTGACCAACAGGGGCCGAGTGGCATGATGCCGAGCCGTCATCACCGGTAAGTATTTCAGTCCGGTATGTCCCCCAATTGTATTTCGTATCTAGAGGGACAACCCCAATGACAAGCATCCTGACGAACTCTTCTGCAATGGCAGCTCTCTCGACGCTGCGCTCCATCAGCGCCGACATGGAATCGACCCAGGGTCGGATTTCCTCCGGCCTGCGCGTTGGCGACGCTTCCGACAACGCTGCCTACTGGTCGATCGCAACGACCATGCGTTCGGACAACAAGGCTCTCTCCACCGTCCAGGACGCTCTCGGTCTCGGCGCTGCCAAGACGGACACGGCCTATACCGGTCTGAACGCCGCCATCGACGTTGTCTCCGAAATCAAGGCCAAGCTGGTCGCTGCCCGCGAACCGGGCGTTGACAAGCTGAAGATCAACAAGGAGCTCACCGAACTCAAGAACCAGCTGGTTTCGACCGCTGAGTCGGCGTCCTTCTCAGGCGAGAACTGGCTCTACAACGACACCGCGGTTGCTATCGGCACCAAGGAAATGGTCGGCTCGTTCACCCGTTCCTCCACCGGCACCGTTTCTGTCGGCGTCCTGGAATTCGATGCTTCGACCTCGGTTCTGGTCGATATGAATAACGCGCAGCTGGGTCTCCTTACCGAGGACGTCGCGGTTGTCGAGCCATCCGGTGCGAGCACAGCCGACGCGACGTACTACCTGATCGACGCGGGCTCCACCGGGGCAGCGGTTGGTACCGAAATCGCGTTGGACGCTACGACCACCGACGATAGCATCGAAGGCATGATCAGCGCCGTTGACAAGATGCTGACGAACCTGACGGATGCCGCCGCGACGCTGGGCGCCACCAACACGCGCATC
>UCOA01000065.1 GCA_900474095.1 Hyphomicrobiales bacterium | reverse complement strand
AAGCACCATGAAGACCTCGAGTTGCCGGTCGATCCGGCAAAGATCGCGGTCTTTCCCCTTGCTGTTCCCTATATGCTCAATCCGGTCGGCATTACCGTGCTCATCATTGCATCCGACGAAGTCGTCTCGATCGCCAGCGTCGCGCTCGTCGTCGGCCTGATCCTGCTCGTCGCCGCGTTCGATTATCTGGTGTTTACCAATATCGATGTGCTGGCAAAGCGCATGAAGCCGGCCAGCCTGGTGATTTCCGAAGTCGTCTTCGGGATCCTGTTGACCGCAGTGGCCGTCCAGCTTTTCGTTGCCGGCCTTGTCGATCTCGGAATTGTTGCCGCAAACGTCGAGCACTGATTTCGCGTTCGCAAGCGATGCTGTCGCAGAAAGTGCCGCTCCTTCAACCCTGGAGATGTTCGCCGCCATGCCGACCCTTCCTCTCATATCCAGCCTAAGAGACTATCGGGCGGAGTGGCTTCGGCAGGACCTGACATCCGGGTTGGCCATCGCCGCAGTTGGCTTGCCAAGTGCGATTGCCTACCCTGCACTTGCCGGATTGCCGCCGGAAGTTGGCATATATGCCAGCATCATGTCGGTTCTGGGCTATGCTCTGCTCGGATCCTCGCGGCAGCTCATCGTCGGCCCGGACGCGGGCACCGTCACCGTGCTCGCCGCAGTCCTCGTCTCTTTCGGCCTGTCGTCGACCGCCGAAAATATCGTGGCTTCCGCCGCGATAGCCGCAATAGTCGGTCTCTTTTGCTTTCTGGGAAGCTTCCTTCGGCTTGGCTTCATCGCCAATCTCCTCTCGCGCCCGATCCTGACCGGCTTCATGACCGGTATCTCGCTGTCGATTCTCGTTGGGCAAATCGGCCGACTGACCGGCGTGAAGATCGAGAGCGACGGGCTGTTCGGGCCACTATTCGAAATCGTTTCAAAGTCGGAACTGATCCATTGGCCCTCCCTTGGACTGGGCATCGGATTGTTTGTTCTGCTCCGGCTGCTAACAGCATGGCGTCCGGCTATGCCAGCACCGCTTGTTATCGTGGTGCTCGCAACCGCCCTGTCCTTCGTATTTGATTTTCCTGCCGTGGGAATCCGCGTTGTTGGCGTCGTGCCCTCTCAGCTACCATCACCATCAATACCGATCCCGCATGGTGTCTCCATCGATGACCTTATCCTCGGCGCCGCAGCCGTACTAATCATGAGCTTCGGCTCCGGTATCGTGACCGCGCGCAGTTTTGGCGCCAAGAACAAATACCCCGTCGACGCAAATCGTGAACTTCTTGGATTTGGCGCAGCCAACCTGGCCTCGGGATTGTTCGGCGGCTTCGCTGTAACCGCGTCGGATTCCCGTACTGCAATCAATGACCTGATGGGTGGAAAGACGCAATTGGCGGCTGTTTTCTCCGCCGTCGCCCTGGCGCTGACGGTCCTGTTCCTGACCGATGCGCTCGCACTCCTGCCTGCGCCCGCACTAGGGGCCATACTCGCATCGGCCGCAATAGGCCTTATCGATCTGAGAACCCTGCAAGAGGTATGGCGGATCAGCCGGGTCGAGTTCCTATTTGCCCTTATCAGCATTGCGGGCGCGCTCGGTCTCGGCGTCTTGAAGGGTGTCATCGTCGCGGTTGTTGCGACATTACTCTATCTCATCATGCAAGGAATGAAGCCGCGCGATGCATTGCTGGGTCGAATTCCAGGGCGCGACGGCTTCTACAAGCTTCATCGGCATAAACAAGCCGAGCCGGTTCCCGGTGTCGTGATCTACCTGCTCCAGGGCAGTCTGCTGTTCTTCAATGCCGACTACGTCAAGAGTCGGATTGAAGATATCATTGCCAAACTGGGACCGGATACCAAAGGGTTCATCTTCGATGCCGGGGCCTCCGCGCAAATCGACAGCACCGCGGCCGTCACGCTCGATGAGATCCGGGCATTGGCGGAGGAGCGGGAAATGAAATTCGCCATCGTTGGACTTCATAGTGAGCCGCTTGAGCTACTGGAACGTTCTGGCGTTCTTGCCAAAATCGGTCCCGCCATGATTTTCGATGAGCTGGAGGAGGCGGTGGCGGCGTTCTCGACAGACCCTGACTTATCTGGACTGCAAGGAGCCGGAGCGGAACCCAGGTGAGCGCCAGCGATGGCAACGGAAATGTACAACCGTCACAGCGGGTGCGCGCGCGACTCATGACACGGCATTTCTTGCTGGCTCCTTGAGGGATGGAACGATGTTAATACAGATCATCATGGCAACTGGCGTGCTGCTGACCACCATCGCTATTCACGGCTCGGCGGTCATGCTTCTGTTTCGTATTGCGCGAGAACCCGTTACGAACCCGCAGAAATTGCGCAGCTACTCCCGGTTGGGCATCAGTTGCTTTTTCGTCGTCGGCTTCGTGATGGCGCACATGGTCGAGATCATGCTGTGGGCAGCGGCTTACACGCTGACCGGAGAACTGAAGAGCTTTGAGGAAGCCACATATTTCTCGGCGATTACCTTCGCGACGATTGGTTATGGCGACATCACGCTGTCCGAAGAATGGCGGCTTGCCAGTGCCATCGAGGGTGTGAACGGTATCCTGCTGTTCGGCTGGACCACGGCATTTCTATTCAAAGTCTCCGAGATACTGTGGTTTTCGCGGAATGCTCCGCGTCAAAACATCGCCCGCTCGTGAGGCAAGGACTTTCCGCCGGAGACCTCTCCGCTTTCAGAGGTACCCGGCGGGATCGTTCAGCTTCTGATCCAGACCAAGAGGTGCTGTCATGCAGGAAATAGGCGTCAAGAATGGTGGGCAACAGCAGGTCATCGAGACAGCGCTGGCCTTGTTGCTTGTTTCCGCGCTGTTGGCCGCAACCTTCTGGGTATTGCTGCCTTTTGTCGGTGTCCTGACCTATGCCGTGATTCTCGCCACGGCAACGGCGGGGCTGTTCGATCGAATGGTTGCTCTCCTGGGCGGAAGGCGTCTGGCTGCGTTCAGCTTCGGCGCTATCGCTGCGGCCATCACGATCGTGCCGCTGATCTATCTCTGCTTTTCCGTTGTCAGCCATGTCGATGTCACTGAGACATGGCTGAGAGAGGCCAGCAGTCGCGGTATCCCCAATCTGCCCGAGTGGATTTCAAGTCTCCCACTGCTCGGAAACAAGGTGACGCCGGTATGGCAAGAGCTTCAGCGCGACGGACTGGCCTTGTTGCAACGATACGAACCCCAGCTCGCCGCCGCGGGACGATGGCTTCTCAGTTTCAGCGCAGGTCTTATGCTGGCCGTCCTTGAAATATTCGTGGGCATCATCGTAGCCGCGATGATTCATGCCTCGCGCATCCGGGTGGTTGGTTTCGTATCCGCCATTTCCGTGCGCATAATCGGCCCGAGAGGGCCCGTAGTGCTGGATGCCGCGGCGAAGGCCATCAAGGGCGTTGCGATAGGGGTGATCGGAACGGCTTTGCTCGAGGGGGTACTTGCGTGGATCGGCTTCGCACTCGCCGGCGTTCCGGGTGCGATTGTCTTGGCCGCAGTGACGTTTTTCCTGGCCGTAATCCAAATCGGACCGCTTCTAGTCTGGGTGCCGGTGGCAATCTGGCTTGGCTCCCAGGGGGAGACGGGGTGGACGATTTTCACTGTCGTATGGGGCGTTGTCCTGCTCATGGGAACAGACACTTTCGTCAAGCCGATGCTGATCGCGCGCAGCGGCCAGCTACCGCTGCTGGTGCTGTTCGTCGGAGTGATCGGCGGGCTGGCAGCCTGGGGCTTTACCGGCATGTTTATCGGCGCAACGACGCTGGCCATCCTTTGGACCGTGCTGCAGACCTGGATTGGAACGAAGGGTGATCCGCTGGCCTCGACCACATGAGTTTATGGCCTGCAACAATTTTACATCGGAACTGCGAGTATGAAAGGCATATGGAAGCGTTGAAGCTTACGCGAATTGGCGGCATTGCCTCGAAACGCACCGGTGGTGGCAGGGGAGTCGATCTTGTCGCCTGCCTGCGCTCCTGTGCGCGGCCTGACGCAGCCGGTCGGGCTGCGTCCTCCTTTTTTTGCCAAGGCAGCCATAGTCATCAAATTGTCACAAACAAGCCCGATGCAGTTGAGCTGCTTCCAAAAATTTCAGATCTAAATTCGTTGCGCAAAAGCGAGATGCAGCATGATTAGCACTGCTGAAGACGCCGGGGGCCGTGTTTCGATCGAGCAATCCAGGTTTGCGGCGCCCACGGCGCGGATCGAGCAGGCCGGAGCAATCTGCCTTTGCACTTCGAACGGCGAAGAATGGTCGCATGTTCTACTGATCGGTAGCCTTCGCAATGGTCGCTGGGGCATCCCGAAGGGACATATCGAAGCCGGTGAAACCTCTCGAGAGGCGGCTCAGCGCGAGGCGTTCGAAGAGGCGGGCATCAAGGGGGTGACCCTAGAGCGGGCCGTCGGAACATACAGTTATCGCAAGGAGGGAACCTCTGCGGAGTACTGTGTCGCCGTTCACCTCTTGGCGGTTACGCAGATTGCGGATGATTATCCTGAGAAAGGTCTCCGGCGAAGCCGGTGGGTGCCGATCGATATCGCCAGCCGGGAGGTTGTTCAAGTCGGCCTTCGCCGAGTCTTACAACATCTGATAAAAACGTCTGTCACGTCGATTTTGCCCGCAGTAGTCTCGTCAGGACTTGTGCGATAGGCAGCAGCCTCCTCCCCTATTCGTCAAGCAGCGCGTCCCGAAGGCGCTTGTTCGTCTCACCTTTCGAGCGACAGATGACGCGTCTCGATCCATTGCGGATATTGGATCAGAACCTCATCTGCGTACCTGCCGGTTTTCTGGATTTTCAACGGCGCAAGGTCAGAGGGCACCGTGCGAACGTGGAGAGTTCTTGGCGTTCTCCGGCGCTTCAGCCGCGTCGGCGCAGCTTCAGGTGGCCGCGGGGCCATCCATGTATTTCCGACCGGTGTGGATCGCTGCACAGGTGATCGTCCTTCATCGCCCACGGCCTCCACCGCCGCGACCTCCACCACCGCGACCGCCGCCATGAAAGCCGCCCCCGCCGCGCCCTCCGCTTCGCTGGAAGCCGCCGCCGCCGCCACGCCCACCACTTCCCTGGAAGCTGCTGCCGCCACGATCAAAATTCTGGAAGCTACCGCCGGCTTCCGGGAAGCGCCGTCCGTAATTCCGGCTGAGTTCATTCTGGTTGCCAAATTGCCGTCCGGAGCGGTCAAACGAGAGATGGTCGGGCGCGCGCTCTCGAACCCTCTGCTGGTTGCGTCGTGGAGCGGATCTATTTTCGACCCGGTTCTGAATACGTTGAGCCGCTTCCGGGTTTTGGGCTGCAGTGCGCCGGCCGGCGTTCTTTAGATTTTCGCTGGCCGGCCGTTGAATGGGTTGCCAGCCGTCTGGCGTATGCTTCTGCCATTGCCCGCCGTCGCGACGATAGACGTTGCCATCACGGCCGGCGTAGACATCGCCACCTTTGCCCCCAACAATGAAGCCGCTATTGCCCTGCGTATTGCGCCAGCGCAGCCCGCCGGCGCTCCCAGTCCAGCCACCACTGACGCGTGTGAGTTCACCACCGTGCTTGACGACAGCCTTTCCCCAGGAACCATAGACGTTCTGTCCCCCGCGCGCAGCAAAAGCGTTGCCTGTGCGAGGGTTGTAGGCCGAGACGAAGCCTCGTGTGCCGCTTGCCCCCGCGGCAACGCCACCACGGATATAGGTGCCGGTTTTGGGATTATAGGCTGCGCCGACGGCGATGCCCCGGTCTGGTCCATAGGCATAACCGTAGCGCCCGAAGGTTCCGTACGCGGGATTGTAGAAAGCGCCCACGCCATAGGTCACCGGGCGCGGATAGTAGGGCCAGTAGTCACCGTTGTCGTCATAATCCCAATAGGGCGGATAGTCCCAACCCGTGCCCCACACGATGGCATCCCATGCGAGATAGGCACCGAGGTAGCCGAGCGTGTATCCGTACCAAACGGCATCCGGCTCTGTGTCGTACATCCGCACATAAGTTACATTGTAGACCGGGGAAGACGGGGGTATCGTATAGATCTCATCGGCGACAGATTTCGCGACGACAAACGGTCCGGTAGGTGTGTCGCCCACGAACCAGATGCCGTCCTTGAGCACGAAGTACTTGTCGGCAACCTTTATCACCTGCTCGTTCGAGTTGACCGCATAAGACAGCGACGTGCCTTCAATC
The DNA here is from genome assembly GCA_900474095.1 of Hyphomicrobiales bacterium. Classification (GTDB taxonomy): domain Bacteria; phylum Pseudomonadota; class Alphaproteobacteria; order Rhizobiales; family Rhizobiaceae; genus Pararhizobium. The sequence goes on along the minus strand of UCOA01000065.1, from coordinate 27,163 downwards.
GGCTCGAAATTCGGATCGCCACTATATGTCACCTCCACCTTTACCGATCCGTCGGCTACGCGCGCCATTTGCGGGATACTGGCTTTCAGGCGAGCCTCCGCGCTTTCGGAGGTGCCGGGTATCGAAGCGCGAACTGCGTAATACGGCGCATCGTCGGGTATATTCAGAAAGTCGGCCGGCAGGTTGGGAGTGGCAAAGGTCCAGGGGCCATCGAGGGAGTTTGACGAGAACCATCGGCCGGACAGAAGCGTGTACCATGTCTTGCTGACTGTGTGGTAGAAGACGGCGCTTGTCGTGTTGGACGCCCATTCGAGTCCCGTGGCGTCCACTGGCTCGAGGACGGGCTCGCCTTCAAAGACCATCAGTTCGGCCGGCTTGTCCGAATAGAAGACCTTCGGAACGACGGCGTCGGCGAAAGCGGTTGGCGGAAGTGCTGCCTTCGTTTCCCTCCAGTTTTCGTCGTCCGGCAGGCTGGAGATAAGGTTCGGGACGGTATCTGCCTTGATCCAGCCAGCTTCAAGGCCGGTCGATTTTAGCCAGCTCTTCTCGTCACGCAGATAATAGTTGTTTTCCGCATCGACCTTGAAAATGTCCCAGTTGCTGTTGACGACGAACGAGAGACCCGACACTCCCTTGACCGGCGAAAAGACTGCCTTGCCGTTTGTCTGGACCAAGATCGCAGGCGTTTGGCTGGTGAAGATCGGCGGCGGTTCTGCTTTGATGCCGTTGACGTTGGCGAGCCGCTTGTAGTCCGCAAGACTCGCCGTCAGGCGCTCCTGAGAGACCGTGATCGGGTCCGTCGGTATGAGCTTGCCGACCCCCAACGCAAGCGTCGCGAGTTGCTTGCGCTCAAGCGTCGAGAACTCCAGACGCGTTATCTTGATATCAGTCAGGACGACATTACCGGTTTCATCGTCGGCCACGGTTTTGGCGGTAACACCGATGACCCCATAGACCGGTTTGGCCTCGGCTGAAACCGTCAGTTCCGAGGCGATCAAGGCCTCGATCCGGGTGAAACCCGGCCAATCGGTTATCTGCGGCTGGAAAAGCTTAATCGATGCTCCAGTTTCGCTGGTAAACATCCGGGGCCAGCCAGGCGCGCTTACTTCGGACTGGTTGAGATACCTGCCGCTGATGAAACCATTTTTTCCCGAATAAACCACGGCGCACCAGGTGGCACCGGAGTCGCACTCCTTGATTTCCACTTGCCCACCTTGCGCAATGACGCCAAACGATTCGAACCCAGTGCCGGGGCCCGTCCTAAAATTCACATTCGCCGTCAGAATTGCAGGATCGGCAAAGGCAGACGTTGAGAAAAATGAAGCAATCGTCAGGTAGGCGAACATCCTGCGCTTGAGCATTACCTTCCCTCCAAAGCAACGAGCGGCAACGCAGTCGCCGTGCACAAATTGCCTGTTCTTTCTGGCTCGGGTCCGTCACGAATGCTTACGATCACATTCGCTCCACGTGCACTGCATTCGTCATTCCTGGTAATGTAAGGTTGCCTGCTTAGGTCGTCACAGGCGCCTCCGTCGGGCCATGATGACTACAGCAAGTCTTATCTCCGACTTCCGAAGAACGACGTCTGCAAAGGCTTCCCCCGATGTCCGTATCTGCTCAAATATGATACTACTATATCTTTTGAGAATCGACTTTTTACATCAGCATTGGGATACGGAAACGACTGGACGATCTCATGGCGGAAGCAGCCAAATACTCGGTGATTGAGGCGTTAAGGGGCGGACGCTGCGTCGAAATCCGCGCGATGAGACCCGACGACCGTGGCGGATTTGCCGAAGCCGTTGGCCGCAGCTCCGCAGAATCCCTCCGCCGACGTTTCTTTGCACCAAGGCGCAGCTTTACGGAGCGGGAAATCGCTTTTTTCGTTGATGTCGACTTTGTCAATCATGTGGCTTTGGTCGCAGTAACGGTAGAAGGCGGACGACCGGTGATCGTGGGGGCCGGACGCTACGTCGTGGTCGGGTCAGGGCAGGCCGAAGTCGCTTTCACTGTAGCCGACCAATGCCAGGGACTGGGCGTGGGCGGGGCACTGATGCGCCACCTCAGCGCGCTTGCTCGCGAAGCCGGGATCAACGAACTGATCGCCGAGGTCCTGCCAGAAAATACCCCAATGCTGACAGTGTTCGAGAAAAGCGGGTTGCGCCTGACTACGACGCGAGAGCGCGGGGTCGTGCATGTCACGCTCCATCTGTTCTGAACGTACGGTACCGACCTGCTCGATCGGGCCTAATAGGGTGCGTCCACTCCATCAATTCTCATGCGCCGAGTTAGTTCCTAGCGGCTACAAAACGGTCTTACACGTGTGCGTACAAGCAGATGACCGCTGATGGGTATTTGTCGCCTGCGTAAGGTGTCCCACGAATTCTCGTGCGGGCCAGCTTTGGCAGCGCGTTACTGGTCCAACCGGGGAATTCCTCAGTCGATGATGTGATAGCCGCCGTCAACGTAAAGGACCTGCCCGGTGATCAGGCGCGCAGCGTCATGCGCGAGAAAGGCCGTTGCAACGCCAACATCATCGATGCTGACGAGCTCCCGGGCCGGTGACTTCGTCTTTGTCTTTTCCAACAGTTCATCGAATTCGGGAATCCCCGATGCGGCGCGTGTCGCCAGCGCGCCAGGCGAGATCGCGTGGACACGAATGTTCTTTGGTCCGAGTTCCGCAGCCAGGTAACGGACCGTACTCTCGAGTGCAGCCTTTGCCACGCCCATGATGTTGTAGTTCTCGACGACCTTTTGCGAGCCATAATAGGTCATCGTAAACAACGTGCCGCCCTTCTTCATCAGCGGCTCGGCTAGATGGGCCATGCGAATGAAGGACCAGCAGGAGATGTCCATCGTCTTCAGAAAGCCGTCGCGCGGCACGTCGACGACGCGGCCACCCAGCGTATCCTTGGGCGAAAAGGCGATGGAGTGGACGACGAAGTCGAGCTCGCCCCAGGTCTCAGAAATCGCTTCAAAGACCGATTCAAGCTGGCCTTCAATGGCCATGTCCATCGGCATGAAGATCGGACTGTCCACGTGACGCGCAAGAGGCTCGACGTGCGGCTTGGCCTTGTCATTAAGATAGGTAATTGCAAGTTCGGCGCCGAAAGCGTGAAAGGCTCTGGCGCAACCCCAGGCTATCGAGCGATCGTTGGCGATGCCCACGATCAATCCTTTTCTGCCCCTGAGGAGCTGCGCATTGACGACCGGAATGGACATTGGCTGCTTCTCCCGTGAGGTTTGGCTTCAGGATACCGTTATAAGTGCTAGCGTATGGCGAGCGATCATCAACTCCTCATCCGTCGGCAGGACATAGAGCGCGACGCGGCTCGTCTCGGTGGAAATCAGCATCGCGCCCGCCTCGTTGGCAACGGGATCGAGCTCGGCGCCAAGCCACATCAGGCGCGCGGCAATGCGAGCCCTGATAGCCGGCGCATTTTCTCCCACGCCGGCCGTGAAGACGAACGCATCCAGACCTCCCAGCGCACCGGCGAGCATCCCGGCACTCAGCGCGCAGCGGTGTACGAAATGATCGATCGCGAAGATCGCACGCGGATCGTTGCTGGTAAGCAGGTCGCGCATATCGCCGGAAATACCCGACAGCCCTTTGAGGCCGGACGTCCTGTAGAGGAGGTCCGTAACCTCCATGGCGCTCATGCCCTTCTGGTCAATCAGGTAGAGAACGACACCGGGATCCATCTGGCCTGGCCTGGTGCCCATCGGCAGGCCGTCGAGGGCCGTGAATCCCATTGTGGTCTCAAGGCTGCGACCGTCCCGCAGCGCGCACATCGAAGCGCCGCTGCCGAGATGCGCAACAATGATGCGGCCCTTCGCGACGGCAGGCGCGACCTCGGTCAACCGCTCGGAAATATACTCGTAGGAAAGACCATGGAACCCGTAGCGCCGAATGCCGTCCTCGTAGAAGGCCCATGGCAAGGCGTAGCAGTCGGTATGGGCGGCGTGGCCACGATGGAAGGCCGTGTCGAAACAGGCGACTTGGGGAACATCCGGATCGATGTCCATGGCAAGGCGCATTGGTGCCAGATTGTTGGGCTGATGCAGCGGGGCAAGCTCCTGGAAAGACGCGAGTTTGTCGAGAATATCATGGTCGACCAGGATCGGTTGCGCATAGTCCGGCCCGCCATGGACGACGCGGTGGCCGATGGCCTTGAACGTGATGCCATCGAGCGATTGCAGCCAGGTACGGATTTCGGCGATGGCAGCGGGCAGGTCCTTTACCACTCCTGGCTCATAACTGCGATCGACCAGCGCCGTTGCGTCGGCGGCGGTGGCGCGCAAACGGGGGCTGGTTCCTATACCATCGATCTGCCCGCGCACGCGGCGCTCCAGTCGCGTCTCGGCGACCTCGAAAATCTGGAACTTGAGGCTTGACGAGCCGGCGTTGACGACAAGGATCGCGTCCATGCGTCAAGCCGCCACTTGCGTCAACCGCCGGCGAGCGGCCGCGTAGAGTGTCGCGACGGCGCAAGACGCAAGGCGGCTGCGCACGGAATCCGCCCGCGAGGTCAAGACGATCGGTACGCGGGCGCCAAGCACTATCCCGGCCGCATCAGCGTGGGAGAGGAAACTCAGGTTCTTGGCCAGCATGTTACCGGCTTCGAGGTCAGGGACGACGATGATCTGTGCCTGGCCTGCCACCTGCGAGGTGAGCCCTTTGATCTGGGCAGCTTCCGGGCTTATCGCGTTATCGAAGGCAAGCGGACCGTCGAGCACTCCCCCGGTGATCTGGCCACGTTCGGCCATCTTGCATAGGGCCGCAGCCTCGATGGTCGACGGAATCTTGGTCGTAACGGTCTCGACCGCCGAAACGATCGCCACGCGCGGCTCGCCAAGCCCGATCATGACCCAAAGATCGATCGCGTTCTGCACGATGTCGCGTTTGACGTCCAAATCGGGAAAGATATTGATCGCCGCATCGGTGATGAAAAGCGTGTCGGCATGGCCGGGGACGTCCATCACAAACACGTGGCTTATGCGCCGTTCGGTTCTAAGCCCGGTTGCAGAAGCGGTGACCTCGCGCATCAGCTCGTCGGTATGGAGGCTGCCCTTCATCAGGAGTTCGCCCCTTCCCTCGCGGATCAACGTCACCGCCTGTGCCGCAGCGGCGTGGCTATGCGGCACGTCGATAATCTCGTGCGACCGCAAATCAAGCCGGTTGTCGGCCGCCACCTGGCGAATCTTCGATTCGGGTCCTATCAGCACCGGAACGATCAGACGATACTCGGCGGCTTCCAGCGCGCCGCGCAGCGAGGTTTCGTCGCAGGGATGCGCCACGATCGTGACCGCAGACGGCACCTCCTGCGCAGCCGTTATCAGGCGGTCGTATTTTGATGCCCCATGGGTCGTCGCGGTCGTGTCAGCCAATGGAAAACTCCTCCTGTCTGGACCATCATACGCTGCGGTTTCGTGGGCCGGTGCGGGCCGGCATGGGCATCGGTTCGCTGCTGAGCGCTTCCTCTCCAAGATCAAAAAGCTCGGTCAAGCGCTGGAAGCGCTTGGTCGCCTCGCCATTTAACGCCCCGGATGCCTCAAGCACGCCCCGAAGAACCTCGAAGGCGGCCCGGCGCTCATCGGCCTCTGTTGGAAGCATCGCCGGAATCGCTGCAAGCGCTGCCGTCTCCTCGCTAAGCAGGATATAATACTGTTCCCGCACCAGTGCCTTGAACGCCGACAGGTTCAATCGGCTGGCGCCTCGATGGTCACGCCGGATTCTGCGAATGGCCTCGAACTCCCTTTCGTCGGCCCCGCCACGCGCCTTGCAGACGAACAGCAGCGATCGCACCAGGGCCTCCAGGGGACCGCCCTCGGGTATCTTTTCTTTCAACGCTGCTGTTCGGGCCTCGATCAGCGCGCTGGTCAGCATGCTCTTCGGTGCCTGGCGCGGCGGGCGGTTTGACAGCGGATCAACACCGAGTGCAGTCTGCAGCACAGGCGAACCATACACCGCGCCGAAGGTCTCCTCCGCCAGCCGTTCGGTCACTTTGCGCCATCTTTCGAGTCCCTCGACGATCTGCCCGGAAACCTGTTCCTGGAAGGCAAGGAAGGGATTGTCGGCGTCTGCGGGACGACGGTCTTCGCGAACAAGCTCCGCCGCGTCCCGAACCCAGGCAAGAAACGGGTTCGACGGGCCAAACAACTCGTAGCTCAGGCGAAGCGGATGCAGTCGCCGCATCGCCTCGGCCCATGACGGGTTCACGGCGGCTTTCACAGCAGGCTGGAAGAAGGCGCGGTACAGTGCAAGGTTGATCTCAGAGAGTCGCGCCGCCGCGGCAAACCGGTTCTCGTCCTGAAGATCGTTGCCTCCCAGGGCGCGGATGTCGTCCAGGGTGCGTCTTTCGCAACGCATAACCCACTCGCCGGTCACCAGCTCCGGATGGTCTATTGCCTCGCCCTTCGGCTCGAGGACCGCTTCGTAGAGGCCCGGGGGCAGCACGTCGATCAGATCAATGTTGGATGCGAACTCGTCATGCTCCTTGCGGGCGACGCCCCCGGAAACGAAAATCCCCAAGTGACCGATCTTTTCGTGCACGACGTAGACGATCGTCTGGCCAAGCGAACGGATTTCATCGACACTGCCGTAGAGGTCGAGAATCCAATCGAGCGCCTGCTGCGGCGGCGTTATGTTGTCTCCCTTGGAGCAAAAGACGACGATCGGTGAGCGGATCGTGCGAAGATCGATGGTCGTCCCGTCTGAGATGTGGATGTCTCCCGTGGCAAGCTTGTTGCCGATGAACAACTCATCCACGATAAACTGCATCTCTTCCGCGTTGAGCGTGACATGCCCCCCCCACCAGCGCTCGAAACTAAGATAGCGTTCTGCCTCCGTGTCGACCTTGGAATAGAGGTTATACTGCTTGGTCCACAGGGTGTTGGCCGGGTTCTGGTTCTCGAAATTTTGGACAAGCCAGGCGCCGTCGAATTGTCCAGCGCCAAGATCACCGACAAGTGCCGTCAACCAGCTGCCGCCGAGAAGCCCGCCGGAATAGCGCATCGGATTTTGTCCATGCACGCCCGCCCAGTAGGCGAGCGGTGACCCCGCGACGATGATCGGTCCGAACAGCTCCGGTCTCAGCGCGGCGAGCATCATCACCGCCCATCCCGCCTGGCAGTTGCCGATGACGCAGGGCTTACCGTCCGCCTCCGGGTGGCGCAAAATCACGAGTTCCAGAAATTGCGCCTCAGCGCGTGCGATCTTCTCAATTGTCTGGCCGGGCATGGGGTCGGGCAGGAAGCCGATGAAATAGCAGGCATGCCCTGCCTTCATTGCCACGCCGATCTCGCTGTCGGCCTTGAAACCGCCGATACCCGGGCCGTGCCCGGCCCGCGGATCGACGACGATAAAGGGACGCTTGAGCGGATCGATCACGATGCCGGCGGGTGGAACAATGCGAACGAGGCCGTAGTTGACCGGCTCCTCGAAGGTCCGGGCGTCACAGATGAGCTCGACTTTATAGTCCAGCACGTGCGGCGCTCGTTGCGCCGCGTGTTCCTCATACTGCTCGGCACGCCGGCGCATCACGTCAAGAAATAGAATCCAACGTTGCCATGCGTCGAGTGAATAGTTCGCGGAAGCGTCAGCAAATGCCGGAATCGACGATGCGCTCGATAGCTTGGACATCATGTCCACTCCTTTGCACCCGGATCGGGATCAGTCGGCACGCCTGAGCGACATTGCCGCAGTGCTGGAAGTACAAAGCTAGCTGAATAACTGGGAACAGGTGCAGGATACACGATAGCACCGGATTGTTACATTCATTTTATGGCTGGGCAGGTTGGGCCCGGTTCGCGTGCCCCGCACACCCCTATACCCATCCGATCGAGAGGTGGCGTTCGCGAGCGATAGAAGCACTGTGGAAAAACGCCTCGGCCAATGGCGTCGAGGCGTTAGCGACTGGGTTCGATATTGTGCTTGCGCTAACGATCTCGCCGGGAACCTCAGCGGCAGAAAACGAGGGAGTTAGAACCGACAGGTTTTCATCTCGCACAATTTACGATCCACCGTCGGCACGAGATGATTGTCGAAATGTCGCAACAGGTTTAACTTGTCAGCGCAACGGTCGGGTGCTGAGATCCACGTAGGAGTCGAACCGTGATGCGCGTGAAAGATGTAATGACGATCAAAATCGTCAGGATCTCACCTGACAACAGTGTCAGGCAGGCCGCCAAGATGATGCTGGATAATCAGGTCAGCGGCATCCCGGTCGTTGACGACGACGGACATCTGCTCGGCATCATCAGCGAAGGCGATTTGATCCGTAGAACGGAACTGGGAACCGAAGCGACGCTTGCCGAGAAAGCCATGCCTGCCAAGGACAGAGCCAGCGCCTACGTCAAACGCAGCTCGTGGAGGGTCGGCGACGCAATGACGAGCGAACTCGTGACCATTGACGAGGACGCCTCGCTTACGCGCGTAGCGCAATTGATGCAGGAGCGCGGCATAAAGCGTATTCCCGTAACAAGAGCCGGCCAACTGGTCGGCATCGTCAGCCGCGCGGACCTGCTGCAGGGAATTCTGGTGGCCGGGCAGGATCAAACCGCGGCAGGCGATGAAGCCATTCAGCGCAGCATCACCGTTCGCCTTGGAGAAAACACCGGCCTGGAAGGCCTGGACGTGAAAGTGACCGTAGCCGACGGGATGGTTCATCTCTGGGGCAATGTCGAGACGCCTGAGTGCAAAAGAGCCGCGCGGATCGTCGCAGAAAGCGTTCGCGGCGTCAGAGGCGTTGTCGAGCACTTTCCGCAGCTTTTCCCATAGGGATACCCACTCGGGTGAATTGTCCTGCTCGAAAAACGCTCGGCACAATGAACTGCTGAAAAACGGCGTTGACGGGGGAGGTAATGGCACAGACCATACAGACGGCAGTTGTCCGCGCCTTCCGAGCCGCGCTCGAAATTACCGAGGAGCAGGCCGCGAGCACGAGATCGCGGAGATGACCCGCGGCTACGCAGCGCTTTCAACGCACTCCCGCTTTCCAACGCGCCGGATGATCTGCCGCCGCAATATGGCAGCGGCGCGATAAGTTTCAATCGGGAACAATAACGCGCTCTATGAGCGTCACCTCCAAATTTCCGCGAGCGACGTATCAAACCAAATCTCGACGGCCGGATACGAAGCAAGCGGCACAGGCAACATGAAATTCAAGATGAATGGCGCTTTGACCATCGGCACGCGCGACGGTGTAACGATCGAAATGGCCGACGCAGCCTAATTTCACTTTGCCCAGGGCTCTGTTTATGCGATATTGGCGGGCTACCTAATCGCAAGAATTCTCGATCTTTACGTTGCCAGTGGGACACCTGCGCACCGTACCTGCATGTAGCATCGTTCCGCGATTACAGTCCGACTTCAATCAGGAGGCTTCGATGGCTTCGCTTGAGACGGTAAAGGGCAAAGAACCTGCAGCAGACCAGACCCTGGAAGTAGCCCCTCTGGCAGCCGATGAGCTTCATCTCATCGATGCCTATTGGCGGGCTTCCAACTATCTTTCGGTGGGTCAGATCTATCTTCTCGATAACCCGCTGTTGAAGGAGCCATTAAAGCGGGAACATATAAAGCCGCGTTTGCTCGGGCACTGGGGAACTTCGTCCGGGCTGAACATGCTCTATGTTCACCTCAACCGGGTCATCAAGCGCGATGATCTCAACATGATCTACGTCATTGGGCCGGGACATGGTGGCCCGTCCCTGGTTGCGCACGCTTATCTCGAAGGAACCTACAGCGAGGTCTATCCAAATATCAGCCAGGATGCAGAGGGCATGCAAAGGCTGTTCAAGCAATTCAGCTTTCCGGGCGGCATCCCCAGTCACGTTGCACCTGAAACGCCAGGCAGCATCCACGAGGGAGGCGAGCTAGGCTACGCTCTCAGCCACGCCTACGGAGCGGCGTTCGACAACCCGGATTTGATCGTCGCCTGCGTTGTCGGCGACGGAGAGGCCGAGACGGGCCCGCTTGCGACCGGCTGGCACGGCAACAAGTTCCTCAATCCGGCGCGCGACGGATGCGTGCTTCCGATCCTTCATTTGAACGGGTACAAGATCGCCAACCCGTGCTTCCTTGCCCGCATTCCGCGAGACGAATTGCAAAAGTTCTTCGAAGGCATGGGCTATGCGCCGTATTTCGTCGAGGGCCGTGACCCGGCGAGCGTGCACCAACAATTAGCAGGCGCGCTCGACGCCGCAGTCGCGGACATCCAGAAGATCTGGACCGACGCCCGCGCAAACGGCAACCTCAAGCGTCCGGCATGGCCGATGATCGTGTTCCGTACGCCAAAGGGCTGGACCTGCCCGCCGGAGATAGACGGTAAGAAGTGTGAGGACTATTGGCGGTCGCACCAGGTGCCCATGGGCGACATGGACAAGCTGGAGCACATCCGCGTTCTCGAACAGTGGATGAAGAGCTACCGCCCGGATGAGCTGTTCGACGAGAGTGGTCGTTTCAAACCGGAGTTGGCGGCGCTGGCCCCGGCGGGGCACAGTCGAATGAGCGACAACCCGCACGCCAATGGCGGGCTGGTGTTACGCGACCTGAAGATGCCCGACTTCCGCGACTATGCGGTAACCGTCAGCGCCCCGGGAGAGACCATAGCCGAGTCGGCACGCCTAATGGGCAAGTTCCTCCGTGACGTCATGAAAATGAATATGGCGAGCAAGAACTTCCGCCTGTTCAGCCCCGATGAAAACAACTCGAATCGCTGGCAAGATGTACTGGAGGTCACGAACCGCTGTTATATGGCAGACATTTACCCGGAGGATGACCATCTCTCGCCGGATGGCCGGGTCATGGAGGTGCTCAGCGAGCACCAATGCCAGGGATGGCTGGAAGGCTACCTGATAACCGGTCGCCACGGCTTCTTTTCTTGCTATGAAGCCTTCATCCATATCATCGACTCGATGTTCAACCAGCATGCCAAGTGGCTGAAAGTCTGCAATGACATACCATGGCGGCGACCGATCGCCTCGCTCAACTACTTCCTGAGCTCCCACGTCTGGCGACAGGATCACAATGGTTTCAGCCATCAGGACCCCGGCTTCATCGATCACGTGGTCAACAAGAAGGCGGACGTTGTCCGGATATATCTGCCGCCAGATGCCAATACGCTTCTCTCGGTAACCGATCACTGCCTACGCAGCCGCAACTACGTCAACGTCGTCGTCGCCGGCAAGCAACCTGCCCCGCAGTGGCTCACGATGGATCAGGCCATCAAGCATTGCACTGAAGGCCTCGGTATTTGGGAGTGGGCAAGCAACGACAAGGGCGCCGAACCCGATGTCGTGATGGCCTGTTGCGGTGACGTTCCAACGCTCGAAACCCTGGCAGCCGTCGAGATGATCCGGGAGCATCTGCCGGAGCTGAAAGTCCGCGTGATCAACGTGGTGAACCTCATGAAACTCCAGCCGTCGGAAGAGCATCCGCACGGGCTGTCGGACCGCGACTTCGACGCCCTGTTCACCAAGGACAAGCCGATTATTTTTGCTTTCCATGGTTATCCCTGGCTGATCCACAGGCTCACCTACCGGCGAACGAACCACGGCAATTTGCATGTGCGTGGTTACAAGGAAGAAGGAACGACGACTACACCATTCGACATGGTGGTCTTGAACGAAGTCGACCGGTTCCATCTGGTCGAGGACGTGATCGACCGGCTGCCGCAGTTGGGCGCCCGCGCCGCATATTTCAAGCAAGCAATTCATGAGAGGCTGATCGAACACAGGCAATACATCGAAAAGCATGGCGACGATATACCCGCGATTAGTGGCTGGAAGTGGGAACGGTCGGGGACCGTGGGAGAGCTGCGATCGACAGAGGCAGACAACGTCTAAGCCAGGAGGGCTAGACGTGAATATATTCTTGATCAGGCATGGGGAGACCGAGTGGAGTCTGAGCGGGCAACACACGGGCATAACAGAAGTCCCCTTGACCGACAGCGGACGACGACAAGCAGAACGGATGCGGCCGATGTTGACTCGGCAAACGTTCGCGCTCGTTCTTGTGAGTCCGCTGCGGCGGGCACGGGAGACTTGTGACTTGGTGGGCTTCGGCGCCGAAGCCATCATCGATCCAAGTTTGATGGAGTGGAACTACGGGGAATATGAGGGCCTGATGCCCCAGCAGATTCAGGCGAAAAGGCCGGGTTGGTTGATTTTCCGCGATGGATGCCCCGGAGGCGAGACGCCGAGGCAAGTGGGTGCTCGAGTGGATCAAGTCGTTGCGCGCGCACGGGCTGCGGACGGCGACGTTGCCTTGTTCGCGCATGGCCATGTGCTGCGCGTGCTTGCAGCGCGATGGATTGGCCTGCCACCGCGTGCTGGACAGCATTTTCTCCTCAATACCGGCACGTTGAGCGTCCTCACCTACTACCACGAGATACCTGCAGTGAGGGTCTGGAATGGACAAGTCTCTGAGTAGTGTGCGGGAAAGCTGCCGGCCGTTGATGATGGTCTTTCGAAGCGAGCGTCGCTGTTTTGAGTGGGAAGAACGTTGATGGTAAAATCGATTCACGGCCACAGCGCGCCCGAGGCGGCGAGACACCATAGCGCTCCTGAGCTGATGGATACAGGCCCTGCAGTCGCCTTACTTTCCAATGGCCAATATAGCGTGATGATCACTGATGCAGGTGCCGGTTACGGAACTTGGCAGGGCCTCGACATCAACCGTTGGCGCGAGGACAGCACCCGCGATTGCTGGGGCCAATTTTGCTACGTTCGGGACCTGACCGACAACGACCTTTGGTCCATCGGCAAGCAGCCATTATTTCGGTCCTCAAACGTCTACGAACACGCCTTTTACGGAGACAGGGCCGAATTCCGCTGTCATGACGATGACATCGGATTCTTCTGGAAAATCTGCGTCGCATGCGACGTGGATGCAGAGGTCCGCATGCTCACAGTTACGAACAATGGCGCAAGGGAACGAACACTTGAACTGACAAGCTATACCGAAGTCTGTCTGAACAATCGCCGTGCGGACATGGCGCATCCGGGATTTGCCAAGCTTTTTGTCGAAACGAGGTTCGACGAGGCAACAGGCGCCTTGTTTGCACGCCGCAGGCCCCGTGGTGCAGGCGAGAAGGCCACTTGGGCGGTTCACGTTTCCTCGTCGGACCTGCCGCCTCCCCAAGAGGTCCAGTATGAAACTGACCGGCTGAGATTTCTTGGCCGAGGCCGGACAACAGCCAACGCCGTGGTTTTCGATGCGGGTGCCCCGCTCTCCGGAACGACCGGCCCGGTCCTAGACCCGGTTTTCTGTTTGCGACGGACGGTTCGTCTGGCTCCGGGCGCCGAAGCGCGCGTCGCCTTCGTCACAGGCGCTGCGGACGACCAGTCGGCTGTGCAGCTCATCGCCGAAAGATACGCCAAGATCGACGCGGCGGAGCGGGCGTACCGCGAAGCATCGGAGAGATGCGAAAGCGAGCTTAGGACGTTGAGGCTTACGCCCGACGATGTCTCGCTGTTCAATCGGCTGGCCGGGAGTGTCGTATTTGCGAACCCGGCCATGCGGCAGGCGACGGCGCTCCAGAGGGCTCGATTGGAGCGGACCGCTCTGTGGGCTCATGGTATATCCGGCGACCTCCCGATCGTTCTGGTCCGCGCTAATGGCGAGAGAGATCACGCCCTCATTAGCCAGATAACGATGGGCGAGGATTTCGCTCGCCGGAGGGGCCTGAGATTTGATCTGGTGCTGCTTGACGAGGGCGGCGCAGCCAGCGCCAAGCGACTGGCCGAAAAGCTGCAATCGGGTCCGGAAGCCGAGATCATAGGCAAACCCGGCGGTATTTTTGTCCTTTCCGAGCCCGATACCGAAGTCGATCACCTGGCAACCATCGCCGCCGTGGCACGCATCGTCTTGCTGGGAAGCGGTGGCACACTTGCCGATCAGCTCAACCGGCCTTCCCCCGCTCTATCATCTCTTTCGCCGACCTTCGTCGCTTCGGTAAGCGGGCAACCTGAAGCCCCACCTCCTAACCCGCTCGAGGATTTACATCACTGGAACGAATTCGGGGGCTTCACGCCCGACGGACGCGAGTATGTCGTGCGCGTGGACGCGGTCAGACCCCAAGCCCCCGCCCTGCCACCGGCACCCTGGACCAACGTGATCGCAAACCCCCATTTTGGCTGCCTGACGACTGAAGCCGGTCTTGGCTACACCTGGTCGGAGAACAGCCAGACGAACCGGTTAACGCCGTGGTCGAACGACCCGGTTACGGATGCACCGGGCGAAGTCCTCTATTTGCGAGATATAGAAACCGGAGATGTCTGGACACCGACACCCCTACCGCTCGGTCCTGGTGCGGTCGTGACTGTTCGTCACGGCCAAGGTTACACCCGGTATGAAAGTCGCAGCCGTCATTTGAAGCAAGAACTGACGGTATCGGTAGCGCGTAATGATCCGGTCAAGATCATGCGTCTCAGGCTTAGTAACGACGACACGCGAGTTCGCCACGTGACAGCAACTTATTTCGCCGAGTGGGTGCTTGGGATCCAGCGCGAAGAGACAGCAACGCGGGTCGTCTGCGAGCGGGACGCCGGATCAGGTGCGATCGTGGCCAGGAATCTCTGGGCCGGCGATTTTGCCGGAAAGCTGGCTTTTGCAGCCGCCGGCCGGCCGGCAAGATCGGCAACCTCCGATCGTACGGAGTTTCTGGGCCGATACGGTTCCGTGTTTCAGCCGGCCGCCTTGGAGCGAACCAATCTGGCAGAACGTTTTGGCCCGTTGCTCGATCCCTGCGCCGCGCTGATGGTGGACATCTCGCTACCCCCCGGCGAAAGCATGGAGGTGGTCTTTGTACTTGGCGAGGCTGACGACCTCGATGAGGTCAGCAGGCTAGTCCACGAGCATGCCGACCCCGAGCGCGCAGGCGCAAGCCTGTCGGCTGTCGCCCGCCAGTGGGATGACATTTTGAACACGATCCAAGTGTCGACGCCGGACGCGGGCTTGAACTTGATGATGAATCGCTGGTTGTTGTACCAGGTTTTAGCATGCCGCATATGGGCGCGAACGTCCAACTATCAGTCTGGCGGCGCGTATGGATTCCGGGACCAACTGCAGGACGTGATGGCACTGGTCTACAGCGTGCCGAGCGAGGCCCGCTCACACATCCTGCGATCGGCGGCGCGCCAATTTGAGGAGGGGGACGTCCAGCACTGGTGGCACCCCCCGTCTGGCATTGGCGTGCGCACCCGAATCACCGACGACTTGTATTTCCTTCCTCTTGTCGTTCACCATTACGTTTCCACGACAGGAGACGTTCAACTGCTCGATGAGATCGTGCCCTTCATCACGTCACCGGTGCTGAAAGACGACCAGGAGGAAGACTTCAACCAGCCGGCCACCAGCGAGCAGTCCGGCACCGTCTATGAGCATTGCGTCCGCGCGCTTGAGCATGGCTATCGTTTGGGCAGCCACGGCTTGCCTCTGATGGGAACCGGCGACTGGAACGACGGCATGAACAAGGTCGGCGCCAAAGGCAAGGGGGAGAGCGTCTGGAATGGCTGGTTCTTCCTCACGGTGCTGAAATTATTTGCTACGATTTCAGCGTCGCGCGGAGATCACGGCCGGGCGGCCTGGTGCCGCGAACGGGCCGAAGCCTTGCGCATCGCCCTTGAGACCAACGCCTGGGACGGTGGCTGGTATCGCCGGGCCTATTTTGACGATGGCACCCCGCTCGGCTCGTCCCTGAACGACGAATGCCAGATCGACGCCATCCCGCAAGCCTGGGCTGTCATCTCTGGCGAAGCCGATGCGGAACGCGCTTCGCAGGCAATGCGTGCGGTCCATGCCCGGCTGGTACGCCAAGAGGACAAGCTGATCAAACTCTTCGACCTGCCTTTTGACGAAGGCGTGTTGCAGCCCGGCTACATCAAGGGTTACGTCCCCGGCATACGTGAAAATGGCGGGCAATACACACATGCAGCGACATGGGTCGTCTGGGCGACAGCCTTGCAGGGCGACGGCGATCTCGCCTTGAAGCTTTGGAACCTGATCAATCCGATATGTCATGCAGCGACAAGAGATCAAGTCGAACGCTATAAGGTGGAACCCTATGTGGTCAGCGCCGACATCTACGGCGCGCCTCCGCACACGGGCCGCGGTGGATGGACCTGGTACACGGGATCGGCGAGCTGGTTCTATCGTGCGGCGCTAGAAGCGATCCTTGGCTTTCGCCAGCAAGGGCAGTTTCTGCGGTTTGAACCGTGCATTCCACCCGGTTGGCAGGACTATGCTATCACATACAGACATGGCTCGGCGACCTACCGTATCCACTTTGACAACACAAAGGGGGCCGGCCGAGGCGTCCAATCCGTCACGCTGGACGGTGAACCTGCAACGAACGAAGGCGTACCGCTTACTGAAGACGGACAGACGCACGATGTCCACGTCCTGATTGGTTAGCGATCATGCCGGAAACGCTGTCGACCGACGCCGCACTCGACCGCCTGCCAACGGACCAGGACCTCGCGCGGCTGCAATTCACGACCCTTTTATACTATCTGCACTGCACGAATCCGGACAACGGATTGGTCCGCGATAAAACGGAGCCGAACACCCCGGCAAGCATCGCGGCGATCGGCATGGCTCTGGCAACAATCCCCATTATGGTGGAACGCGGGATCATCATCCGCGAATTCGCGGCGAAAATCGCCCGCAACCGACTTAGGTATCTAATGGCCTGCCCGCAGGGGCCTGACCCGAATTCATCCGGCTACAAAGGTTTCTTCTATCATTTTCTGGATATCGAAACGGGCCGCCGGGTTTGGCAATGCGAGTTGTCTACCATCGATTCGGCGTTTCTATTTGCCGGCGCCCTAACCTGTGCGACCTATTTCGATGGCACGTCAGCCGAAGGGGCGGAAATCCGCCGACTTGCAATGGCACTTTATGAGCGTGCCGACTGGAGGTGGGCTTGTGATCGCGGCCCCACATTGACGCACGGATGGTACCCGGAAAGCGGCTTCATTCCCCACCGTTGGCGCGGGTACGATGAAGGTTTGCTGCTTTACATTCTCGGGCTGGGGTCGCCGACCCACCCATTGCCGCCCGAAAGTTTTGCCGCCTATACGGAAACGTATGAATGGAGAAACATCTACGGCCACGAACTGCTATATTCCGGCCCCCTCTTTACGCACCAGCTATCGCACATGTGGATAGATTTTCGCTCCATACGCGACGACTTCATGCGCCGGCACGGCAGCGACTATTTCGAAAACAGCCGGCGTGCAACGTATGTGCAACAGGAATATGCCATTCGCAATCCAATGGGTTTTACTGGATATGGAGAGCATTGCTGGGGGTTCACCGCGTGTGACGGACCCAGCTGGGGTAAGCGCACGATAAACGGTGTAGATCGGGAGTTCTTCGACTACATTGCCCGTGGCGCTCCCTTCGGACCGGATGACGGGACCGTGGCGCCATGGGTCGTCGTGGCGTCGCTGCCATTCGCGCCGGAGATCGTCGTGCCGACAGTCCGTAACTTTGCCCGCATGAACCTCGGGATGACGCGGCTTTACGGTTTCAAGCCATCGTTCAACCTGACATATGCCGTCGAAGACGGTCCGACCGGATGGTGGGTAAGTCCCTATCACTTCGGCATTGACCAGGGGCCGGTTGTCCTGATGATCGAAAACTACCGCACAGGTCTCATTTGGAATGTAATGCGACAATGCCGACCGATCGTGACCGGGCTGCGCAGGGCGGGATTCACCGGGGGCTGGCTTTAGGTAGCGCGACAAAAGGTCTGATAAACCGCGACGTTGTTGAACGCATAGTGGCCTTGCTCTCATCCTGGCTCCTGCACCCGGTGCGGAACTCAGTTCCCAAAGGGAACGCTGGTTCTGATGCTGACGCACTGATGGAGCAGCGCGTCGATTGGTGAGGCTTTGTTGGGGGAAGAAACGCCTGAACCTTGCTAGCTCTCAAATCACAATCACTGCCGGCTGGACAAAAGCGGCAGTCCGATCACTGGACCCAAGGCAATCAGTATGGCATCGTGAATGATACAGCTATGGTGCCTGGGCTCGCATATGAGAACCACCATTTTCAGCACGAAACCTTATGACCGGCAATTCCTAGAGACCAGCCGGAAGGACGCAATCGAGCTGCATTTCGTCGAAGCCCATCTCTCCCCCGAGACGGCCAGATTGGCAGAAGGATCGGAAGCCGTTTGTGCATTCGTTAATGATGATCTGGGCGAGTCGGTACTGCGGCAGCTCGCGAATTTGGGGGTGCGGCTGGTGGCGCTCAGATGCGCCGGTTTCAACAATGTGGATCTGGTAACGGCCAAGAGCCTTGGCCTTTCGGTGGCGCGGGTGCCGGCCTATTCCCCCCATTCCGTGGCAGAGCATACGATGGCAATCGTGCTCACCCTCAACCGAAAGACCCATCGCGCCCATAACCGTGTTCGCGAAGGCAATTTCGCCCTCGATGGACTTATGGGTTTCGACCTTAACGGCAAAACCTTCGGCATCGTCGGAACGGGCAAGATTGGCGAGGTGCTGTCGAAGATCGTCCATGGATTCGGTTGCGAGTTGCTTGGCCACGATATCGCGCCAAGTCCCAGCTGCGAGGCACTGGGCATGGCCTATGTGTCCCGCGAGGAAATTTTTGCCCGCTCCGACATCCTCAGCCTCAATTGTCCGCTGACCCCCGAAACACATCACATGATCCGAAAGGAAACGCTGTCGCTACTCAAGCCCGGCGTAATGCTGATCAATACGGGCCGTGGCGCGGTCATCGACACCCGCGCCGCGATCAGGGGCCTGAAAAACGGAAGGATCGGTAGCTTGGGCCTCGATGTCTATGAGGAAGAAGCAGACCTATTTTTCGAGGACTTGTCAGGCCATGTCCTGCGGGACGATGTCTTCGCCCGCTTGCTGACCTTTCCCAACGTGCTGATCACAGGCCACCAGGCATTCTTCACCGAGGAGGCACTTGGGAACATCGCCGACACCACGATCGCGAATATCGATGCGTTCCGGTGCACGGGCGTTCCCGTGCATGCGGTCTCCGTCGAACGTCTGGCCGGGAAGCCATGAGGCAGATCGCCATGCCGGCCGCCTGTGCGCAAAAGGCCGGCCGGACGCGAGCTGGCGATGCGTCGGGCGCTGCCGAGCTTCATGAACCGCGGCCCCCGATGTCCTCCGATGACGACGGGATTTGGTCTCAGCGCCAAAACGCCGGGTGTCAACCAAGAAATCGTGCGCGTCCAGTGTCCTCCGGGAGGGTCCAAGACCGCATAACCTATGCCCAGCACGCCCGAAAAAGTTTCCGACGTCCCGTCGACGTCATCCAGTGGGGCCTCACCATTGGCAGACGGTTTCGTTTAGATAATGTCGCCGATGACACCGGTCGTTGCGGGCTTAGCCCGCTGCCATGAACGCAATGTCAAGATTGCCGAGGATATCTCCGAAGTCGGCATCCATATGCACCGTCGGCAGACCGAACTGCGAGGTATCGCCCGACAGCGCGGCCATCCGGAAATACGGAGCGATCGAGTATGTCCAGGCGGATGTGGAGGTTGGTAACTTACTGGATTCTGGCTCATAATGACCTGCACGGCCGCTTGAATGCGGTCGCGAAACCAGTAGTATCTTTCACTTGGGAATGGCTAGGAGGCAACCTTGACCGGCTCATCCCGCCCCGTGCGTTGGGGTTTGGCCGCTAAGCTATTTACCACCCTCGTCCTGCTGGGCGCGATTGCGGTCTTGGTCACCGGGGTGCTCGGTTACTTTCGCGCCCGCGACGCCCTCGAAAAGGCAGTCTTCGACCAGCTTACGGCCGCCCGCCAGACCAAAACGCGCCAGGTCGAAGACTATTTTCGCAAGATTGATGCCGAGTTGCGCTTTCTTGCCAGCTCCAAGATGGTGGTCGATGCCACGCGCGAGTTCCGAATCGCGGTGGATCAGCTCGATCGGGCCGGTACGTCACCCGAATTGCGCCGGAAGGTCGGCAACTGGTATGCCGAGAACTTCATTCCCGGAATTGCGCGTGTTCTGGGCAAGGAGCCGGCTCTAGCCGACTACCTGCCAGTCGGCGCCGCTCCCTACTATTTGCAGTACCACTATATCGTCACCAATCCGAACCCCAAGGACCGACGCAAGCTCATCGACGATCCTGGCGACGGAAGTAGCTACAGCAGCTTGCACGCCGTCTATCACCCGCTGATGCGCGCAGCAGCCGCGACGTTCGGTTTTTTCGATCTGATGGTGGCCGATCCCAAATCGGGGCGCCTGATCTATACGGTCGAAAAGGAAGTGGATTTCACCACTTCACTTCAAGCCGGTCCTTATCGAAGCGCCAATGTCGCCGCCGCCTTCGCCCGCTGTGCCGTGCCGCTCGACCGGTCAGCGATGTGCCTGGAGGATTTTGCCCCCTATGCGCCGTCGCGCGGCGCCCCGACGGCCTTCATAGCAGCGCCGGTCATCGACCGTGGCGTGGTTATCGGCGTGCTGATCGCGCAATTGTCGAACGAAGAGATCGACCACGTCGTCACCGGCGGTCGCCGCTGGCGACAGGAAGGGTTTGGCGCCACAGGCGAGACCTATCTCGTCGGCCCCGAGTACCTGGTGCGCTCCGGCCCGCGGGCGTTCTATGAAAACCGTGAAACCTATTTCGCCGACCTTAAATCTGTCGGCGCGCCGGAGGAGGAGATCGCCGCGATTCGGAGTTACGGGACACCGGTGCTGCATCAGCGCATCGACACCAAGGCCACCCAGGCTGCGCTCGCCGGCGTCGAGGGCATGGGCGAGATCGTCGGTTACCGTGGTGTCCCGACGCTCGCTTCATGGGGGCCGCTCGTCATTCCCGGCGTCAAATGGGCTCTAGTCGCCAAGATCGATAGCGCCGAAGCCTTCGCGCCAATCGCCGCACTGCGCCAGAACCTGCTGGTCGTCGGGGGACTGGTGCTGCTGGTGGTGGCAGCGACCGCCGCATGGCTTTCGCGCGCGCTGCTTGGACCACTGCGCGAACTCACATCCGGCGTGAGACGCTTTGCTGCCGGCGACTACGAGGCCAGCGTACCGGTCCGCACGCAAGACGAGATTGGCCAACTCTGCTCGGCCTTCAATGGCATGGTCGAAGATCTGCGCCAGAAGAATGCCGTGATCGAGAACAAGAATCGCGAAAACGAGCAGCTGCTCCTGAATGTCCTGCCGGCACCGATCGCCAACCGACTGCGGGGCGGCGAGGAGGCGATTGCCGACGGTTTCGCGGAGGTCACCGTGGCCTTCGCTGACCTGGTTGGCTTTACCGAGTTGACTTCGGAGATGCCGCCCGGCGATGTGGTGACATTGCTGAACAAACTTTTCACGCGCTTTGATGCCGCCGCCCATGATCTTGGTATCGAGAAGATCAAAACGGTGGGCGATGCCTATATGGCGGTCTGCGGCATGCCCGAACCGGTTGCCGACCATGCCGAGCGAATGGTGCGCATGGCCATTCGGATGGTCCATATTGCCCGCGAGCACGGCATGGAACACAACGCTCCGATGAAGCTGAGGATAGGCATCAACACCGGCCCGGTGGTCGCCGGCGTCATCGGTACGAGTAAATACATCTACGACTTATGGGGCGATACGGTGAACCTCGCAAGCCGGATGGAATCCGGAGGAATCCCAGACACTATTCAGGTGACGCGCTCGGTCTACGAAAAGCTTAAGGGTCAGTTTGCCTTCGAGCCTCGCGGTGCTATCGAAGTCAAGGGCAAGGGCAAGGTAGAGGCCTGGCTCCTGAGATTGTAGAGCCGTGAGCGTACGACAAAGCCCTGGCGATGACCAACGATACCGAATTTTGGCTGGCGTCCGGAATCTGCACGACCAGTCTGAAGCATGCCTCTCATTTCAGGCACAAGGCCGAAGCCGGCATGGTGATGGTCAATCCGACTGCAGGCGTCGACTACCATGTGCCGTTTGGTGGAAGAAAGGCCTCGTCATCGGGCGAACAGGGACGCTATGCCCAAGAATTCTTCACCCCGGTGAAGACATCCTACATCCAACCCTGATCATTGGCGGGAGCATAACCATGCACTATCACCTCATTGCCATGAGATCCCGGGTGCTGACGCGGCGCAACGGCGGGCTGAACTGAGGACGCAACACATGCAGAACCTGCGCTGCGCGGCGAGGGCCACCTCATAGAAGGCGGCGGATCGTCGATGAAGAGGGCCGCATGGGCGGGCCAATCTTGCCGTTTGAATTCGACACGGAAGAATACCTCAAGGAATATCTCGACGGCGCGGCGTTTCACCAGACTGTCTGGTCGAAAGTGACAATCACGCCGCCTCGTCGTGTGGATTGGAAAAATGGCCTGATCGCATGCCAATCCTTGAAAGCGGATGCGGAGGCCCGCGCTGACTACGTTCAGTGCGAAGGGTTAGCCGTGTCCAAAGAACAACAAGATCAATGGTCGCGGTGCCATTGATCGAAATCGCTGGGGAGCGCCGAAAATTAACGACCGGTGGCTCCCCCAGCGCACCTTTTTCCAATTCGAATGTCGAGGGCGTGGCTACTCTGTAACCGCGGTATCTTCTGGCAGACGCTCCCGCTTTTTCAGCAAGACGACATCAGACGCCTTCTGATCGTCAGTCGCGATGCTTGCCGTTGTCATCGAGCGATCGACATCGGCTTCTGCGCTGACTTTGTGGTAACTGCATTCGGCGGCGGCGGCAGTTGCGGAAAGACCGACCGCGGCGACAATGGTGAGGAAAGTTTTCATGAAAGATCCTCCGTTTTTGCAAGGGCAAGATACCGCCTGATGGTCGAAACGAGAAATCACAAAAAAGAATTCAATAAAAACATACCTCAGTGACTGCAGCCCGCGAAAACGTCAGCGACTGGAATTGTATCGATCGCGGATGAAAGCGTTGTAGTATCCGCCTGCCGAACGGGCAGCTCTTCATATACGTTCTGCGGTAGCCGTAATAGTCGTAGGGGCCGCCGCTTTCCACAAACCGGATTGTGAACGTTCGGGTCGCGGAATTATACTCGGCCTAGCTGATGGCTTATGAAATTAATCTCGGCATTTACGCCTCCGT
This sequence comes from Hyphomicrobiales bacterium, assembly GCA_900474095.1. Lineage (GTDB taxonomy): Bacteria > Pseudomonadota > Alphaproteobacteria > Rhizobiales > Rhizobiaceae > Pararhizobium. The sequence continues at coordinate 4,115 of UCOA01000065.1, read as the reverse complement.
CTGCGGCCAATTTAGCGTGTCGCCCTAAAGACGCTGATGGGGATCGAAAGAACAAGATCACCCGCCGCTGGGCCAAGCGCGGATCAAGGCCATCCGCACCGCACGACCAGCGCACCCGCTCGGCCTATATCTTCGGTGCCATCTGCCCCAAACACGGCAAGGCCGCAGCTCTCGTCATGCCTTGGTGCGACACCCATGCCATGAATCAGTATCTGACCGAGATATCCCGAAACGTCGCTGACAATGCGCACGCCATCCTCGTCATGGATCAGCAGGGTGGCACATGTCCAACAACCTCCTGGTCCCCGAAAACATCACCATCCTCCCTTTGCCGCCGAAATCGCCCGAACTCAATCCCGTCGAAAATATCTGGCAGTTCATGCGTGAAAACTGGCTCTCTAACCGCGTGTTCAAATCCTACGAAGACATCGTCGACCACTGCTGCCACCTGGCGAACGCTGCAGAACCGTCCGTGGAAGATCATGTCCATCGGGCGCCGGAAATGGGCTAATGGGTTCTGATCAATGAGGATCGGTATAAGGCTTCCCCAACATGCCGGCCTCCTTGCCCCAGCCAGCATCGTAAAACGTATTTGCAGCCCTTGGAAATCCCTTGGATTAAAGACAAGATGATCGCGCTCTGTTTTGGGGAGACTCTGATGGAAAACCACGAGCCGTTTTTGCGCGAGGCGATTGCGCTCTCGAAATCAGCGATGGAAAGCGGCGACGAACCGTTTGGCTCGGTGCTGGTAAAAGGCGGCAAGGTAATCCTGCGCGCCGAAAACAGAGTCTTCACCGGCCACGATATGACGAACCACGCCGAGATGAACCTGGTAAAGCTGGCGGCGCAGCATTACGACACTGCTTCTCTCGCTGACTGCACGCTCTACACAAGCACGGAGCCGTGCGCGATGTGCTCCGGGGCGATTTACTGGTCGGGCATCGGGCGTGTGGTGTTTGCCTGCTCCGAAACGCGGCTTGGCGAGATCGCTGGAATCGGGTTGAACGTGCCGAGCCGAGCGGTGTTGCAAACCGGCGCGCGCATCGTCACCGTGGTCGGCCCGACAAACCTCGAAGACGAAGCCGCCGAAGTACATCAGGAATTCTGGCCGAAGCATCTGGGCAGGGTATAGCCTCCTTCGTCCGAAATGCACAGCAGTCGCTGCGTTGATGAACTCGCCAATTCAAACTGACCGATGCTTTGGTGTATTTCTACAAAGCGTTTGCTATTGGCGTCTTTAACGCGCACTGTCCTTCCGTCGGCAGCCATCAATACGGGCGCGGCCGCGTAAGGGTTTATTACCCTGCCCCAATCGTAGGAGGACGCTCGATGTCTTCCACTCTCCACAACAGGCATTGGTCGAACCTTGGCAGCTCCGTTCGCCGGTTCTGCTATGTCGAATTCCTCATCAAGGTGACCCCGGCACTCAGCTTGGCATTCCTAACCTACATCACGTTCAGGAACTACCTTTGGTAGGCTCCCCGTTCCGCATTCGAAGGAAATGTTGCGATGCCCGAGCCCATGCCAAAAACGGCAGGCGGGCGAAAACAAATCGCGCCCACAAACGTCGGTGACCCGTTGGCCATCGCCCACACGCGATTGACCCAACCGCTTAGCAGACACAACGGAGACAACGGCAACCATGATGACACGGACACAGCAGAGAACCATTCATTTCAACGCTCGGGCATTGCTGGACGGCCTCGACTATCCTCTCGGGCCCGGCGATTATGAATTACACGAGGATGAAGAACTGATCGAGGGCATCTCTTGGCTTGCCTATCGCCGTGTCGCGACCTTTATCACTATTCCACCAACATCGGCCAACGGCAATGTGCGCCGCATGCTGCCCGTCGATGCCGAAGCAATAGAAGAACTGCTCCGGCGTGACGGTCTCGGCGAGCAGCCTGGAGCGGGAGGTCGATCCGCATGAGCCATCATAAATTTACAATTGGCACGGAGGTTCGTCTTGCCAGTCGAGTTGGGCTTTTCCGGGCTGCGGCAGAGACGTACACGATAACGGCACTTCTGCCCCACGAAGACCAGTCGCCGCAATACCGGCTTCGCAACGAAGCTTGCGGGCAGGAGCGTGTCTCCAAGGAGGACGCTTTGCATGCCACGCACTCCGACGAGGAGAAAATACGATGACCCTGGCATCGATGTCCCTTAATCAAGAACCGATTGGCGACACATCCATCGCGATGATGAGACGGGTTCTTGTCGAAGAATGTGCCCGCCGTGAAATCGGGCCCGATGGCAATCAGGGGCAAGATCTCCCTCTCTTGATCATGAATGCGTTTTGCGACGGCATGACCGGAAAAAGCCGAACTGGTTGTGCTCGTGCGCAACCTGACTGATTGGTCACATACTGGGATAGGGAAAACATGCACACGGACGATATCTCACCTGCCTACTATTGGGTTCCCATGTACCTCTCGCCCGAGAACGATTTTCTTGGATATGAGGGGAAGAGAATGATCGGCAGAGTAAGTCGCGACGAGCGTTCGCAATTTCTCGGCACATGGTCGTGGTCGAATGCAATCGGGTCGAACACCAGCCAGGATCAAATTTGCCAGGGCTATGCCGCCACCAAAGAGCTTGCCGTCCTTGCAACTGAGAACCACGACCGCGACACGATCAGGTCACAAGACTTGAAAGAATGACGGTGCCGAAGGGATATCAAGCGATGGCAGTCTTCGGCAAGGTCAAGGTGGAGCACCAGCACGAACTGAGACTGGCCATCATTTCCGGATGCTTCTCGTTTCCGATCGGCTACCTTATTGCGTCTATGGTGACGCAAAGCTGGGGTTTTCCCCCACCACTGGTTGAGCTGCTCACTTCGATTGTATTGGGAACATTCGGCATCATCGTCGGCAGTATCGTGGGCGCTCGGATGGATCGCACATCCGAAAAGCGCGCGCTTGGCCAACAAAGCAAGCCGTCCTCCACAGGACGGGAACATTCCACCTGGTAGGCACCCGATGTGGAATGCATCGCATCTGTTGTCGGCACTTGGCTCCAGGATGGACGTGGGATAGTCCGCTTCGGGCGAGCCGTCGATTGCTCGCCTTGAAGGGAAGCAAACCAGCGACACGCTCTCGGCCCTGTGGATGCGATTTTGAAATGTCTATTGTTGTGCAGATAGAAGCGTCACTTTGGGCGGGTCTTCAGCCAGTTAAAAATGCGACATTCGGTCAATGAAGTGGCTCAGCGAACATAGTCGGCGCCGGTAATGTCGATGGTCGATCCAGTGGCATGGCGGCAGCGGCCGCTGGCGAGGAAGGCCACCATGGCGGCGACATCTTCGGGCGGGGTCACTTCACGCAGGGGAAGATTCTTAGTCACTTCGACTACGCCCACTCGACGTAACGGCCGAACAACCCAGCGCGCAAGCGACGTTCGAGCGATACGAGGTCGCGGCGCAGGACGCGGGCGTGAGCGTCATTCCGGCCATGGGCTTCTATGGCGGCTTGGCCGACCTGCTCGTGGCGTACGCCATGGATGGATGGAACCATGCCGACGCCATCGAGATTCGGGTTGCGCTCGACAGCTGGCTGCCGACGAGGGGCACGCGGGTGACAGGAGAAAGAAACACCGCACGACGCTTGGCCGTCACTGGCGGGCATTTGGAACCGGTGCTTCAACCGGCGGCCGAACGGGTATCCATCCTGCCTGCACCCTTCGGCCGGCAGACATTCGTTGAGCTTCCCTTTTCGGAAGTACCGCTGATCGCCCGTCACGTCCAGACGAAGGAGCTCCACAGCTTTCTGAGCACAATCGCTCTGCGGGACGTTCGTGATCCGACGATGCCTCCACCGCAGGCGGTCGATGAAGCCGGACGATCGGCGCAGCGCTTTGCCGTGGAGGTGATCGTGACGCAAGGGGACGTGCACCGCCGGGTGCTGGCGCAGGGACAGGACATCTATGCAGTCACGGCACCGATCATGTGCGAGGCGGTTGAGCGGATCCTGTCGGGGAATGTCCGTGACACGGGTGCAAAGCCGCCAGCGGCGATTTTCCACGCCGCCAGTTTCCTGCAGGCGCTCGGCCCGAATCTGTCGGTCGAGGCCTCGGAAACATAGTTCGGAAATCTCGGATTTTCAGAAAGTCCGTCA
>UCOA01000234.1 GCA_900474095.1 Hyphomicrobiales bacterium | reverse complement strand
CGTGCTGTCGCCACAAGCCTCAATAGATCGGTACGCCTAAAACGTCAGGCCGCCCACCAGACGCCGAGCAACACCGCCAAGACCCCGATCGCAAAGACGCCGAACATCGTCATCTGCTTGCGCGCCTGGTCCAGGGTTTCCGGATCGACCGGCCGGCGGCCGGTCTGGAAGGCCAGAGGCACCTCGGAGGTTGGTTCCTTGCCTTCGCCGCTCTTGATATCCTTTGCAATCACTTCCGCGACATCTTCGGTGATGGGTGGGCGGGCAGGTCCAAATCCCATTGTTTGCTCCATCGAGCGCGGCGCGCCCGGTCCGGACGCGCAAGGGCGCAGCGACGGAAATGGTGAACCTTATTCAGGGCGAGCGCAACTGCAAAGATAGGTCGCAGCAGCGGTGCGGGACTTCTCTTGAGAAGCCTCAGCGCTTGCCCCAGAGCACCTTGAAGCGGGCATTGCGGCAGGTTTCGCCCCATTCCTTGAAGGTCTCGGCCATGACCGGCTCGTAAGCCAGGCCGCGATTGGCAACCAGCATCAGCCTTCCGCCGATCTTCAGCGCCTTGGCCGCGGCCTTGATCATCGCGATGCCAAGCGCCGGGTCGGCGGCCTGGGTCTCGTGGAACGGCGGGTTCATGACGATCAGGTCGTATTTGTCGCGCGTTTCCTCGGAGGTGAGGTCGTGCCAGTAGAAGCGCGTCGGCACGTTCGGTGCATTGGCCTTGAGGTTTGCGCGTGCGGCCTCAAGCGCGTGATAATCGGCTTCGAAGAGATCGATGCCCTTCAGGCTAGGGGATTTCTCGGCGAGCATCACCGACAGATAGCCCCAGCCGGCGCAGAAATCGGCGGCGTGACCCTTGAAGTCGTCGGGCAGGCGCGAAGCGAGCAATTCCGAACCGGCGTCGATCCGCTCATGCGAGAACATGCCCGGCGCCGTATCGAAGCGGCCTTCGACCCGAACCGGCTTCTTGGCGAACCGGGCGATCACGTCGCCGGCATCCTCCGGACGGCCGAACCAGAAGGCAATGCCGTGATATTTCGGCAGGCTGTCGCCGCCCCAGCCCAGCTGGGCGACGCGCTTGCGCAACGACTGGATGCCGTCTTCCTTGCCGCCGGCAACGACGATCAGGCCGCCGACCTTGGTGCGCTTCAGCGCCTCGGCGATGCGGTCTTCGTTCTCGCCCTTGTGCTTGCCGCACAGGATAAGCGCCGCATCATAGTCCTCGCCATCGACGAATGGCGTCACCGGCGTCTTGGCGGCTTCCAGAGCCTTGTAGAGCGGCCTTGAGCCCTGCACGGCCGCAATCGAGCCTGCAAACTCCGCCGGCAGCCGGTAGCCGGCCTCGGCGCCGAGAAACAACACGCGCTCGCCTTCGCCAGGCGCTGGAACGACGCCGGTCTCGAAGGGATGGAAAAGGGTTTTCAGCGCGTCGCGGCTCATGGTGGAACGTCCTAGAAAGCATGTCCAGGAAAAGTGTGAAACGGTTTTCCGTCCGGAAATGCGTAAAACAAAGAGATAGAGCGTTTTCGTCAATCGGAGAAAGGCGGAAACGCTCTAGCGGAGATAAATAAGAAAGGGCGCGGAACGATCCGCTCCGCGCCCGTGTCATTCTGTCAAGCGGGCTGCTTATTCAGCAGCTTCGCCCTCGCCCTTGGCGACTTCCTTGCCGGTTGCCTGATCGACAACCTTCATGGAGAGGCGAACCTTGCCGCGCTCGTCGAAACCCATCAGCTTGACCCAGACCTTGTCGCCTTCCTTGACGACGTCGGAGGTCTTGGCAACGCGCTCGGAAGCGAGCTGCGAGATGTGCACGAGACCATCACGCGGGCCGAAGAAGTTGACGAAAGCGCCGAAGTCGGCGGTCTTGACGACCGTGCCTTCGTAGATCTGGCCGACTTCCGGTTCCGCGACGATCGAATGGATCCACTTGCGGGCGGCTTCGATTTCCTTAGCCGACGAAGAAGCGATCTTGATCGTGCCGTCGTCTTCGATGTTGACCTTGGCGCCGGTCTTCTCGACGATTTCGCGGATGACCTTGCCGCCCGAACCGATGACTTCACGGATCTTGTCGACCGGGATGTTCATCACTTCGATGCGCGGTGCGAATTCGCCGAGCTGGCTGCGACCCTCGGTGATGGCATTGGCCATCTCGCCGAGGATGTGCTTGCGGCCGCCCCGCGCCTGGCTGAGCGCAACCTTCATGATCTCTTCGGTAATACCGGCGATCTTGATGTCCATCTGCAGCGAGGTAATGCCGTCGGCGGTGCCGGCGACCTTGAAGTCCATGTCGCCGAGGTGATCCTCGTCGCCGAGGATGTCGGAAAGAACAGCGAAGCGCTCGCCTTCGAGGATCAGGCCCATGGCGATACCGGCAACCGGCTTAGCCAGGGGAACGCCGGCATCCATCAGTGCGAGCGAGGTGCCGCAGACGGTCGCCATCGAGGACGAGCCGTTCGACTCGGTGATTTCCGATACGACGCGCAGCGTGTAGGGGAACTGCTCGGCAGCCGGCAGCATCGGACGGATCGCGCGCCATGCGAGCTTGCCGTGACCGATTTCGCGGCGGCCCGGGGAGCCCATGCGACCGGTTTCACCGACCGAATAGGGCGGGAAGTTGTAGTGCAGAAGGAACTTTTCCTTGTACATGCCGGTCAGGCTATCGACGTACTGTTCGTCTTCGCCGGTGCCGAGCGTGGCAACAACGATCGCCTGCGTTTCACCGCGGGTGAAGAGCGCCGAACCGTGGGTGCGCGGCAGGATGCCGACTTCCGAGACGATCGGGCGAACGGTTTCGAGATCGCGGCCGTCGATGCGGCTCTTGGTGTCGAGGATGTTCCAGCGAACGATCTTGGCCTGCAGGTGCTTGAACACGGCGCCGACGACTTCGGCGGTGTACTTCGGCTCAACGCCCTCGGGCAAGAAGTGTGCCTTCACCTTTGCCTTGACGGCGTCGACGGCGGCGTAGCGCTCAGCCTTCAGGGTGTTCTTGTAGGCAACGCGCAGTTCAGCTTCGGCGATCGAGAGCATTTCGGCCTCGAGTTCCGAATAGTCTTCCGGCTGGAAGTCGCGCGGCTCCTTGGCGGCCACTTCGGCAAGCTTGATGATCGCGTCGATGACCGGCTGGAAGCCCTTGTGGCCGAACATCACGGCACCGAGCATGACGTCTTCGTCCAGCTCCTTGGCTTCCGATTCAACCATCAGGACGGCGTCCTGGGTGCCGGCGACAACAAGGTCGAGGACCGATTCGTCCATCTCGTCGAGATGCGGGTTGAGCACATATTCGCCGTTGATGTAGCCGACGCGCGCGCCGCCGACCGGGCCCATGAAGGGAATGCCGGAAAGCGTCAGGGCTGCGGACGCGGCAACCATCGACAGGACGTCCGGATCATTTTCCAGATCGTGCTGGACGACCGTGACGACGACCTGGGTGTCGTTCTTGTAACCTTCCGGGAAGAGCGGGCGGATCGGACGGTCGATCAGGCGGGAAACCAGCGTTTCCTTTTCCGACGGACGGCCTTCGCGCTTGAAGTAGCCACCCGGGATCTTGCCGGCGGCGTAGGTCTTTTCCTGATAGTTGACGGTGAGCGGGAAGAAATCCTGGCCCGGCTTCGGCGCCTTGGCCGAAACGACAGTTGCGAGAACGACGGTCTCGCCATAGGTGGCAAGCACGGCGCCGTCAGCCTGACGGGCGATCTTGCCGGTTTCGAGCTTGAGCGGGCGACCTGCCCATTCAATTTCAACCGTGTGGGTATCGAACATGTTTTGTCCTTCGTGGCGGCAAAACCGCGCCGCAGCCTAACTGGCGCGGGCGGTCCGCAAAAATGACGCATCACGGGCAAGACAACGGGAGGCTTCCAAAAGTCTGGCTTGCGGTCGTTCCGCTCCTGAAAGCCTGATGCCTTCCGGTGCCTGGAAAAACGAGCAAGCGCCGAAGCATCCTGCAATCCTGCCCCATGACAGGTCATCGGTTGGTTCCGCAGAGCCGGCCCATCCGGTCTGCTGGAGCGTCCGCTTCGGCAGAGCCAGCGTGGCTCGCCCGGAAGCGCAAAAGACGGGATCAATCCCGCAAAAAAGAACCGGCGGGCATCCTTCCTTCGAAGGGTCCCGCCGGGATAAGGCTTAGCGGCGAATGCCGAGAGCGGTGATCAGCTTGGTGTAGCGCGCTTCGTCCTTGCCCTTGACGTAGTCAAGCAGCGAACGGCGGCTGGAAACCATTGCCAGAAGGCCACGACGCGAGTGGTTGTCCTTCTTGTGGCCCTTGAAGTGTTCGGTCAGGTTGTTGATCCGCTCGGTGAGAATGGCAACCTGGACTTCCGGAGAACCGGTGTCGCCTTCAACAGTTGCGTATTCCTTGATAAGCGCAGCCTTGCGCTCTGCAGTGATCGACATCGTGTCATCCTTTCAATGTTTAGGATTTCGGGTCGCCAGCAGCCGGGATGTCGTCTAGCTGCGGCCATGAAGGCAAAAGTCCACTTTGATCTGGGTCTGATGCTGGCGCTGCCTATAAACCATCCGGCAGCAAAAAGAAAGGGGCGGAAAAGGCCCTTCCGGACCGCTTATTCCGGCGCTGTGCGCGGATGCATGGGCGCCGATTTCAGTTTCTCATCTGGTCTCGCGCAATCGATGAAACTGGCAAAGACCCAGCCCAGCGTTACGCCGTCCGCTGCCACCTGGACCCAGCGCTTGCCGCCTTGGCGCGTTTCGGCGATCACGTTGACGGAAAGCCCATTGTCGAGGTTCGACAGAATTTGTCCGTTTGGCTGGGCGCGGACATTGAGCGGCGTGCCGGTCGGGTCGGCCACCACGCATTCGGCGCCGAAGACAGGCACGGTGCCAAACGCGAAGGCCGCAACCACGGCAGCGGCAGCGATCCTCTTGTGGCGCATGTGTTTTTTCTTTCGACAGGGGCAATCCGCTGCCATGCAGGATAACCCGGCTATGATTGTATCGACAGGTTTGCGTTCAACCGCTGCTCGGGGATCTTCATCCGCCATTCTATGCCGTCCTCATGCATGATCCGCTCCAGTTCGGCATCCAGCGCCATACCAAGCATACGTTCGAGCACAATCGTGCCGAAGCCCTTGCGCGTGGGGGAGACGGTGTCAGCATCGATGTCGGCACCGGTCTCCCTCCAGATGAGGAGAAATGCGCCGTCAGCGATCGACCACGTCAGCTCGACGATCCCGTTGCTGTTGCCCAGCGCACCATATTTCGTCGCGTTGGTGGCAAGCTCATGCAGCGCTATGCCCAACGTCTGCGAAACCTGGGCGTCGAGACGCACGGGCGGTCCCGAAAGGCGGACGCGGTTCGGATTATCGGGAATGAACGGCTGCAGTTGATTTTGCGCGAGTTCACGGAAATCGACGCCTTGCGCGGCATTGGCAATCATCAGATCGGTCGAGCGCGCAAGGCCGGCGATCCGCTTGCGGAATGCTTCGGCAAAATCGACCCGGCTTTCCGCTGCGTTGAGAGACTGGTTGAGCATCGACTGAATGACGGTCAACTGGTTCTTGGAGCGGTGCGCCACCTCGCGCATCAGGAAGCGGATTTCGTTTTCCGCCTTCCGGCGGGCCTGCGCCGCCTCGGCCAGAGCGGTAGACACTGTCTCGATCTCGGAAATCATGTGCCTGCGCGGCGCGATAGGCCGGCCGGCACCCAGGAGATGCGCATCGCGCGCCAGCACCTTGATGCCCTGCGTCAGCAGCCCGGCGATGGTGACCGACCCGGCGACCGCGATGCCGGCGAAGAGAACCCCGCCCAGCGACAGCCAGAGATAGGACCACAAGGCCGGCGCATCGACATCGGCACTTTTGGCCCAAGCGATAACTTTCCAGCCTGTGAGAACGGAAAACTCCGTAACCGTCCTGTATGCCACGCCGTCATGCGTCGCTTCGCCAACCCCGACGCGCAACGCCGGCACGATGTTCATGAAGAACGGCCTGCCCACTGCCACGGTGGGATCGGACGAGGCAATCACATTGTCGGCGCCGTCGACCAGCGCCGCATTCCAGCCGGGCGACAGGACATCCTTGCTGACCGCTTTCGACATGTTCTCGGCGTTCTGCGTCAGCGTCAGCAGATAGTCCTTGCTGCCGAGCGGCGTGGTGATCGGCAGGTAAACGTTGAACACCCATTTTCCCGCCGTCTTGCCGAAAAAGACATTTGAAATGAGCGGGCCGCCATTGCGGAACGCCAAGTCGATCGAGGCTGGGTCCGACGCCTTGCCGAGGGCGCTGCCAAAGGGCACCCGGGTGTTGAAAAGCTGATCGTGCGCGCGATCGATGACCAGCAGATTGGAATCGGTGTCGGCGAGGGCAGACGACGCCCGCTCATAGAACTGATCCAGATTTCTGTTGTCTATCGCACTTGCTGTCGACAACACCTTGAGCGTGGTCAGCATGCCGTCGATCTCGCGCTCGACCACGCGGGTGACAGCGCCGGTCGTTCCCTTGAGCAGGGCCGTGACCACGCGCTCCTGCTCGTCGATGCTGCGCTTCAGGATGATCATCGAAAAGACGAAGGAAGGAACGATGGCCACGAGCAACAGCGCCTTCAGATAGAAGGAGAGCGGGCGCCTCAACCGCGAGCGCAGGAGCGCCGTCCAAGGAGCGCTCAGCTCGCTCTGTTTGTCCTGTCTGTCGCTCAAGCTTTCCTCATCAGATCAGCCCCGGACCGCGAAACGCGCGCGAATCCCGATCACCGACCGGAACATGCGCCAGCGATCATAGGAAGGCAACCCGATGCCATGTGACGAAATCTGTGGGATCGTGACCGGGACTCAGCCGGTGGCAAAGACGCGCTTGGGCCGGAATTCGCCCTCACCGATCTCACCGATGGCGACGAGCTTGCCGCGCGACGTCGCGTAGGCCTCCGGCTCCGCCATCGGCGCATCGCGGCCGCGCAGGATGATCGGGTTGCCCATTTTCAGGCGATGCGCCTGATCCTCGGTAATGGCGATGTGCGGCAGGTTGGACAGCGCTTCGCCGGTATCGATCAGGAAGGCATCCAGCGCCTCCAGCCGTTCGTCGTCGTTCTCGATCTTTTCCAGCGCCACCAGTTCGGCAAGCGGCACCATCGCCTCTTCGGCAAACGGCGCGACGAAGCTGCGGCGCAGCGACGCGATATGACCGAAACAGCCGAGATCGCGGCCGAAATCACGGGCGAGCGAGCGCACATAGGTGCCTTTGCCGCATTCGATCTCGAAATGCGCCAGATTGGGCGTGCAGCCGAGCAGCGACAGGCGGAAGATTTCCACTTCGCGGGCCGGAATGTCGATGGTTTCGCCTTCGCGGGCCAGATCGTAGGCCCGATTGCCGTCGATCTTGATGGCGGAGAACTGCGGCGGCACCTGGCTGATCACGCCGGTATATTTCGGCAACAGCGCGCGGATGTCTTCTTCGGAAGGGCGGGCGTCGGACGACTGGACGACCTCGCCCTCCAGATCGTCGGTCGAACGCTCTTCGCCCCAGGCAACGGCAAATTCGTAGATCTTGCGGCCATCCATGACATAGGGAACCGTCTTGGTCGCATCGCCCAGCGCGATCGGCAGCATGCCGGAGGCGAGCGGATCGAGCGTGCCGGCATGGCCCGCCTTCTGCGCCTTGAATAGCCACTTGATCTTGGACACGGCCTCGGTCGAGCCGAAATCCAGCGGCTTTT
>UCOA01000071.1 GCA_900474095.1 Hyphomicrobiales bacterium | reverse complement strand
CTCGCCCAGCCAGTAGCCGAGCTCCGCCGTCTTGCCATCGGGATGCGGCTCGATACCGCAGCAACCCAGGAATGCGCCATTATCCGCTTTGGTAATCGCATAGACGCACTTGCCAATCGCGCCCGTCTTCGTACGGCGTACGAAATCCGCGGCATCGGCCACCGTGTACGGGTGCGGCATGCGCGAAACCATGGTGGCGATATTGGCGTTGTTGGCAAGATGGGCAAGGGCGTCGATATCGTCTTCATGGGGCGCGCGCAAAACGAGCCGGGGCGATAACAATATCGGGCAATCGGTCCTTGACCGCTGAGGCCTTGGCCTCTCCTGAGAAGATTCCAGGGAATCTTCCCGGGGAGACCGCGATTGGCTCTCCCTCATCAATTCGCTCTGCATGGTCAGTCCTCCAAGACGTGAAAAAGGGGAGTTGGGTCTTGCCCCATCTCCCCTTTTTATCTTGGCCTGAACCAGGTGCGGTCAGCCGGGTCGATGAGACGCCGGCTGTTTTAGAGCGCTACCGGCTTATTCCGCTGCTTCGGCTTTCGGCATTACAGACACGTACACGCGGCCATTGGCCTTCGTACGGTAGTTCACGTTGCCCGCCGTAAGTGCAAAAATGGTGTGATCCTTGCCGAGGCCGACATTGGCGCCCGGATGCCACTGGGTTCCGCGCTGACGCAGAATGATGTTGCCCGGAACGACGACTTCGCCGCCGAACTTCTTCACGCCAAGGCGCTTGGATTCGGAATCACGACCGTTGCGCGACGAACCGCCAGCTTTTTTGTGTGCCATTGGTGTTCTCCTTTAAACCTTAGATCCGTTGTCTCAGTTTGCAGCTTCGGCGACGGTTTCGGACTTCTTGGAAGCCTTCTTCGCCTTGCCGGCGGCAGCGATGTCCAGGATGCGGACAGTCGTCTGATGCTGGCGATGACCGCGGGTGCGCTTCGAGTTCTGGCGGCGACGCTTCTTGAAGGCGATGACCTTCTTGGCGCGACCCTGTTCCACAACTTCGGCGCTGACAACGGCACCTTCGACAAACGGAGCGCCGATGGTTGCGTCTGCGCCGACGCCGACCATCAGGATCTCGGTGAATTCAATCTTGTCGCCTGCTACGCCGTCGAGCTTTTCGATCGTGACGACATCGTTGGCGGCCACGCGGTACTGCTTACCGCCGGTCTTGATGACTGCGAACATTTTTTATCCTTTCATGTTCGTTCCGGCTCTCCGCTTTAAGAAAACGGGGCCGTCTTTTTGCCAGTCGGACATGACAAGGCCTCAGGACCTTGCCGGTGAACGGGCGCAATAGACACCCGGCGCGGTGAGGACATGCCACACCACTTCAACTGCGCGGATTAATGGAAGCGGCGAAAACTGTCAAGGCAGGCGTCACGAATTCGTCAAATATTCCTTGCCTCTACCCCTTGTCATCCCGCCAAACTGCCGCTATGAACCGCCTCGCGTTCAAAGGCGCCGACCAAATCATCCGGAGAGGTGGCAGAGTGGTCGAATGCACCGCACTCGAAATGCGGCATACCTGCAAGGGTATCGTGGGTTCAAATCCCACCCTCTCCGCCATTTGCTAACATTACCATGTTTTCGCGCTTGGGCGTGGACGTTCAGTCGTCGTCACAGGCGGCGAACTTGTCGTTCTTTCGTAGCTGTTCCGAATTTGCCGAAACATAACCCATAGCACCTGTGATGATGGAAAATGCTCCGGCAACCACACGAGCGCAAATTCGCTCCCAACCGCCCTATTTTTCTCCGAACCCCGCCACATATGGCAGTTTATGCCCCGACGAAGCTCGGTCGCCGTGGGAGAAATTGTGAACGGTTTCAAGGGAGACGTATCGTGGATCTTAACACAAAGCTTATCGGGGCCGCGTTTGCGGTGCTCGTTTCCGCCGCGGCGGCACATGCTCAGGTGGTCGTCGGTTCCAAGATCGATACCGAGGGCGGCGTGCTCGGCAACATCATTCTCGCCGTTCTGAACGCCAACAACGTTCAGACGACCGATCGCGTGCAGCTCGGGGCGACGCCCGTAGTGCGCAAGGCGATCATCGCCGGCGAGATCGATATCTATCCGGAATATACCGGCAATGCCGCGTTCTTCTTCGAGAAAGCCGACGATCCGTTGTGGAAGGATGCCGCCAAGGGCTACGAAGAGGCGAAAAAGCTTGACTACGACGCCAACAAAATCGTCTGGCTGACGCCGTCGCCGGCCAACAATACCTGGGCGGTCGCCGTCCGCAAGGATCTGGCCGATGGCAACAAGATCAAGACGTTCAGCGATTTCGGCAAATATGTCTCCGGCGGCGGCAAGGTCGTGCTGGCGGCCTCTTCGGAATTCGTCAATTCGGCGGCCGCCCTGCCGGCGTTCCAGACGGCCTATGGCTTCACGTTGAAATCGGAGCAGCTGATCACGCTTTCAGGCGGCGATACGGCGGCGACGATCGCGGCGGCGGCAAACCAGACCAATGGCGCCAATGCCGCCATGGTCTATGGTACGGATGGCGGCATTGCGCCGTCCGGCCTCGTCGTGCTCGAAGACGATAAATCCGTGCAGCCCGTCTATCAGCCGGCGCCGATCATTCGCGAGGCGGTGCTCAAGGAGCATCCGGAAATCGAAACGCTGCTGAAGCCGGTCTTCGAAAAGCTCGACCTTGTGACGCTGCAGGATCTGAACGGGCGCGTCCAGGTGGGCGGCGAGCCTGCCAAGGCGGTGGCGGAGGATTTCCTGAAGAAGAACGGCTTTCTGAAATAGCTGCCGCGAAAAGGCCGGTTCCTTCCGACCCGGCCTCATCCAGGATGACGGGAATGGCGCTTGAACATTCGCTTCGATAAACTGGGCGTGGTCATCGCGCTTTTGGTTGTCTATGGCACGCTTGTCGCGCCATTCGCGACGTTTCGCGCCAATCGTATCGTGCCGGGCGAGGCGAAATCGATGCTCGCGGCGCTGCCTGTCGGGGCGGCTGTTGCCCTCATCGGGCTCATGGTTCTCGCCGCGGCGGTCATCCTTCTGAAAACGCCGGCGCTGCTGCGGCTTGTCACCGCCGCGGTCGCGCTCGCCGCCATTGCGCTTTTCATCGGCATGGCGGCGACGCATCTGACCCCGCCGGAAAACACCTATGCACGGGTATCGCCGGCGTCCGGTTTCTGGATCCTGCTGTTTGCCTATGCTCTGCTGGCAGCCGATTCGATTACGCGGCTGCGGCCGCTGCCATTCGTACGGGTTCTGCTTCTGCTGGTGACGCTCGGTGGCGCCGCCGTGATCCTGATGTCGGGACTTTGGGACGGCCTGTCGATCCTCAGGGAGTATGCCGGCCGCGCCGACGTGTTCTGGCTGGAGGCGGGCCGGCATGTGGCGCTGGCGCTCGGGTCGCTGTTTGCCGCGGTTATGGTCGGCCTGCCGCTCGGCATTCTCTGCCATCGCGTCGAGCCTTTGCGGGCAGGGGTGCTCAACACGCTCAACCTCATCCAGACGATCCCGTCGATCGCGCTGTTCGGCATTCTTATCGCGCCGCTCGGCTGGATCGCCGTCCATGTGCCGGGGGCTGCCGCGATCGGCGTTCGCGGTATCGGCGCCGCTCCGGCCTTCCTCGCGCTGTTTCTCTATTCGCTGCTGCCGGTGGTGGCCAATACCGTGGTCGGGCTCGCCGGTGTGCCACGCGAGGCCAACGAGGCAGCGCGCGGCATCGGCATGACGGACCTACAGAGACTTTTCGGCATCGAGTTGCCGCTCGCTATGCCGGTCATTCTTACCGGCATCCGCATCGTCCTCGTCCAGAATATCGGGCTTGCAACCATTGCGGCGCTGATCGGCGGCGGCGGCTTCGGCGTCTTCGTTTTTCAGGGGATCGGCCAGACGGCGATGGACCTTGTGCTGCTCGGCGCGGTGCCGACGGTGGTGCTCGCCTTTGCCGCCGCGATCGTGCTCGACGCCGTTATTGAAATGACCACGCCATCGAGAAACCAGGGCAGGACCGCATGATCGAGATCGACGGCATCACCAAGCGCTATGACGGCACTGCGGTCGTTGACAACGTGACGATGACGATTGCGCCCCGCACGGTGACGGTCATTGTCGGCACCTCCGGTTCCGGCAAGACGACGCTGTTGCGCATGATCAACCGGTTGGTCGAGCCGAGCGCGGGCGCGATCCGCCTCGATGGCGAGGACAATCGCGTCATGCCGGGCTTCGAGCTGCGCCGCCGGATCGGCTATGCCATCCAAGGGCACGGGCTTTTTCCGCATCGCACAGTGGCGCAGAACATTGCCACCGTGCCGGCGCTGCTCGGCTGGAACAAGGCGCGCATCGATGCCAAGGTGGCGGAGCTGCTGGCGTTGTTCCAGCTCGATCCCGCCATCTTCGCAGCGCGGTTTCCACATGAGCTGTCCGGCGGCCAGCAGCAGCGCGTCGGCGTGGCGCGGGCGCTGGCGGCGGAGCCGAAGGTTCTCTTGATGGACGAGCCGTTCGGCGCGCTCGATCCGATCATCCGGGCAAAGGCGCAGGCAGATCTGCTCGACATCCAGAAGTTATTGAAGACAACGATCGTGCTGGTCACGCACGACATGGATGAGGCGTTTCATCTCGCCGACAAGATCGCCGTCATGGACAAGGGCGAACTCGTTCAATACGGCACGCCCGCCGAGCTGGTCACAAACCCGGCGACGGAGTTCGTCCAGACGCTGATCGGCGCCAGCGAGCGGCCGTTCCGGCTCTTGTCAATCGAGACGGCGGGGCAGGCGGTGGAGCCTGGGACCGCCGAGGGACAGCCCGTTGCCGCGGAAACGAGCCAGCGCGACGTGCTTTCCGAATTGCTGTGGACCGGCCGCGGTGCACTACCGGTGGCGGCGGCGGACGGCACACTGCTGGGGAAGGTCACGTTGGAAGGGCTCGCCAGACGCGCAGCAAAGCCGCAATGAGGGTTTTGGCCCCCTCTCTTCTGCGCGCCGCGCTGCTGGCGATCCTGATTGCATTCCTGGTTTCGCCCGGCTGGTTCGAGCCGCTGTTGAAGCCGCTGGTGCAGGACAATGCACCGGCGATCTATAATCAGGGCAGCCTGCTGACACTGACGCTCCTGCACCTGCGCATCGTGGCGATCGCCACGATGGGGGCCGTCATCGTCGCGGTGACGCTTGCCATTCTCGTCACGCGGTCCTTCGGGGCGGAATTCCTGCCGTTGTCGCGCAGCTTGGTGAATGTCGGGCAGACATTTCCACCGGTGGCGGTGCTGGCGCTGGCCGTTCCGGCCCTCGGTTTCGGCGAGAAGCCGACGCTGGTCGCGTTGTTTCTCTATGGCCTCCTGCCGATCTTCGAGAACACGCTGACTGGCCTGACGACCCTTTCGCCCTCCGTGATGGAGGCGGCGCGCGGCGCTGGCATGACGGATCGCCAGCGCCTCTTCAAGGTGGAGCTGCCGCTGGCAATGCCGGTGATCCTGGCGGGTATTCGTCTGTCGGTGGTGATCAGCCTGGCCACCGCAACGATCGGCTCGACGGTGGCGGCAAAGACGCTGGGGGAGGTGATCATTGCCGGACTGCAATCCAACAATATCGCCTTCGTGCTGCAAGGCGGCCTCATCGTCGGGGCGCTGGCCGTGCTGATCTATGACGGCCTGTCGGCAATCGAGCGCGCGATGGCACGACGGGTGGGCATGGGGCGTCAGACCAATTGATCGACCGCGGCCATGCCGCCGCGCGACGAGGCCTTTATTGGCACGCATATCGTCCGAAGAGGTATCATCGAAGGCAGTGATGTGGCGTCTATCGCATGGATCGGCATCTCGATGCCAGGCTGGAGTTCATTCCGTCGCCCGTGCATCCAATGGAACCGCGATGAAAAGCCGCCGGAACGGGAGGGAAAGGGACGATGAATGAATTTGCCGGAAAGGTCGCGGTCGTCACCGGGACAACGGGGATCGGCCGGGCGGTAGCGCTGCATCTGGCGCGGCAAGGCGCCTCCGTTGCTGCGCTCGGGATCGATCTTGCGGCCAATGCCGAACTGGAAAAAACGGCGACGGCCGAGAGCCTGATTCTTGCCGTGCTGCATGCCGATGTTTCCGTGCCGGACAACGTCCAATCCGCCATGGTTGCGGCCGCGGGCAGTTTTGGCGGCATCGACATCATCGTCAACGCGGCGGCCATTCATCCTTATGGCGATGCGGAAACCACGTCGTTCGAAACCTTCATGCGCTGCATGGCCGTCAATGTCGGCTCGATCCATCTGACAGCGGAATACGGCGTGCCGGAAATGAGGAAACGTCACGGTGGCGTCATCGTCAACCTGTCCAGCGTTCAGGGGCATGCCTGCCAAAGCGGCGTTTCCGCCTATGTCGCCTCCAAGGGCGCGATCCATGCCTTGACGCGCGCGATGGCGCTGGATTTTGCGCCGGACCGCATCCGCGTCGTGTCGATCAGCCCGGGCTCGGTGCGCACGCCGATCCTCGAGCTTGCGGCGCGGACCTTCGAGGGGGAGGACGCCGACATCGAGTCCGTTTTCGAACGGTTCGGGGCTGCGCACCCGCTGGGACGCATCGGCGAGCCGGAAGAGGTAGCAGCGCTCGTGGCGTTTCTCGCATCCGACAAGGCCGGGTTCATCACCGGTTCCGATCACCGGATTGATGGCGGGCTGACGGCCGGCATCGGACTTCGCTGAGGAGATCGCGGGCACTACCGGTGCGGCACTCGGCTGGGATATCACCGATTTCGGCCTTGGCGATTTCGGCCAAACCGGGCTTTTCCTGTTTACGGTGCGAAACGGCCGTTTTGCCGACCAGCGCGTCGCGTCCGCGACGCACAAGCAATCACCTCACCCGTCGCTTCTCGCCGACCCTTTCCGTAAGGGGAGGGTGTTTCGCAGCACTGGTAATTTCCCCTCAATTCCGCCATATACACGCCAACAAACGCTGGCCGAGAAACGCTGGCCAGGAAACTCTGACCAGGAAATTCTGGAAATGGACGTCATGAGCACAACGGTCGAATTCGCAAGGATGAACGGGCTTGGCAACAAGATCCTGGTCATCGACATGCGCGGCCGCAGGGACAGGGTGACGCCGGGGGCGGCGATCGCGCTCAATGCCGATCCTGAAACCCGGTTCGATCAGATCATGGCGATCCACGACCCGAAGGCTGAGGGCACCGACGCCTTCATCGATATCCTCAATTCCGACGGCTCGAAGGCGCAGGCCTGCGGCAACGGCACACGCTGCGTCGTCCAGGCGATGGCCGCCGAGACCGGCAGACGCGTCTTCACATTCCAGACCGTCGCCGGCATCCTGAATGCTGAAGAGCATGCCGACGGCACGATTTCCGTCGATATGGGCACGCCCGTTTTCGAGTGGAACCACATTCCACTGTCGGAAGAATTCCACGACACCAGCCGCATTGAGCTGCAGATCGGCCCCATCGACGCCCCGATCCTGCACTCGCCGTCCGTCATGTCGATGGGCAATCCGCATGCGATCTTCTGGGTCGACCGCGACGTGATGTCGTTTGATCTCGAACGCTTCGGCCCGCTGCTCGAAAACCACCCGATGTTTCCCGAACGCGCCAATATCACGCTGGCTCAGGTCACCTCGCCCTCGTCACTGACGACCCGGACGTGGGAGCGCGGCGCCGGCCTGACGCTCGCCTGCGGTTCCGCCGCCTGTTCTGCCGCGGTTTCGGCCGCCCGCACCGGCCGCACCGGCCGCAATGTCGCGATCACGGTCGCCAGCGCCACACCGCCCGGCATTCTTACGATCGAATGGCGCGAGCGCGACGATCATGTCGTCATGACGGGACCGGCCGAATGGGAATGGTCCGGCACCGTCGATCCCACGACCGGCCTCTGGTTGCGCCACGACGAGCCGGAAACGGAAAGCCGGGCGCTTTGAGCGGCGTCGACGTCATAACCTTCGGCTGTCGCCTCAACACCTACGAATCCGAAGTGATGCGGGCTGAGGCGGAGAAGGCGGGGCTGAACAACGCCATCCTCGTCAACACCTGCGCCGTCACCGGCGAGGCGGTGCGCCAGGCCCGCCAGGCGATCCGCCGTGCTCGCCGCGAAAACCCGCATGCCCGCATCATCGTCACCGGCTGTGCCGCCCAGACCGAAAAACAGGCCTTTGCTGACATGCCCGAGGTCGACGCTGTGCTCGGCAATGAGGAAAAGCTGAAAAGCGCCTCCTACCGGTCGCTTCCCGATTTCGGCGTCTCGGCGGAAGAAAAGCTGCGCGTCAACGACATCATGAGCGTGCGCGAAACGGCACCGCAGATGGTCAAGCTGATCGAAGGCCATGTCCGCGCCTTCATCCAGGTGCAGAACGGCTGCGACCACCGCTGCACCTTCTGCATCATCCCTTATGGCCGCGGCAATTCCCGCTCGGTGCCGATGGGCGCCGTCGTCGGCCAGGCGCGCAAGCTCGCCGACAGCGGCTATCGCGAGATCGTCCTGACCGGCGTCGATGCCACCAGCTACGGCGCCGACCTGCCCGGCACGCCGACGCTCGGCCTGCTCGCCAAGACGCTGCTGAAGCAAATCCCGGAAATCCTGCGCCTGCGCCTCTCTTCGATCGACAGCATCGAGGCAGACCACCATCTGATGGACCTGATCGCCGATGAGCCGCGCTTCATGCCGCATCTGCACCTGTCGCTGCAGCATGGCGACGACATGATCCTGAAGCGGATGAAGCGCCGCCACAGCCGCGCCGATGCCCTGCGTTTCATCGAAGACGTGCGCAAACTACGCCCCGAGACGAGCTTCGGCGCCGACATGATTGCCGGTTTCCCGACCGAGACCGAAGAGATGTTTGCAAATGCCGTCAGCCTGGCTGAGGAAGCCCGCATCGCGCACCTGCACGTCTTTCCCTACTCACCGCGCGAGGGAACGCCCGCCGCCCGCATGCCGCAGATCGACCGGGCTCTGGTCAAGGAACGTGCCGCCCGGTTGCGCGGCACTGGACTTCAGCTGCATCAGTCCCATCTTGACAGCATGGTCGGAACGCAGCAATGGCTGCTCGTCGAGAACAACGGCCTGGCGCATACGGAAAATTTCACAGCTGCCGCTGTCCCCGGCCTGACGCCACGCACATTCGTGCATGCGATGATCACCGGCCACAACGGCAAGCATCTCATACATGTCGCCCAAAAGTGCGAAACGGTTTTGGGATGACGACATGCATAAACAGAGACCTGAAGTGCAACTCGCTTCAGTCATGCAACTGACGGCCGCGGCCTGAGTTTTACGGATACCCAATGGCGCTCAGCTTTCTCAAAAAGGTCTTCACCTTCGGCAAGGACAAGCCGGTTGAAGCCGAGCCTACCGCCACGCCTGTGGTTGATGAGGTTCTGGACCTCGCCGAGTCGGCCTTCACGCCTGAGGAAACCCGGGCGATCGAAGCGGAGCTCGAGCCGCATTCGCGCACCGAGGACCTGCCGGTCGCCACCGATCCGGTGCTGCCGGAAGGAATGGACACGGCCGGCGGTCCCGCTGCGGATACCGCCGACGCACCGGAATTCGAGGCCGAGACCGCCTCCTCCAAGGACGAGGCGCATGTCATTCTGCCGGCCGCCGATCGGATCGGCGATCTCGGCCTGATCCCGCTGTCGCTGTTGGAGGCGGAAGCCGAGGATTCCGCGGTTGAGGAAAGCCTTGTACCCCCCTCTATCCCTTCGGGACATCTCCCCCTCACGGGGGGAGATCATCCAGAGGCTGACGCAAACTCGCCGCCACAAAATGCCCTCGATGCAATAAACGAGGGAGCCCTGGGCTCAATCTCCCCCCTTGAGGGGGAGACGCCCGACAGGGCAGAGGAGGGTGACGAACTCTCCGCAAATGCAGAACCCGAACCGACCGCCGAAATCGCCCTCCCCAGGGGCTTCGCCGCGGGCCGCGCCCCGGAGCCTGAGCCGGAAGCCACGAAGCAAAAACTCAGCTGGTTCCAGCGCCTGCGCCAGGGTCTCGCCCGCACCTCGTCTCAGCTCACCGGCCAGATCACGGCGCTCTTCACGAAGCGCAAGCTCGACGACGAGACGCTGCAGGACCTCGAAGACCTCCTGATCCAGGCCGATCTCGGCGTCGAAACGGCGCTCCGGGTCACCGACACGCTGGCCTCCGAGCGCTACGGCAAGGACGTGACCGGCGAGGAGGTCACCCGCATCATGGCGGCCGAGATCACCAAGGTGCTGGCCCCCGTCGCCAAGCCGCTGCAGCTCGATCTTTCCCACAAGCCGCATGTCATTCTCGTCGTCGGTGTCAACGGCACCGGCAAGACGACGACCATCGGCAAGCTTGCCGCCAAGCTTTCGGGCGCCGGCCTCAAGGTCATGCTCGCCGCCGGCGACACGTTCAGAGCGGCAGCGATCGAGCAGCTGAAGATCTGGGCTGAGCGCACCAGGTCCGACATCGTTTCCTCGAAACTTGGCGCTGATGCCGCCGGGCTTGCCTATGAGGCTTTCGAACAGGCGAAGCTGAAAAAGAGCGACGTCCTCATCATCGACACCGCCGGCCGGCTGCAGAATCGCACTGAGCTGATGGCCGAGCTCGAGAAGATCGTCCGCGTGCTCGGCAAGCTCGATCCCGATGCGCCGCACACCGTGCTGCAGACGCTCGACGCGACCACCGGCCAGAACGCGCTCAACCAGGTCGAGATCTTCCGCAACGTCGCCGGCGTCAACGGGCTGATCATGACCAAGCTCGACGGCACGGCGCGCGGCGGCATCCTCGTTGCTATCTCCGCCAAGCACAAGCTGCCGATCTATTTCATCGGCGTCGGCGAGGGCGTGGATGATCTCGAGCCCTTCGAGGCGAAGGATTTTGCCCACGCCATTGCGGGGATTGCCCATTGATGCCGCGCCGTGGGAGGCGTACATGGCGAGGCGAAACGAACCAGGTTTGAGAAACGCATGAAATTCGAAAGCGATATCACGCCCACCGCCGCCGACCGGCACCACCCGATGCTCAAGCTGGCACTGGAGCTCGGGCCGCTGCTCGTCTTCTTCTTCGCCAATCTGCGCGGCGAATGGCTGGCCGCGAATTTTCCGGTTCTGTCGACGCTCGGCGGGCCGCTGTTCATCGCGAGCGGTCTGTTCATGGCGGCGACGGTAATCTCCCTTGTCGTCTCGAAGGTCGTGCTCGGCCACCTGCCGCTGATGCCTTTCATATCGGGCATCGTCGTGATCGTCTTCGGCGGCCTCGGCATCTACCTGCAGGACGAACTCTTCTTCAAGATGAAGCCGACCATCATCAACACGCTGTTCGGCGTCGTGCTGCTGGGCGGCCTTGCCTTCGGCAAATCGCTGCTCGGTTATGTCTTCAACGCCGCCTTCCAGCTTGATGAGGAGGGCTGGCGCAAGCTGACCCAGCGCTGGGGTGTGTTCTTCCTTTTCCTCGCCGTCTTGAACGAAATCGTCTGGCGCGGCGCCAATGCCTATTACCTGCCCGACGCCAAGGCCGCCGATGATTTCTGGGTCGCGTTCAAGGTCTGGGGCACCATGCCCGTCACGCTGGCCTTCACCATGTTCCAGATGCCGCTGATCATGAAGCACTCGCTGAATCCGCCGGAAGAGGCAGGTAAGTGAGCGCCATCGACGCCCGAAACCCCGCCCGGCGGCAGGTCCTCTGGCTTCTTGCCTGCGCCGCCGTCATCGTGCTGCAGGTCGTCATCATGTATTGGATGGGCCGCATCCCGATCTGCGAGTGCGGCTACGTCAAGTTGTTCGAGCCGATCGCCAACGGCCCCGGCAATTCCCAGCACCTGGCGGACTGGTACACCCCCTCGCACATCATCCACGGCTTCCTGTTCTACGGCCTTGCCCATCTCGTGCTGCGCCGCAGGCCGATCGCCGCCAGGATGCTTCTGGCGCTGGTGATCGAGGTCGGCTGGGAACTGCTGGAAAACTCGCCGATCATCATCGACCGCTACCGCGCCGCGACCATCTCGCTCGACTATTACGGCGACAGCATCCTGAACTCGGCGATGGACACGATCTTCATGATGCTCGGCTTCTTGCTTGCCTGGCGCGCGCCGGTCGCCGCAACCATCGCCATTGCCATCATCTTCGAGCTTTTCACCGGCTGGCTGATCCGCGATAACCTCACCTTGAATGTCCTGATGCTGGTTTATCCGCTGGAGGCCGTGAAGGCGTGGCAAGGCGGCGCGTAGAGCGTGCAGCAGTCCCGGTTCTTTGAAAGCCTGATAGCACGCAAGCCTGGCAGAGCTGGCCTCCCGGCAAAATGCATCTGTTCTATCCGAGGACGGCCCATTCTCCCGTCATCCCGGCTCAAGGCCGGGATGACGGCGGAGAGTGGGTGCCTCGCAATAAAAGGCCCGAACAAAGCGATGATCGGAAAAGTTTACCTACCCGCCTCCGCCTTCTCGATCGCCGGGTAAAGCCCTTCCTTCAGGCTCTTCCCGTCAAACGGTCCGACCCGCTTGTAGACGATGGTCCCCTGCGCATCGACGAGGTAGGATTCCGGGATACCATAGACGCCCCAGTCGATTGCCGCCTTGCCGCGCGGATCGATGCCGACGGCGGAGAACGGATTGCCGAGTTCGCCCAGGAACCGCAGCGCGTTGTCCGCCTGGTCCTTGTAGTTGATCCCGACCACCGTCAGCCGCGGGTCCTTAGCCAGTTCGAGAATGATCGGATTTTCCTCCCGGCAGGGCAGGCACCAGGACGCCCAGACATTCACCAGTGTCAGCTTGCCCTTGATCGCCGCATCGTTAAGCCCCGGCATGGCGGCCCCCTTGAAGGTCGCGCCCTCGAGCGGCGGCAGGTCCAGCGACGGTGCCTTGGTGCCGATCAACGCGGAGGGGATTTCACTGATATCCCGGCCGGAATCGAGCTGGCTCCAGAAAATCGCCGCCAGTCCGGCAAAGATCAAGAGTGGCAGCAGTGCAAAGACGATGCGCATCTTCCCCGGCCGGGCATTGTCCGGCTCGATCGGCGTCTCGACGCTCATGGCGCCTCTCCAGCTTGAGCCGAGCGGCGACGGATGCCGGCGCCATCCAATGCCCGTAATTCGCGGCGGCGGGCGCGTCCGTCGGCCCATACCCAGAGGATGAGGACTGCCACCGTGACGGCGGCGATGCCATAGCTGGCGGCGACATAGGCGGTGTGGGTGATCATGATCAGACCTCCCGGCCCGCGGCTCTCGCCGCCTGGCGGCGCATCGAGGTGACCCGGCGGCGCCAGATCTCGTTGCGCATCGCGGCGATGTGCAGGGTGAAGAACAGCAGGGTGAAGGCAGCCGCCATCACCAGCAGCGGCGCCAGAAACTCCGGATCGATCGCCGCGCCGCCGAGCCGCAAGACACTTGCCGGCTGGTGCAGCGTGTTCCACCATTCGACCGAAAACTTGATGATCGGTATATTGACGAAGCCGACGAGGATGAGCACGGCCGACACCTTCGCCGCCTTGCCCGGATCGTCCATCGCCCGGTTGAGCGCGATCAACCCGAGATACATCAGGAACAGCACGAAGACCGAGGTCAGCCGCGCATCCCAGACCCACCACGTGCCCCACATCGGCTTGCCCCAGAGCGAACCGGTGACGAGCGCGAGAAACGTGAAACAGGCGCCGATCGGCGCGGCGGCCCGGGCGGAAACATCGGCCAGCGGATGCCGCCAGACCAGAGTTCCGAGCGCCGACATCGCCATAACCGTGTAGCACATCATCGACAACCAGGCGGCAGGCACATGCACATACATGATGCGCACCGTCTCGCCCTGCTGGTAGTCGCCGTCGGTGGTGAAGGAAAGGAAGAGCCCGATCGCAAACAGCACCGCTGTCAGACCGGCAAGCCACGGCAGGACGCGCGCCGCCAGGCCGAGAAACCGGGTGGGGTTGGCAAGGTCGCTGAATTTGCGGATGGCCAGACTGTTTTCGCTCATGATACTTTCTTTAACGCCGAAGGCCTCTCTCTTCAATGACGAGGTGTCGATCATATTTGCGTCATCACGTTCAATGTACGCGGTAAAGGCCGCTCTAGTCCGACGCGGAGCGCAGCGCCAGTGCCGCCGAAAGCGGTCCAATCACCGCGAAGAAAAGCGTAATTGCGATCAATATCATCAAGGGCGGCAGAAACGGTGCGGGGTCCTCGACGGCCGCATAGGTCGCGCTGACCCCGAAGATCAGGACGGGGATGGTAAGCGGTAGCACCAGGATCGACACCAGCAGTCCGCCGCGCGGCAGCGTCACCGCAACGGCGGCGCCGGCCGCCCCGATGAGGGTGATGGCAGGCGTGCCGGCAAGCAGCGTCAGCATGGTCGCACCGATCGCAAGCTCGTTCATGTTCATGAACAGCCCCAGCA
This sequence comes from Hyphomicrobiales bacterium, assembly GCA_900474095.1. Classification (GTDB taxonomy): domain Bacteria; phylum Pseudomonadota; class Alphaproteobacteria; order Rhizobiales; family Rhizobiaceae; genus Pararhizobium. Next base: position 357 of record UCOA01000071.1, on the reverse strand, counting down.
ACGGCGAGGCGATCACCAGCGGCAGGCCGGTCGCCGTCCAGTGCGCCAGGCACTTTACCAGCACCGTCAGCACCAGCGGCGTCTCCTGCATCAGCATGAGATCGAGCGAGCCGTCCTCCCGCTCCGCCTGAAACAACCGGTCGAGGCCGAGAAGCGAGGCAAGCAGCGCGCCGATCCAGAGGATCGCCGGGCCGATCCGCGACAGGAGATTGAGATCAGGACCGACGGCGAAGGGCACGACGGCGACCACCGTCATGAAGAACAACACGCCGATCAGCGCGCCACCACCGGCACGCATGGCGAGTTTGAGGTCGCGGAGGAAGAGGTCGGTCATGACGGAAAAAACCCCTCCCCAAC
>UCOA01000075.1 GCA_900474095.1 Hyphomicrobiales bacterium | reverse complement strand
GACCCGGTTGCCGGCGGTTTGCCGCCCGTGCAAGCTGGTTGAGATTGACGCCGACGGCCTGAAGATCGCCCAGAAGCAGGCCCAGCACGGCGCGATCCTCGTCGGTCAAGAACGGACGCACGCCGGCACCCTCGAGCGTCAGCGACCGGATGAACGCCGAAACCGTCAATCCCGCCCGTCCGGCGGCCGCTTCGATGCTGGCCATCTCTTCGGCGCTGAAGCGGGCATGGACCACCCGGCTCTTGCGCGCCGCGGCGGTGATGCTTTTCCTCGGTGCAAACGTGCTCATCGGACCTTTCTCGACGCCGGCCGCAGGCCAATCGACGGCCCGTCCGTCGATCGTCAGCAAACTTGTATCACAAATTTGCGTATCCTGCCAAAGAAACATTACCAATTCGGTAACATTTTTTCAAGTCACTGAACGACAGCCTACCGCCGGCCTTGGTGATCGCGGCCCTTGGCTGGCGCCGCACGCGAACCGATCGCCCGCAACACGGCGGCCGGCAGCGACACCGAAAGCGGCCATCACGATCAACCATAACACCAAGGAAATGTACCATTATAGTGATTGGACCTACATCCCCGCACTACAACGCGACAATGGTTCTGCGGCGTGCATTTGGGCAGTGTGGAATATATTCCACACCGTAGGCCGGACCTGTCGTTCACAAGCCTCCACGTCATCGGTATGAATATGATGTGTTCACTATTTGCTTGCGCGGATTTGGGCCGATCACAGATCTACATGAGCTAAACGGGAGCTCAACAGCACGAGGGCAATGACTGGTCGCGCCGATCTTGCGCTCGGCGCCTTCGTGCCCCGGCAGCTTCGCAATGTTCCACCTCGTCAACTATCTTCCCTAGCTGGGTCCATCCCTCAATGGCGGGCAGTCGGTAGCAGCGTTACTGTGGGTTCGGGTTGCCCGGTAGTGCCGTCGACGCCATCGCGATCGTGCTCTCCGGCGTGATCGGCCGCCGCGGCCAGCTGATGATAGGCGCGATCCTGATCGCGATATTTAGCTTTGGGGTGGCAACAAGGCCTGCGATTAAGAACTAATCGCTGCCGATGTCTCGCAACGGTTCGCCCCCAAAGGGGACCACCGCGATCGAACATCAAAAAGGCGGGCGAAAGCTTCTGGCATCTGAGGAAATGCGCGACGCGCAGATGATAACGAGGGCGAGCGGAATGAACCGATTCGAGCAAATATGTCGGACGTAGTATAAAAGAGGGTCTGACCGCACGAAGCGCCCTCCTCACGTCGAAGGACGAAGTAATCCTTCAACATCGTCACCGCGTCATTCAGGTGGACGGCTTTGCGATAGTGGGAATCTGCCCGACCGTGCTCCCGCCGCCTAGCATTGCGACCAGCGACAAACCCATTTTTCGCGGCCCAATCGATCAGCTTTCCAGCCAACGCACCTCTTCCGGTGCAAGCGTGATCTGAATCGCCGAGAGGCTGTCTTCCAGTTCTGCCACGGTCCGCGGACCGATGAGCGGGATGATCGGGAACGGTTGCGCGATGACATAGGCGAGGGCAATGTGGATCGGGCTGCAGCCGTGCTTTCTCGAGAGTTCGATTGCGCGGTCGCGGCGTTGGAAATTGCGGCCGGAATACCAGACCCGGACTAATTCCTCGTCGTCATGCTTGTCGGGCCCTGCCCGGTCGGTGAAAAAGCCCCTCCCTTGGCTGGACCACGCGAAGTTGGGAATCTGCCGCTTCTTCAGCCAGTCTTTCCAGCGGTCGTCGGACGCTGCGATGCAACCGGGCCAGATGGGATCGAGCATCTGCGCCAATGAGAAGTTGTTGGAAAGAGCCGCCGGGGCCGTCTTGCCGTTTTTCTCGGCATAAAGGGTGGCCTCGTCCATACGTTCGCGCGACCAATTGGATCCACCGAAAATTCCCCGGATCCGCCCCCGCCGGACTTCGGCATCCATGGCATCGACGAATTCGCCAACCGGGATGTCCAGATTGTCGCGATGCATGAAGTAGACATCGACATAATCCGTCTTTAGCCGCTCTAACGACTGATCCAATTGTCTGGCAATTACGTCCGGATAGCACAGCGGGGAGTGGGCGCCCTTGCCGATTAGAACAATGTCCTCCCGGTTGACCTTGCGGCTAGTAAACCAGTCGCCAAAAATTCTCTCGGTCTTGCCAGCTCCGTAGACGAATGCGGTGTCGAACAGGTTTCCGCCCGCCTCGTAAAAGGCATCGAGCGTCAGCGAGGCAGAGGCGAAACTCGGGAAGAACTCGAAGCCTAGCGCAACCGTGGAACCCAGCTTGGCCACGCCAGCGATCTGCCGTTTGGGCACACTTTTCCCGGCGAAGACTGCCGCGCCCGCTACGTTGGCGGTCCGCCTGGCGGCCGTCTCGATTCCATACTCGAGACCAACGGATGCGCGCCACCGATCGAGAACCCGCAGATTGGCGCGCGTATCTTCGGCGCTCATGCCGGGGAAGTTGAATTCGGTGCGGCCAGCGCGGATCGCCTCTCCGACCGCGTCGACCTCGAACGAGTAGAGGTAGCGCTTCTCCTCGACTTCGATTGCCCGCTGTCCATCGCTCGTAATGATTTCGATGCGCCCTACCCCGCCCTGCTTGCCGGAGCCAGACCAGAAGTCCTTTACCTCGATGCGGCCCTTCGAACCGATGACGCGCAGCACGTTGTCCTGCTGTGCCATGATCGAGCAGGAGACCTCTGCGACGATGTCATTGGGGAACTTGAGGACCGCCGATGCCCACTCGTCGACGCCGGACGGCCCCAGACGGGCAGCGCCAGACACCATCAAGGGTTCGAGGAAAGGCTTGTTCTCGACAGCACCGGCGAGCATGCACACCATAGAGCTCGGATAGCCGCCGACATCAAGAATGCCGCCGCCGGCGAGATCATTAGCGAAGAGACGGTGTTCAGGGCGAAAACCGCCCATGTCGAAGCCGAAACTCGAGCGAATAATCCGTACTTCGCCGATTGTCCCGCCCCGCACCAGTTCGAGGAGAAGGGCCGTCTGCGGATGGAACCTGTACATATAGGCTTCCCCGGCGAAGACGCCGGACTTTGTCGCCTCGTGGAAGATCGACTGTGCATCGAACGCTGAAAGCGCCATAGGCTTTTCGACCAGCACATGCTTGCCGGCCCGCACCGCCTTGATCGCCCATTCGGCATGGCTGGTGTGCGGCGTGGCGATGTAAACCGCGTCGATGCCCGGATCGGCTACAAGCGTGTCGTAGCCATTCACGATGCGCGCTCCGGGAAAGCCCTCGCCGAGACGGAGATTGTCCGGATTGCGAGTTGCGATGGCCACCAGCCGGCCCGTCACGGAATGGGCAATTCCTTCTGCGAATGTCCGCGCGATGGTGCCAGGGCCGATGATACCCCAACGGATCGGTTGTTCTGAGCTCATGAAATATCCTTTTTAATCAGCCCAAGGAGAGGGATTGGCCAGCGCAGCGTCACGCGGACCGAAAGGTCGGCAGCCCCTCCACCACGACCTGCTGGAATGTCATCTTTGGCGACACGAGGAAGTGGTCGGGATCGCCCCGGACTCGAGACGAGCCCCGAAATACTTGAAGCACATTGAAAACCTCTCTTTTTCAATTGTAGTCCTCCAGCGAACATGGGCACATTATCACCGGTCGAAAACCTGTCTCGTACAAAGGGAACGTAGATTTGGCGGAAAGTAAGATGGTCGAACAAGCGATCTGCCAGCCGGGTGCCAGCAGCATCGAGGGCATGCCAACCCGGCTGCATTTCTTCCACGCCCATCCTCCGATTATGCTGCGCGCGCATTGGCATGCGCAGATCGAAGTAAACTACGTGATGCGAGGCTCGGTACATTACCGCATGGCTGACCATGATCTCAGGCTCGGCGCCGGACAGATGTGTCTGTTCTGGGGAGGGCAGCCGCACAGGATGGACGAATCCTCCGACGAATCCATGTATGCCGGCGCTCACTTGCCGCTGGTGCATTTTTTCCGCATGCGGCTGCCGCCGACAGTCTCGGCAATGCTCATGGGCGGCGCTACGATGCTAACATCCGAGACGGATTGTGCGGACGACCGGAACTTTCCGCGCTGGCGTAGCTGGGCTAATTCCGGAGACGAGATAAAGGCCCAGCACGCTGTGGAAGAACTGCTGCTGCGGGCCGAACGAATGTTCATGGAGCCTTACACGGCGGTTTCGTCCGGCAAGGAATGCAAGGCCGAGACCGCCTCGGCCTTGCCGTCGCTCGGCGTCGAGCGCATGTGCGATTTCATCGCTGCCAATTTTCTCGAGGAAATCGATGCAGTCGATATCGCCGCAGCAGGCGGATTGCATCCGAAATACGCCATGAACCTGTTTCGCAAGTCGACAGGTATGACACTGAACAAGTACTTGGCCCTGCTGCGTCTTTCGCGGGCGCAAGCCATGCTGATGAATTGCAACGACAGCATTCTGCAGGTAGCGCTGGATAGCGGCTTCGGTTCGGTGAGTGCCTTCAACAAGGCTTTCCGGCAGATTGCTGGCATGCCGCCTTCGGATTTCCGCCGCGACGTTCGCGCCGCGGCCAGGTGAGCGTCATGGTTTGTTCAGGAACGGCAAGGCGATGCCGAGCGTGCTCGCACAGAGCGTATAGAGCAAACCGGAAACTGGCCCAGGACCACAGCTTAATCCATAGTGATCGACGCGTCGGCTAGGGGGAAGGGCCAGCGCCCTGGAAACGGTCAATTGCCGGACAGGAAGAAGCGAGATGCAGGCAAGGCGCGCTTGACGTCCATCATCTCAAAGCGCAGCAGCCTCGAATGGGGGCGCTAAGTCGAACACCTCAAGCTATAGCCCTGATTCCAACTCGATCGACATGACATTCGCAAAGCTCCCGGCATGTGAAGGTGAGGCCCCTTAGTCGGAGGCTATCCCTCGCCGATTCCACCGGCAGCTCCGGGCTGCGGCTTCCGCCTTCGAATCTCGCGGATTGCTTTCCTTGTCGGTTATCTGATCGCCTTCTCCTCCCCAAGGTAGCGTTCGCGTGCTTCCATTTCAGGTGACGTTCTCTCCCTCGCGCTTCAGGCAGCGCCTGAGTTCGAGGTCGAGATTGGTTCGATTTGTGCTCGCGCAGGGCCGGCAGTTGGAAACGTCCAGGTGTCAAGGCGCATGAGTTCCTCGCGGAACTTGCCCTTGTGCACACCCTCGTCGAGATCGCGATTGGTTGCCCGCAAAAAGTAAGAAGTCCGCTGACACTTTCGGTCGGCGCGCACGGGCGGGAGACGCTTTTGCACGGCGGTGGGACGGATCGCGGCGAAGCTGGTGCGTATGATGCCTCCATCACGAACATGAATCGATGCCGTCTGTCCGATTCAAAACTCTCATTGGACGCCGGGATCTGAAAGCGCGATTCTACGTGGATGATCATTCAGCCCTATCACCTCTATGTCGAGCGTCACGAGACTGGGAAAAACATCGCACGGTTCTATGCGCTAGCCGTTCAGCCGACACTGTTCGGAGAAGTGTCACTGGTGCGCAGGTGGGGAAGGATCGGAACACACGGTCAGCAGAAGGTGCACGTCTTCAATGAAGAGAAGCACGCCGTCGGTCTGTTCCTCAAGCTTCTCCGCGAAAAGCGACATCGAGGCTACAGGATCAAAACCATCTGTGGAAATTCCCACCGACAACAGCCTGACGAAAGTCCAGGCTAAGGGCATCGTTGAGGCCGTTTTCCAGGCGATCACCAACGCCGCGAGCTCCGACGCTGAAACGTCCATCCCCGGCTTCGGGAAGTTCAAGGTGAAGGCATCGCCGGAGCGTGAGGGGCGCAATCCTTCCACGGGCGCGACCATGAAGATCGCGGCTTCTAAGAAGCTGACGTTTGCGCCTGCCAAGGCGCTCAAGGATGCATTGAACAAGTGATACCTAGACCGGGGAGAGCCCCGCCTTTCGGCGAGGCTCTCCTTGCGGTTCTGCCGGGACGAGACGAGGGAGAGACCTTTCTCGCCTTCAGCCTCGATCAGGGTTGCGTAAATTGGTGCAGGGAAGCTCGGGTCGTCGAGCTTGACCGAGAGGTAGTCGCGGCCTTCGCTCGAGGTCTTCTTCCAGGCCGCGCCGAACTCGACATTATGTGGAGCTGCACATAATGTCGATTATGCGAAGAGCAGGATTATGCGGAGTATCGGTCACTGAAGGCCGGATTTGCTGGTGACTGCGGCGAATTTCGCACCGCATAATCCCCGCCGCTTCCGAACGTGCTGATGCGTAGCCCGTCTTAAAATGCCGGTCTTTGGGCTATGCTGATCCGCATGGTCATTTAGGCGAAAGCTGCGAAGTTGGCGGACAAGAGTGATGCTTCAGCGCACATCGCGCTCATTCGACGGCGGTTAGCCGATCTGAATGAAGAGCGGATCGAGCTTGCGCGTGAACTGGAAGGTTTTGAGAAGCAGCTGATCGCTGATAACCGCGCTGAAGCGGAGAAGCCAATCTTCGCCGATGCCCCCGTTACTAACAACTAGGCGACGGTGGAGAAAGTCGAGTTGTTTCGGCGGTTATTCTCCGGGCGTCCCGACGCCTTCCCGGTTCGCTGGAACAACAAGAAGGACGGACGCTCCGGCTATTCACCGGCCTGTTCTAATGAGTGGGCGAAAGGAATCTGTGGCAAGCCGAAGGTGAAATGCGGAGAATGTCCTCATCAGGCGTTCATCCCACCTTCTGGGGACATCATCGAAAAGCACCTTCGCGGCGGCGACCCCCGCTCGGGTGACTTTGTGGCTGGGGTGTATCCATTGCTGCAAGACGAAACATGCTGGTTCCTTGCGGCTGACTTCGACAAAGAAAGCTGGGCGGATGATACCAGAGCTTTTCTGGTAACCTGTCGTGAAAAAGGAATTGCCGCAGCCCTCGAAAGGTCGAGATCGGGGAATGGGGGTCACGTCTGGATATTCTTCTCCGAACCTATTACTGCCAAGATCGCTCGGCAACTGGGTGCGTCCTTATCACGGAGACGATGGAGAACCGTCCCGAGATTGGCTTTGCGTCTTACGACCGCTTGTTTCCCAACCAGGATACGATGCCACGTGGTGGCTTCGGCAATTTGATCGCGCTTCCTCTGCAGAGGAAAGCCCGCGAAAATGGCAACAGTGTTTTTGTCGATGACAATTTGCTGCCTTATGACGACCAATGGGCGTACATGTCGTCGTTGCCCAGGCTATCGGCAGACGAAGTCTTCAGGATCGCCGACGAAGCTGAATTGTCGGGGCGGGTCTTGAGCGTTCGGATGCCGGTCGATGACGAGCACGCTGACGAGCCATGGAAGATGTTGCCGTCGCGCCGGAGCGAGCCAAGGCGAATAGACGCCGCGATCCCGCAAAGTATTAAGGTCGTAGTCGCCGACCAGGTTTATATCGACAGGACCGAGCTTCCGCCGCCGCTTGTAACGTAGTTCGTGCGTTTGGCAGCGTTCCAGAACCCGGAATTCTATCGCGCGCAAGCAATGCGAATGCCGACATTCGGCAAACCGCGGATCATCTCATGTGCTGAACTTCATCCGCGGCATGTCGCTCTACCACGAGGCTGTTTCAACGAAGCAATCGAGCTCATAGAGAGGCACGGCGCGACCGCCATTTTAGAGGATCATCGCGAAGATGGGGCTGCGCTACCTGCCGGCATTGCGTTCCAGGGCGAACTGCGGCGGCCCCAGTCGAGGGCCTTTGATGCTCTTGTCGCCCACGACAACGGTGTGCTTGCCGCGACGACGGCCTTTGGCAAGACGGTTGTCGCAGCCGCGCTCATCGCACATCGGACGCGCAACGCGTTGGTTCTTGTCCGTCGCAGGGAGCTTCTCACCCAATGGGTGGAGCGCCTGAGTTCCTTTCTGTCAATTAACCCAAAGCAGATCGGCATCATTGGGGGCGGGAAAAGGAAGCCAACGGGGATCATCAATGTGGCGCTGATCCAAAGCTTGGTGCGTAATCGCGAGGTCGATGACATTGTTGGCAGTTACGGTCATCTGATCGTCGATGAGTGCCACCACCTGTCTGCTGCAAGTTTTGAACTTGTCGCTCGCAGGTCCAAGGCGCGATATGTCGTTGGCTTATCAGCGACGGTCGCTCGAAAAGACGGACATCATTCGATCATCTTCATGCAATGCGGCCCCGTTCGCCATCGGGTGGATGCAAGAGTTCAAGCTGCCGAGCGTCGTATTCGCCACCGTGCCCGTGACCGTTCGACGAAGTTTGAGTTGCCGGCGCCTCTGGTCTCGGCCGAGCGCCCGTCAATGCCCGCGATCTATGCGGCCCTTGCGCAGGACCACGGCCGAAATGAGCTTATATTTCGATGACGTGCTGAAATCGCTTGAGTCCAAGCGTTCGCCGATCGTTTTGACCGAGCGAAAAGACCATCTCGATTATCTCCAGCAGAAGTTCTCGCCGTTTGTAAAAAATCTGGTGGTGCTGCGCGGCGGCATGTCGGCGAAGGACCGCAAGCAAGTCAATACGGCATTGAATGTCGCCGACGATGATGAGCGCCTGATACTTGCGATAGGCCGTTACATCGGGGAAGGCTTCGATGACGCACGGCTCGACACATTGTTCCTGACCATGCCGATCGCCTGGAAGGGAACTCTGGGGCAGTATGTAGGCCGTCTGCATCGCCTACATGATGGTAAGAGAGACGTCTTGGTCGTCGACTATGTCGATAGCACCGTTCCGGTGCTGGCCCGGATGGCCGCAAAGTGGGTTATCGCGCGCTCGGCTATGTAATCGAATGATGGCGCCCCGCAGTGAGCGGAGCGCCGTTGACCTGGTTTAGCGTGACCAGATGAGTTTGTGTTCGCCTTTGTCGCCCTGAACGAGGGAGGCGTAGACCGGCGCCGTGAAGGATGGATCGTCGAACTTGAGCGAGAGGTATTCGGCGCCCGTTTCGCGGGCGGTCCGGCTCCAGCCGGCTCCGAACTCGACGCCCGTTGCGGTGACGCGGAAGTCGGGTGCGCGGTCGTTGTCGCGGTCGCAGGGCTTGATGCTGGCCTTCACATGAAGGGTGAGGGTCTTGATGGTGCCGTTGTAAGCGCCGGTTTCGTCGCGGGTGAAGGTGCCGATCTGAGCCATTATCGTTTCTCCTGAGAGTTGTTCGAAGCCGCCCGATGCGGCCTCGATGGCGGTCGAGAGGCGCCGGATCGGACGACTGCATCTAAAAGACCGCAGCGGCAGCGCAGGACGGCGGTAGCTGAGCTTGTTGGCTCGCGAGGAATGACCGCTTGCGGTCAGGGGAAGAAGGTCGGCGGAGCCGTTGCAGACTAGGGCCGGGCCGGTGCCAGACCAACCCAAAGAGAGGCCGTAACGGAGGCTTCATGGCATCACCGGTAGAGAATGACATGAATGACCGGTACCCCTATCAGCAGTCAGCGCTACCGGTACTGCACCGATCCCACTGGCATGGCCGCCGTTCTCCGAACCGATGACATCACCCAAGCCCAATCTTCTGCTCAACAAGACAGTTTGCTCGCAGATCTGCGAACGCGGCTCGGCCTGTCCTACATCTTCATTACGCACGATTTGCCGATCGTGCGTCATTTCGCCGACCGTATTCTCGTGATGAAACAGGGGGAGATCGTCGAGGAAGGGACGACGTCGGCAATCTTTAGCAATCCCAGCCATGCCTATACGCGCAGCCTGCTCGACGCGACCCCGGCGCCAAAATGGCAGTCTGCCCACCGGCTGTCATTGAGCGGAACTGATTTCAAATCGGGTCCACGAGTTCCTTCCTTGCCCCGGCATTTAGTAGTCGCTCAGCGCGTATCCTGCTCCGCGAACCGTGCGGATGACGTTGTCCGCCTTGCCGAAGCCTATGCCTTTTCGGAGTCGGCCGATATGGACGTCCACAGCGCGTTCGTCGACGGTAGCATTGTCACCCCACAGGGACGCCCTGAGCTCTGACCGCGAATAAACCTTCCCTGGAGAACTCATCAGGAACTCAAGCAATTTGAATTCCGTCGGTCCGAGTTTCACCTCGCGCTTCTGGCGATGAACCCGGTGCGCGGCGCGGTCAAGTGTCAGATCTCCGACCTTGATCATGTAGTCGAGGAGTGCAGGGTTCGTCCGCCGAAGCAGGTTTTTCACACGGATCACCAATTCCATCGTAGAGAATGGCTTGAGCAGGCAGTCGTCGGCACCCGCGGAAAGCCCGGCGATACGGTCGGCTGGTACGTCAGTAAGGAGCACGATCGGGAGCTTCAGAGTATAAGGCCTGCTCCGCATGCTACGGCAAAGGTCTATTCCGGAAATGCCAGGCATGACCCAATTGATGATGAGGGCGTCCGGCGCGGAACTTTTGATGGAAGTTTCAGCCTCGTCGCTGCGTGAAAGCCCATCAACCGTGTAGCCTTCCTTCCGAAGGCTCTGCTCGAGCACAAACCGCAACGGCTCGTCATCGTGGACGACAAGAATTCGCGCTCCCATACAGTCTTCACTCCCTTACTGGCCTTCCAGGGAATACCCTGCCCCGCGCACTGTCCGGATGACGTCCTGCATGTTAGAGAAATTCAAGGCTTTCCGCAGTCGACCGACGTGCACATCCACGGTCCGCTCGTCCACATAGATGTCATGGCCCCAGACCCCATCCAGCAACTGCGATCGCGAAAATACTCGGCCCGGCGATGCCATGAAGAATTCAAGCAAGCGGAATTCAGTCGGACCGAGCCTGACCTCGCGACTGCGACGATGAACGCGGTGAGTCTCGCGGTCGAGTTCGATGTCACCGGATTTCAGCACCGAGGAGAGGACTTCGGGCCTGGCTCGGCGAAGCATCGCCTTGACCCGTGCCATCAGTTCCGGTGTAGAGAATGGCTTGACAACGTAGTCATCGGCTCCGGTAGCGAGCCCCCGCACCTTTTCACTTTCTTCGCCACGGGCTGTTAGCATGATGATCGGCAGGCGCTCGGTCTCCGCCTTCTGGCGGAGACGGCGGCACAACTCGATGCCGGATACACCTGGCAGCATCCAGTCGAGGATCAAAAGATCCGGCAGGCGCTCCTGCAGGCGGATTTCTGCTTCGTCTCCTCGTGAGATGGTATCGACTTCAAATCCTTCGGCCTCGAGATTGTAGCGCAGGAGGACACTCAGCGCCTCTTCGTCTTCAACAACAGCGATTCTGGGTAACATTCAGCCAAAACTCCAAGGGGCATTCTCGTTCGCAGTCGGGGGCGTTACGCTCCGGTTGCTCCAAAGGACGTAGTCGTATCATCCTTTGGGCGTTCGCCCTCTGGTGGGGAACCCGTTGTCATATAGTAGATCGTTTCGGCGATGTTGGTGGCGTGGTCGCCGATCCGTTCGATGTTCTTTGCACAGAACAGCAGATGCGTGCAGGGCGTGATGTTGCGCGGATCTTCCATCATGTAGGTCAGGAGTTCGCGGAAAAGCGAGGTGTAGATCGCATCAATCTCGTTGTCGCGCTCGCGGATGCTCTTGGCCTTTTCCGGCGAACGCGAGGCATAGACGTCGAGCACTTCCTTGAGCTGGACCAGTGCAAGCTCCGCCAGATGCTCCAGACCGCGGGCGAGCTGGCGCGGCAGGCTGGCGCTGGCGACAGCAATCACCCGCTTTGCCGTGTTCTTGCCGAGGTCGCCGACCCGCTCGAGATCGGCGGCAATGCGGACCGATCCCATGAGTTCGCGCAGATCGGATGCCACCGGCTGGCGTCTTGCGATAGTGACGATCACCTTTTCGCCGATCTGCCGCTCAGCATCGTCGAGAATGGTGTCGTCGGAGATGACCTTCTGGGCGAGCGCCAGGTCGGCATTGACCAGCGCGCGGACGGATTCGGCGACCATCTGTTCGGCAAGTCCGCCCATCTCGGAGATGCGCCGGGTCAGGTACTTCAAATCTTCGTCATAGATGGAAGTAATGTGCGTAGACATCGTTGTTTTTCCTTGCGATCACAATCCGGGATGGAAGAACACCGCCCTGCCGAGATGGAAAGGCGGCGCGAAAGTCCTCAGCCGAAGCGGCCCATGATGTAGTCCTGCGTGCGCTGGTCGTCCGGATTGGTGAACATCTTGTCGGTGTCGTTTTCCTCGACCAGGTTGCCAAGGTGGAACATCGCCGTACGCTGCGAGACGCGTGCCGCCTGCTGCATCGAGTGAGTGACGATGACGATCGTGAAGTTCGTGCGCAGTTCGTGGATCAGTTCCTCGACCTTGGCGGTCGCGATCGGATCCAGTGCCGAGCACGGTTCGTCCATCAGAATGACTTCCGGGCTGACTGCAACCGCGCGCGCGATGCACAGACGCTGCTGCTGACCACCGGAAAGACCGGTACCCGGCTCCTGCAAGCGGTCTTTCGCTTCGTTCCAGAGACCAGCGCGTTGCAGGCTGGATTCGACGATCCGGTCCATATCCGACTTGGTTTTCGCAAGTCCATGGATGCGCGGACCGTAGGCGATGTTTTCGTAGATCGACTTCGGGAAGGGGTTCGGTTTCTGAAAGACCATGCCGACCCTGGCACGGAGTTCGACGACGTCGACGCTCGGGTCGTATATGTCGGCATTGTCGAGCGTGATCTTGCCTGTGACCCGGCATCCGTCGATCGTGTCGTTCATCCGGTTCAAAGTCCGGAGGAACGTGGACTTGCCGCAGCCGGAGGGACCAATCAGGGCGGTAACCGTGTTCTTGCGGACGTTCAGGTTGACGTCGAAAAGCGCACGCTTTTCACCGTAATAAACCGAAACGTCCTTGCCGATCATCTTCAACCCTGCGTCACTCATGCTCTTGTCCAACGCTTTCTCGACTGCTGCTTCTGACATCATGTTCATCTGCGTCTTCTCCCTACCAGCGGCGCTCGAAGCGCTGTCTGAGAAATATTGCGATGCCGTTCATCAGCACCAGGAAACCAAGAAGGACTAGAATAGCGGCCGAGGTACGGGCGACGAAGCCGCGTTCCGGACTATCCGCCCACATGAAGATTTGCGTAGGCAATGCGGTGGAGGCTTCGAAGACGCCGTCCGGCGGGCTGGTGATGAACGCGTTCATGCCAATCAGCAGAAGCGGCGCGCTTTCGCCCAGAGCACGTGCGAGCGAGATGATCGCTCCGGTCATGATCGTCGGCATTGCAAGGGGCAGGATGTGATGGAAGATCGCCTCGTGCTTCGATGCGCCGACCCCCAATGCTGCCTCGCGGATCGAAGACGGCACGGACTTCAGCGAGACACGGGTGACGATTATCAATGTGGGAAGCGTCATTAACGACAGGACGAGACCACCAACGATAGGAGCCGAACGCGGCATGCCGAACCAACCGAGAAATACGGCCAGCCCGAGGAGACCAAATACAACCGACGGCACGGCGGCCAGGTTGTTGATGTTCACCTCGATCAAGTCTGTGAGCTTATTCTTCGGTGCGAATTCCTCGAGGTAGATCGCGGCGGCGATGCCGACCGGGAAGCTGATCACGAAGCAAACCAGCAGGGACCAGAAAGAACCAGATATCGCACCAGCCAGGCCAGCAAGCTCGGGAAAGCGGCTGTCTGCGTTGAAGAAGAGCGCCCAGTTGAACGGCCTGGAGACTATGCCCTTGCTAACCAACTGGTCGAACATTCCGATCTGCTTGTCGGTGACCCGGCGCTGGGCCTCCGGCGTGTCCCTGCTGACTTGACCTTTCGCCAACTGATCGAACGGATCTGCGAGCGGGATCACGAAGGTGCTCTTCCTGTCGAGGCGGCTAGGATCGGCAACGACGGCGTCGCGGAGGATGAACTGTCCCGACGACGTGAACATTTCGAAGTATTTGCGCTCGTCGCTCCGGCTCAAGCCCGGAAGCTGGGCGCGCAATGCTCCGCGGACAACGCCGCGCCAATCGGCGTCGGCGAGCTTCGTCCGGTCGATACCGCCGGTCGAAAGATCGATCTCGATTTTTGCAACGGACTGGGTGAAGGCCGAGTTACCCGTATAGATCAGCGACGATATGAGAATAGCTAGAAAGCCGAGTGCGAAAATAATGGCGACCAGGCCATAGGCCTGCAGCCGACGATCCGCCGCATAACGCCGCTTCCTGCGCGATTTCATGTCGTCCGACTGCCAGTTGATCGCAGGTACACCGACGTTGAGGTCTGAGGAGGCTGTAACGGACATTAGTATTTCTCCCGGTACTTGCGAACGGTATGCAGAGCGATCAGGTTCAGGATGAGCGTGACGATGAAGAGTACGAGGCCAAGGGCGAAAGCAGCGAGCGTCTTCGGGTTATCGAACTCGGCGTCACCGATTAGGAGCGTCACAATCTGAACCGTCACGGTCGTGACGGCATCCAGAGGGTTCAGCGTAAGCTTCGCAATCAGACCTGCGGCCATCACGACGATCATCGTCTCGCCAACGGCACGGCTCAGCGCCAGAAGCACGCCACCGACGATACCTGGCAGCGCCGCTGGCAGGAGAACCTTGCGGATCGTCTCGCCCTTGGTCGCGCCCAAGGCATACGAACCTTCGCGCATTGCACGAGGCACTGCAGCGAAGGCGTCATCGGAAAGCGACGAGATGAAGGGGATGATCATCACACCCATGACCGCGCCTGCAGCCAACGCGCTATTCGGCGAAGCCTCGAAGCCAAGAGCAAAGCCCAGATCTCGAATAGCAGGAGCGACGGTCAGAACCGCGAAGAAGCCGTAGACGACGGTCGGGACGCCAGCCAGGATTTCGAGGAGCGGCTTGACCACAGCGCGAAATTTCGGATGGGAGTATTCGGTCAGGAAGATAGCCGACAGAATGCCCGTCGGCACGGCCACGATCATGGCAATCGCGGAAATCAGGAATGTGCCATAGAGAACTGGGATGACGCCGAAGGCTCCCTGCCCGGCGACCTGGTCGGCGCGCATGGCGATCTGAGGCTCCCAACGGAGGCCAAACAGGAACTCGGTGAATGGAACCTTGGTGAAGAAGTGGAAGGCTTCGAATACCAGAGAGAACACGATGCCGAGCGTGATGAGGATCGCGAGAAGCGAGGAAAACATCATGAACAGGGTAACGGACAGCTCGACACTATGCCTTGCCCTGTAGCGAGATCCGATGACCTTAAGTCCGAAGAACGCACCGATCGCCGCTGCAACTGCGACAGCGGCGGCCATGAGGTAGGCGGCGATGCCCTGCAGGGACTGGTAGTGCGCTGCAGCGGCTTTAACTTCCGGCGAAGGCTCCTTGAAAAGGTTTCCGGAGGCAACCTGCCGTACCTCGCTCATGAGAATTGAGCTGGCGGAAGGATCGAAGTTTTCAGATCCTGGAATTCCAGCGAGTACGAGCTGGTTGACGATCGTCGACTGAAAAACGAGCCAGACGAGAAGAAGCACGAATGCCGGAACCGCAGTCCAGATGGCCACGTTCAAGCCGTGGTAGATCGGGCGCGAGTGTACTTTTCCGACAGCAGCTTTATGCGTGGCTTTCGCGCGACTGTTGCCGATGTAGGCCATGGAAAGCGCTGCAAGCGCCAGAAATGCTAGTAAATATCCCGACATGACGCCCCCAAAATACATATATGAAAAGCGCTGCCCGCCTTTATAGCGGACAGCGCAGTCATTTCAGCGATTAGGAACCGAACTTCTTGCCTTCGAGAACAGCCTTCTGGGCTTCCTTGAGCTTTTCCGGAGCAAGCGGGGTCAGACCGCGTTCAGCCATGTAGCCATCCGGGCCAAGAGCGGCGTCCGACATGTATTCCTCGAGGAATTCCTTCATGCCGGGGATGACGTCACGGTGAGCGTTCTTGACGTAGAAGAACAGCGGACGGGCAACAGGGTACGAGCCATCTGCGATGGTTTCCGGGGTCGCTGCAACGCCATTGATCTTGACGTCCTTCAGCTTGTCGCTGTTTTCGTACAGGAACGAGTAGCCGAAGATGCCAACAGAGTTCGCATCGGCTTCGAGGCGCTGTACGATCAGGTTGTCGTTCTCGCCGGCTTCAACGAACGGACCGTCCTGACGCATGCGCGAGCAGACTTCGGTCCACTTCTTCTCATCGGCCTTCTTCAGGTCTGCCATGCCGGGCAGGCCCTTGCAGCCGTCATGCATGACCAGTTCGACGAACGCGTCGCGGGTGCCGGATGTCGGCGGGGGGCCGAAGGCAACGATCTTGGTTGCTGGCAGGGCGGGGTCGATATCGCTCCACATCTGGTTCGGGTTGGCGACAAAGCCACCCTTGCCGTCAGGCAGTTCCGAAGCAAGCGCCTTGAAGATCTGCTCTTCGGTCAGGCTCCACTCTGTGGTGTTGCCGCGCGAAACCGCAATCGACAGGCCGTCATAGCCGATGAGAGCTTCGGTGATGTCGGTCACGCCATTGTCGGCGCAGAGCTTGACTTCGGATTCCTTGATGGCACGCGATGCGCCGGTGATGTCGGCGAAGTCTTCACCAACGCCGCCGCAGAATGCCTTGAAGCCGCCGCCGGTGCCAACAGATTCTACAACCGGAGCCGGGTTGCCCGTCTTGTTTGCATACTCTTCAGCAGCAGCCTGCGAATATGGGAACACGGTCGAGGAACCGGTCACCTTGATCTGGTCGCGAGCGACAGCGACGCCAGCGGTTGCCATCATGATTGCGACGAGTGCGCAGCTTCCTAGTAGTTTTTTCATGGATCATCTCCCGTGAATTCGGATTGACGCTTCGGCGTCGCCACCCCTTTAGACCTTGTCCATAACAGTTTTGTGACAGAATTATTTCACGGGGGAGACCTGGTATTCGCCACGCTCGTTGGGCCTTCTGTGAACAGGAGCGGACAGGGCACGGCAAGCGCAGGCCATATATATATATTGCAGCCGTCCTACCGGAGACCTGGCGCCTCACACCTACAACTTTTCGTCATTGTGGAGCAAGTGCATAAGATCTGATGCTGTTTCCGAGAGGTGACTTTAGAGTGAGGTTTCCTAGGTGTTAGCAATCGAAATCCATGGCACGATGTCACAAAGAAGAGATTGGCATCCGAAGCTCAATTTTTCTTGGTTCGAACACGTGCGTAGCCACGTCGTTTGGTGATGGCGTCTGAACCGGGAATCGGTTCCCATCCAAAGCGAGCATTTTAACGAAACCTACATAAATCTGACACGCCGCCGTCATCTGCCTCGATTACTGAGCCTTCCTCATCAGACAAGATGGGGACCGACATGCTCAAGCTAGCATCCGTGACACGCCGCTTTGGCAAGTATGCAGCTGTGAAATCCGTGGATGTTGTGATTCCGCCAGGACAGATGGTCGGTGTCATCGGACGATCGGGCGCTGGCAAGTCCACGCTTCTTCGTATGATCAATCGTCTGGTCGATCCCTCAGACGGGACAATCCATTTTGGCAATCTTGAGGTCTCATCGTTACGTGGCCGCGAACTGCGCCGCTGGCAGCGTGACTGCGCCATGATTTTCCAGCAATTCAATCTGGTGCCGCGTCTGGATGTGCTTACCAATGTTCTTCTCGGCCGACTGAACCACCGCTCCACAGCGCTGAGCATCCTCAACATGTTCACTCGTGATGAGCGCATCATGGCTATTGCCGCCCTGGAGCGGCTGGGCATCGAACAAACCTGCCTTCAGATGGCCGGCACGCTCTCCGGCGGTCAGCAACAAAGGGTGGCGATCGCCCGAGCCCTCATGCAGCAACCTAAGATGATCCTGGCCGATGAACCTATTGCCTCGCTCGACCCGTTGAATGCCAAGATCGTCATGGACGCCCTTCGCGACATCAATGAGCGCGAGGGCATCACGGTTATTACGAACCTCCACACTCTCGATACGGCCCGGAACTATTGCGAACGCATAATCGGAATGGCTGCGGGAGAGGTTGTGTTCGATGGAACGCCGGATCAGCTCACCGGCGCGGCGGTGCGCGCAATCTACGGCTCTGCAGGCAATGGCTCCGAGATCGATGAAACCATGACGTCGACCACCATCAATGTTGCGGCAAACGTGCATCACAAAACCCCTACAAAATCCGCCAGTTCGAAAACACTGGCATCGGCCCGGAACTGACGTCCGCCTGGATCGAACGCCCGCGTAAAGGGCACCCTGCTGAAACTTATCATCCGGCATAGCCGGACAAACGGGAGAATCTCATGATGAAGAAAGCTCTTCTTGGCGCTGTTGCCTTGCTCGCCCTCGCGGCCCATGTGCAGGCTGAGGACCTCAAGGAATTCCGCGTGGGCATCCTCGGCGGTGAAAACGAAGCCGACCGTCTGCGCAACTTCCAATGCCTGAGCGAAAAGCTGCCGGCCGCCATCGGCGTCGAGAGAGTATCGTTCTTCCCGGCCGCAGACTATGACGGCGTCGTACAGGGTTTGCTCGGCGGCACGCTCGACTACGCGGAACTCGGCGCTTCTGCCTATGCAAAGGTCTATCTCGCCAAGGAGGACGCCGTCGAGCCGATCCTGACCACGGTTCAAACCGACGGTTCGACCGGCTACTATTCCATCATGGTCGCCCGCAAGGATTCGGGCATGACCAAGCTGGAAGATATGAAGGGCAAGAAGCTTGGTTTCGCTGATCCGGACTCCACTTCGGGCTACCTCGTTCCGCTCGTGACCCTTCCTGAAGCCATTGGTGGTCCCGTCAAGGAATACTTTGCTGAGACGGGCTTTGGCGGCGGCCACGAGAACCTTGTCCTCGAAGTGCTCAAGGGCAATTTCGCTGCTGGAACGACCTGGGGTTCTGGGGTCGGCGAATTCAAGGACGGCTACACGTCAGGTAACCTGAAAAAGATGGTCGACAAGGGCATCCTCGATATGGACGATCTCGTCGAACTGTGGCGTTCGCCGCTGATCCCGAATGGCCCTATCGTCATCCGCACCTCGCTTAACGACGACATGAAGGCGAAGTTCAAGCAGTTCATGGTCGACCTGCCCACGTCCGACCCAGCCTGCTTCTCTGCCATCCAAGGCGGTGATTTCACCGGCTACACCGAGGTCAACACCGAGTTCTACAAGCCGATCATCGACGCTCGCAAGGCAACGATCGGCGGCTGATAGCAGTCTGCACTAGGCCAGCCGGAGCGCTTCCCCGCTCCGGCTGGCCTTTTTTGATGTTCCCGCGACACCACATCGGAGTTTCCATGGCTTCCACGATCGGCAATGTCACACTCGGCGAAAGCGGCAGGCTGGTGGAGCGCCACTGGCAGGAACTTAGCGCGCGCCGGAAGATGTACACCGCACTAGGACTAGGGCTTCTCGCGGTCGCGCTGTCGGCATCGCTCTGGTTCGCGAATGAAACGAATGCAGGCAAGTTCTTCGACCGGCTGCCCTACTTCTTCGACTTCATCGAGGATCTCGTCCCGCGCGACGGGATGGAAGTGGTCCGGGCGCTTTTCGACCTTCCGTCCCCGTATGAAAACGGCAGTTTCAAATACAACTACCCCGAGGGCCGCCTCTATCTGACCAATAGCTTCTATATTCCTGAGTACTTTCACAAGATGCTCGAAACGATCAACATTGCTGTGCTCTCGACCCTGATCGGGCTTGGATTCGGGTTCGTCCTAAGCTTCGTTGCTGCGAAGAATACGATGTCGAACCCGTGGATCCGGGGTCCCGTGCGCCGCCTCATGGAGGTGCTGCGAGCCTTTCCGGAGGTCGTCATCGCCGGGTTTTTTCTCGCCGTCCTTTCGCTCGGAGCCGTACCGGCTATCATCGCGGTTTCAGTCCACACCGTCGGGGCGCTCGGCAAGATGTTCTTCGAGGTGGTCGAGAATGCCGATATGAAGCCGCAGGAAGGGCTTCGAGCCGCCGGTGCGAACTGGGTCGAACGCATCTGGTTCGGTTTCGTCCCGCAGGTCATGCCGAACTTCATGAGCTACTTCCTGCTGCGTCTCGAGATCAATGTGCGGGCATCCACGATCATTGGTGCGGTCGGCGGCGGCGGGATTGGTGAACTGCTGCGCCTATCGATCGGCCAGGGCCACGAAGCGAAGACCCTAGCCATCGTATTCCTGCTTTTCATGACCATCTTTGGCGTCGATCAGTTCTCGGCCTGGCTGCGACGCCGGCTCGTTGGCGAACAAGCCTTCAACGCAGTTTCCTGAGGATTCCAATATGAACACGATGCATCCGCAGGAAATGGAAGCCGTCGCCGAGCGGCACAAAGACTTGCTGAGCCAGCCCAACAGAAAACGCCTGCGCCCGCTTCTGATGGTCGCGGGACTCGTGCTGTATCTGGTGTCATGCTGGTGGATTTTTTCGATCGGCGACGTGATGAGAAACGCGAACTGGTCGATCGCCGGGAGCTACCTCGCCGACTGGGTTTCATACGAAGTGCGTCCCGAGCTTGAGATCTCGCCGGATGGCGCGATGAAAATCGACTACGGGCGCTTTTCGCCTCTGGGCGCGAATCCGAAGCCAGAATGGGTCGAACTCGAGTACAAGTCAGTTGAGCGCACGGAAGACACGCTCAAAAATGCCGAGGCAGGACAACCCCGCACGAAGTCGTCGATCAGCTTCATGGCTGCACCGGCGACCACCCTGAAGATTGCTTCACCCGCCGGGCAACCTGCCCCATCATCGGAAGCAAAGACGGAAGAAGTCATTTCGCGGGCGGTCATCTCCATTGACGCAGACACCAGGCTTGAAGTCGCGGCGAAGGAAGTGCGCGTGACCCATGACGGACAGAATTTCGTCGTCACCGTCGACGGCCAGGCCGTGACAGCCCCGATCGGGGCGTTGCCGAACTGGGCCTCCCAGAAGCGACCTGGGGAGAAGATTGTCCTTACGTTTGGGATAAAGGGGTGGGCGGAGATCAACGGCGACGAAGTGAGCATACGCAAGCGCTTTTTCGGCTGGGCAAACTTTGTGTTCGACACGAACTCTCCGTTTTTTGGAAAAAGCGTGACCGAAGTCCTGAGCACTATCGCCAGCGGCGACCGGATCGATCCTTCACGGTCGAATCTGGCCTTTGCCTGGAACAACATACTCTATAATGCGGAATGGCAGCATCTGGACGTGTGGGCGAAACTTCTGCAAACGATCGTGATGGCCTTCGTCGGCACCCTGTTCGCCTCGCTGTTGGCGTTTCCATTGTGTTTCATGGCGGCGCGCAACATCACCCGGAATCGGCTACTGAACCAGGTCACGAAGCGATTCTTCGACTTCCTGCGATCTGTCGACATGCTCATCTGGGCGCTGTTCTTCACCCGAGCGTTCGGTCCGGGACCCATCGCAGGAATATCCGCGATCTTCTTCACCGACACGGGCACCTTCGGGAAACTTTATTCGGAGGCATTGGAGAACATCGATGAGAAACAGCGTGAGGGGGTCAAGTCTGTCGGCGCGTCACCGCTTGCCGTGCAACGTTTCGGTGTGCTGCCACAGGTACTGCCGGTATTTGCGAGCCAGTCACTTTATTTCTGGGAATCCAACACGCGCTCCGCGACCATCATTGGTGCCGTCGGGGCCGGCGGCATCGGTTTGAAACTGTGGGAGGCGATGCGTACGAACTCGGATTGGGAGAACGTCGCGTACATGGTTGTCCTCATTCTCTTTGTCGTGTTCATATTTGACAGCATCTCGAACGCACTACGGTCACGACTGATAGGATCGCCCAACGTGTAATAGCGAAGTCCCGTAGCCGAACATGTAGAGTTTGTCGTTGTGGGCTATGATGGCGGATGGCTGCGCCTCATAGGCCCCGGCTTGAGGTTAACCTTCGGCGAAAACGGCTTCGCCAGATGACCGTCGAAGCGAAACATTTCCAGACTTGCCGTCAGCACAAGGTCACCACGCCAGCGCGCAGTTGGAGAAGTCCTTTTCCCGATTAGGAAGCGACCCAATCTCCGAGAAGCCCCTTGACGGCGATGGCATAGAGCTTCTTCTTAAACGCGAGCCGTTCGTTATCCGGCATGTCCTCTCGGTAGAGGGGGAGTGTACAAATAGCGCGTGTTCGCCGCTTGAGTGGCGACGACGAAGACATCGATTGACGCCAAGGATCGACCACTTTTGTGCAGCATACCAAGGGCGATCGCCGCTCCGATCGTTAAAGCCCCCCGGCCACGACAGGAGAATAATTGGTCGTCCTTCCTGCATGCCGTTGAACCACTTGACGCAGGGGAATGGTCCGATGACATCGATCGCGACTGAATACAGTGGCCGGAGAGAGGCCCGCATGAGACGTCCACGATCAGCCTAAGCCACCCCGCCGCCGACCGTGGACGAAATTGTCATCTTTCAGGGTAACTAAGTTTGATCTTAGGACTATTTTGCGTCTAAATGCATCCAGCAACCGGTGATGCCCCTTTGCTCTCGTAAAGCCCATTTTAAAAAAAAGGATTTCCTTTGAAAAAGACATTCATTCTGGCTGCTGCATTTGCCATGGCCCCGTTTTTTGCGCATGCCGCGACGCTCGTTTTCCCGAGCGATGCCCCGCTTGCTTCGGTGACCATCCCCGATGCATGGGACCCCAAAGAGACCATCTCCGGTATTGAAGCCAAGTCGCCGGATTCAGCGATCTACTTCTCGATCGATGTTGCGACCGATAAGGATATGGGCAAGGTCATTGACGAGGCCGTCAAGTTTCTAACCGACAACGGGGTTACCATTGACCCCACAACGCAGAGCGATTCCGGCGACGTCGAAATCAATGGCATGAACTTCGGTAGCATCGAGTTCGACGGCAAGGATGCGGACGGTCCTGTAGAGGTGTCCCTTGGCTTCGCATCGCCTGCGGAAGGCAAGATGCTTGTGGTGACGTATTGGGGTACCAAAGCTACCCAAGACGCACATAATAAGGATTTGGGGGAAATTCTAAAATCGCTTAAGCCGTCTGACTGAACGCGTTGAGTATTCTCCAGTCGTCAGTCTCTAACGCGCCTGCGGCTGGACGCTCTCGGGAATGGGGCACGCATGTTGCTGACCATCCATCTTCTCAGACCAGTCGATTTTCGCCCGGGCAAGAAGTTCGGCGGATGTAATGAGGTCCAAGGCTGTTGCCGCCAATGCCTTGGCGGCATGAAGCATTGCCTTGCGCGCGCCGGCGCTTCGCCCTTGGGCGACGACTTGCCACGTTTGACTTGCCGCCAGCCCCGCCAGTCGCCGGTAATTGAATGGGTCGACCGCGGATCGCCCGACGAAGGTGAATGGATTCGAACGCATCGCAAAGCAGGCTCAGGAAGAATTTTCTATTAATTGGGGCATGGCATGCCCCCGCTCTTGGATGGTTTTTCAAATTCACGGCTCGTCTAAAGAAAAAGTTTGGGTTGACCGCTTTTGATGGCGAGACGACACTCTACCTGCAGCAAGGCAGGAGGGAAACGATGGAAGAGCCAGACAGGTGGCGCCACATGGCAACCGCGCCGAAGGACAGCAGTCGGATCCTGGTCACGGTCCGCCCGTCTGAACAGGGGCCGGCGGAAGTTGACCTCGTCTACTGGTCGAATGGCGACCAGTTCGGCGCAGCAGGCTGGCGGGCCTCTGATTCCTCCCCCGGCTGCGTTATTGAATATGCTGAGCCGGAGCTGAAGTGCTGGATGCCGATGCCTTCCGCCAATCGCAGCCGCACATCGATGCCCTCACCCTGGGAAGGCGACGACGCCCAGCAGTTCGACGGGTCGGGGATCTAACGGACCCGCTCGACGTGGGGCAAAGGCCCGATAGCCGTTCGGAGGGCGCCAGCAGCTCTGTTTGGCCCGGAGTCGTTTGATGAATACAACATGCGTCCCTCACGCGACCGCAATTGCGACAATGCCCACGCCACCCATGTGTGGGACGCACAGGTCACTCTTCCGTTGCTGAAACTGTGTGGCATCACGACGCCCTGAAGCGGTCGAATGCGGTCAGCCGCTCGGATCGGCGTCCGGCCAGCGGTAGATTTCGATCCGGAGACAGTGGAACTCGTTGTCGACTTCGATCCACCAGCATTTTGGCCGGCCGTCGCTAACACCGGTGCTGCAAGGAACCATACTCTATATCTCGGCGGATGCCGTGCAATACAGCAAGACGGGACTGGCGGAGAATGACGTCTATCTCGCTCGCATCAATATTTCGCCTGACGAAATCGCAAGGTCCATGGTTTCGCACCAACGCCTGGCATGCCCGTCGAGGTCATGATTCAGACTGCGGAAAGAACTTTCTTCAGTTACATCGCAAAACCAATCACAGACAGCATGTCCAGAGCTTTCTCCGAACAATGATGCTTAAAGAACTGCGGCGGCAGCAGCGCCCGCCCCTGTCGTTCCGCGGCGGCCACTTCCCGCGCGCGTTTACAGGATTTTTGCAATTGCGCCTGCTGGTAGAATCGTTGAGGCGCCGAAAACGAAGAGCGGCAAGAATGAAGCCCAGGGGTTCGACCTCGGAGGCGTCAGAAAGTCAAAGGCGACCGATGGTCGCCTTTGACATGTGCAGGTCTAGTTACAGGCCGCACAACGCGGCCCATCCGCATCAAAGCAGGAAGTAACCCTTCAACATCGAAACCGCGTCATCCAGGTGAACGGCGAAATCGGCATTCCTGTCACCATTGGTGTCACCATAAACATAGGTGTCAGAGGCCTGCTTGGCGTAACGCAGTTCGCCGGCCTCGCCAGTGAACGCAGCAGTACCGAGGTAGGTGAACGCTTGATCGCCGGACGCTGCCGAATTGGCATCAATGCCCGCAAGATCAATGCTGTCGCCGTTCGTGCCCGAGAAGTCGAAGATCGAATCTCGGCCCGTCAGTGCAGAAGTGCTCTCAGCCGCCGTGTTGAAGACGAACGTATCGGCACCCGAGCCGCCCACCAGATCATCCACGCCGAGACCACCATAAAGCGCGTCATTGCCGCTACCGGCGGTCAGGTGATCATGGCCGCTGCCGCCCTTAAGCGTATCGGCGCCTGAGCTACCATAAGGCTTGTCGGCAAAACTCGAACCGGACAGTTTCTCGATCGAGCCGTTGCCCTTGGCGTCGTCACTTGGGGTTGCAGCATTGGCATGGCTTGCCATAACACCGCCCGTACCCTTGAGCTGATGATCGCCGCCGGCTCCTTTGTGGGTCTCGCTGCCCGCATTGGTTTTTCCAGTGAGCGGCAAACTGTCGTCACACGCGGTATCGGTGTTCACCGTCGACGACGTACCCGGCGCCGTGTCGGTTGACGTCGTGTCTGTCGATGTCGTGCCGATGTGGGTCGTAGACGCCGTGTCGG
>UCOA01000248.1 GCA_900474095.1 Hyphomicrobiales bacterium | reverse complement strand
GGAGGAGGAGCCGATGGCGCTGCCGAGCAGCTGCTCGGAGAAATGGACGAGCGCCATGTCGGCCGGCTGGTTGTCTTCCAGCCACCGGCCGGACTGGCGCTCGTAGGTGTGGAAGGAGCGCTGCATGCGCTCTTCGCCGAGATAGCGGGCGATCGTGGTTTTGAGATCCAGCACGGTGATCTTGGTCTTGCGGCCGCGAAACGCTTTTTCCGAGCGCGACTTGCGGCGAATGAAGACGCCGGCCTGCAGGCGCTCCAGCGGTTTTGGCGCACGGGTCAGCGAACCGATGACATAGGCGATCCCGTTGACGAGCAGGCTGAGCGCCGAGGCATTCACCAGCGGGTCGGCGGCAGGGCCGGAAAAGATCGCAGTGAAGGGGAAGAGGAAGCCGAGAACAGTTGTCGCGACGTGCGAATTGTCCGGCCCGCCGAGGCTCGGCAGGAAGAGCAGATAGGCCCAGACGAGAAAGCCGAGCGTCATGCCGGCAATGGCGCCGCGGGCGTTGGCCTGGCGCCAGACGAGACCGCCGAACAGAGCGGGCGCCATTTGTGAAATGGCGGCAAAAGACAGAAGGCCGAGCGACGCGAGGCCGGCGCTCATGTCGGCGGAGCGGTAGTAGCCGTAGCCGAGCAACAGGACCACGAAGATTGCGGTGCGCCGGACGTTAAGCAGCGTGCCGGTGACGTCCTGGGAGCCGCCCCGGACCATCAGGTTGCGCCTGAGGAAGACCGGCATGACGATATCGTTCGAGATCATGATCGACAGGGCGACGGAGGCGACGATGACCATGGCGGTCGCGGCCGAAAAGCCGCCGATGAAGGTGACCAGCGTCAGGATAGGCATGTCGGCGGCGAGCGGCAGCGTCAGGAGATAGAGATCTGCCTCGCCGCTGCCGGCAAAGGTGAGGATACCGGCGATGGCGATCGGCAGCACGAAGAGATTGATGGCAATCAGGTAGACCGGAAAGAGAATGCCGGCGGTTCGCAAGTCCTTTTCCGTGCGGTTCTCGACGACGGTGACGTGGAACTGCCGTGGCAGCATGATGATGGCGAAGGCGGAAAGCACGACGAGCAGGATCCAGCGCGGCAGCGGCGTCTGGTAGTTGAGCGCGGTCATCACCTGGTTGTTGGCGAGCGCTTTGGCCCATAGATCGCCCGGTCCGTCGAACAGGAAGAAGATGACATAGAGGCCGGCGGTCACCAGCGCCAGCAGTTTGACCACCGATTCCATCGCGATCGCCAGAATGAGACCGTCCTGATGCTCGGTGGCATCGGTGTGGCGCGTGCCGAAAACGATGGCGAAACAGGCGAGGAAGAGCGTGACGAGCAGCGGCAGGTCGACGAAATTCTGGCCGGCGCCGATGCCATAGCCGCTGGTATCGACCATGGCGGAAACAGAACTCGACACGGCCTTCAGCTGCAGAGCGATGTAGGGGATGGCTCCGATCAGCGAGATCAACGCGACGATCGCAGCGACGGCCGGGTTCTTGCCGTAGCGCGCGGCGACGAAGTCGGCAACCGAGGTCAGCTTCTCCGATTTTGCAAGCGCGATGATGCGGCGGATCACCGGCAGGCCGATCGTGAACATCAGAATCGGGCCGATATAGATGCCGGTGAACTCGAGCCCGCGCTCGGCAGCGAGACCAACCCCGCCGAAATACGTCCACGAGGTGCAATAGATCGCCAGGCTGAGCGCATAGACCAGCGGCCTGCCCGTGCCGGCAGGCGCCTTGCGCGCCTTGCGATCGCCATAACTTGCCACCGCAAACAACAGCAGCAGATAGGCAAAGGCGGCCGCGAAGATGATCGAGCCCGAAAGCATGCCTCCTCCTTGTCCTCACATCAGCATAGGACAAGACGAAGGGCAAGAAAATCGGGCGTGCCTTAGCCTTAAGTCAAAGAACGGACATCTGTTTTCCCAACGGCACGAAACCCGTGGGTTTCACGTCCATTTTTCGATGCGCGATTTACTTGGGTGTGATTTCCAGTAGCATCGCCCGACTATTCCGGCGGGCAAGGACAGGCAGCCAGCCGGCTTCCATAGACGATGAGGAGAAACCAATGCTGAACGAATTCAAGGCATTTATTGCCAGGGGCAATGTCATTGATCTTGCCGTCGGTATCATCATCGGCGGCGCTTTCACGCTGATCGTCAATTCGCTGGTCAACGACATCATCATGCCGGTCATCGGTGCCATCACCGGCGGGCTTGATTTCTCAAACTTCTTCTTTCCGCTCTCCAACACCGTGACCGCCACGTCGCTCGCCGCGGCGCGTGAGCAGGGCGCGGTCTTTGCTTATGGCAACTTCCTCACTGTAGTCTTGAACTTCGTCATCCTCGCCTGGATCATCTTCCTGCTGGTCAAGGGGGTCAACAAGATGCGCGCCTCGCTGGAGAAGCAGAAGAACGAGGAGCCCGCTGCACCTCCGCCTGTCGATGTGCAACTGCTGAGCGAAATCCGCGACCTGCTGAAGCAGAGAGCGTAAGGCGATACATCACCAAAATCGATAAATCCGTCAGCGAATATTGCGTGATCGTGATCTGGAAAACCGCTAGAAGCGGCGGGCTAACAGGAGCCAG
>UCOA01000076.1 GCA_900474095.1 Hyphomicrobiales bacterium | reverse complement strand
CCGCCGAGGCAGACATATTTGATCTCCGTGAATTCCTCGATGCCATATTTCGAGCCTTCGCGACCGAGGCCGGACAGCTTGACGCCGCCGAACGGTGCTTCCGCCGTCGAGATCAGGCCGGTGTTGACGCCGACCATGCCGTATTCCAGCGCTTCGGCGACCCGGAACACCCGAGCGAGATCCTTGGCGTAAAAATAGGAGGCGAGGCCGAATTCGGTATCGTTGGCCTGCTCGATGACGTCGGCCTCGTCCGTGAAGCGGAACAGCGGCGCCAGGGGGCCAAAGGTTTCCTCGCGCGCCACCGCCATGTCCTTGGTGACATCGGCGAGGATCGTCGCCTCGAAGAAGGTGCCGCCCAGCGCATGTTTCTTGCCGCCCTGCAGGACACGCGCGCCCTTGGCCGTTGCATCGGCAATATGTTCCTCGACCTTGGCGAGCGCTGCCTTGTCGATCAGCGGTCCGAGGATGACGCCTTCATCAAAACCGTTGCCGGTCTTCAGCTTGCCGACGGCGGTTGCCAGCTTCCCGGCAAAGGCGTCGTAGACGCCGTCCTGCACATAGATGCGGTTGGCGCAGACGCACGTCTGACCGTTGTTGCGATATTTGGCGATCAGCGCACCTTCGACCGCCGCGTCGAGGTCGGCGTCGTCGAAGACGATGAAGGGCGCATTGCCGCCGAGCTCAAGGCCGAGCTTCTTGATCGTCGGGGCGCTCTGCTTGTAGAGCTCGGTGCCGATTTCAGTCGAGCCGGTGAAGGTCAGCTTGCGCACTAAGGGGTTGGACGTCATTTCGCCGCCGATCGCCGCGGCCGAGCCGGTAATGACGCTGAACAGCCCCTTCGGCAGTCCGGCGCGTTCGGCAAGGACGGCAATGGCGATCGCCGAGAACGGCGTCTGCGAAGCGGGCTTCAGGACCATGGCACAGCCGGCGGCGAAGGCAGGTCCGGCCTTGCGGGTGATCATCGCATTGGGAAAATTCCACGGCGTGATCGCCGCGACGACGCCGATCGGCTGTTTCATCACCAGGATGCGCTTGTCCGGCTGATGGCCAGGGATCATGTCGCCATAGATGCGGCGGCCCTCCTCGGCGAACCATTCGATGAAGCTCGCGCCATAGACGATCTCGCCGGTCGCTTCTGCCAGCGGCTTGCCCTGTTCGAGCGTCAGGATACGGCCGAGATCATCCTTGTTCTCGATCATCAGGTCGTACCATTTGCGCAGGATAGCGCAGCGTTCCTTGGCGGTCCTTTTGGCCCAGCCCTTCTGAGCGATCCGCGCCGCCTCGATCGCCGCCTTGGTCTCGGCCGCGCCAAGCTTCGGCACAAGGCCGATGATCTCCCCCGTCGCCGGGTTATTCACCTCAATCGCGTTCTTCGGGTCGGCATCGATCCAGGTCTCGCCGATAAGAGCAGCCTGGCGGAACAATGAAGGGTCTTTCAAGGTCACAGTCATCAGCGGTATTCCTTTGCTTCGGAAAAAATCTACAGAACTTATACAACTTTTTTCTGACGTTCGACAATGACCCTGAACGCCGTTTCTGCGTCATCTCCGTCATTTCGCTCAGCGCCTCATCCGCTCCAGTTTGGCCTTTTGTCTTCATGTTGGAAACGGTCCGTCGCAAAACCGCTGCCTAGTGAAGACGCGCCCAATCGCCATATACGGACTGCGTCCGTTTTATCGAACGTCGGCACCTCCACTTCGGACCTCCCAAGACAGGAATTTGCAATGACAACCTCCAGCAACTACCGCCAAGCCGATTACCCGATCGAGCCGAGCTTTCTCAACCGTTGGTCTCCGCGCGCTTTTACCGGTGAGATCATCTCCGAAACCGAGCTCCGGACCATCCTCGAAGCTGGCCGTTGGGCCCCTTCAGCCTATAATTCGCAGCCCTGGCGTTTCGTCTACGCGCTGCGCGAAACCCCGGAGTGGGACAAGCTTTTCCCGATTCTCAACGAATTCAACCAGGGTTGGGCCAAATCCGCTTCGGCTCTCGTTATTTTCGTTTCGAAAACGCATTTCGCCGCGCCGGGTGCGACCGAAGCCACGCTCTCCTATAGCCACAGCTTCGATACCGGCGCTGCCTGGGGTGCGATTGCCCATCAGGCGCAGCTGCTTGATTTCCAGGCACACGGCATGACCGGACTGCATTTCGACAAGGCCGTCGAAATACTCAGCATACCCGAGGGCTACCGGGTGGAGGCCGCAGCCGCCATCGGCCGGCTGGGCGACAAGTCGCAGCTGCCAGACTTCCTGCAGGCGGGCGAAACCCCAAGCTCCCGCCGCCCCCTCTCGGAAATCGCCTTCAACGGTAGCTTCGTCGCTAAGTAAGCTCGCAACAAGAAAAACCACGCCTTCTTGCGGAGGCGTGGTTTCGACGTTGGGCACTGTGCCGGATCAGATATCGAGGTTGGCGACGCTCAGCGCGTTTTCCTGAATGAAATCGCGGCGTGGCTCGACTTCGTCACCCATCAAGCGCGAGAACAAGCCGTCAGCATCGGTCGCGTCGGCGACCCTGACTTGCAGCAGCGAGCGGACGTTCGGATCAAGCGTCGTTTCCCACAACTGCTCGGCATTCATTTCGCCAAGACCCTTGTAACGCTGCATCGACAGGCCCTTGCGGCCGCTGGCAAAGATCGCGTCCAGAAGTGCACGGGGGCCGCTGATTTCGAGCGCGCCGTCCTTGCGACGCAGCGTCGGCGGATGCCCGTAGATCTCTTTCAGGCGCGGGGTCAGCTGGTCGATATGACGCGCGTCTGATGAACCGATCAGCGCCATGTCGAGCGAGGCCACTTCCTTGACGCCGCGCACCATCCGCTCGAAGCGCAGCCCGCCATCGCCGCCGACCACGGCCGTCCAGCCGCGTTCCGTTTCCTCGGCGATCAGGTCGAGTCGCTTGGCGACATCGGCTGCTGTTGCTTCCGACTGCTCGGCGTGCTGGTTGAGTTCCGGATTGAGCGCCCCGGCTATCGCCGCCTGCTCGACGACGGAACGGCTGTAACGCGAATGCAGCCCTTCGACCAGCGAGCGCAGGCGCAGTGCGTCGACGATCACTTCGCGGAGATCCTGGCCGGCCCGAACCTCGCCGGAGCCCAGTTCAAGGGCCGCGTCCTCGAGACCCATGGAGATCAGATATTCCTCCAGAGCCTTTTCGTCCTTCAGATATTGCGCCGACTTGCCGCGCGCGACCTTATAGAGCGGCGGCTGGGCAATATAGAGATGGCCGCGCTCGATCAGCTCCGGCATCTGCCGGAAGAAGAAGGTGAGCAGCAGCGTTCTAATATGGGCGCCGTCGACGTCAGCATCGGTCATGATGATGATCTTGTGGTAGCGCAGCTTTTCCGGATTGAACTCGTCCTTGCCGATCGACGTGCCGAGTGCCGTGATCAGTGTGCCGATTTCCTGGCTCGACAGCATCTTGTCGAAGCGGGCGCGTTCGACATTGAGGATTTTGCCGCGTAGGGGCAGGATCGCCTGGTTTTCACGCGATCGACCCTGCTTGGCCGAACCGCCTGCCGAGTCCCCTTCGACGAGGAAGAGTTCCGACTTGGCGGGATCCCGTTCGGAGCAATCTGCCAGTTTTCCCGGCAGCGAGGAAATATCCAGCGCGCCCTTGCGGCGGGTGAGTTCGCGCGCCTTGCGCGCTGCTTCGCGGGCCGCAGCCGCCTCGACAACCTTGCCGACGAGGATTTTCGCGTCGCCCGGATGTTCTTCCAGCCAGACGCTCAGCGCTTCGTTGACGAGGCTTTCGACCACGGGGCGGACTTCCGAGGAAACCAGCTTGTCCTTGGTCTGCGAGGAGAATTTCGGATCGGGTACCTTGACCGAGAGAACCGCCGTCAGACCTTCGCGGCAGTCGTCACCGGTCAACGTCACCTTTTCCTTCTTCATGATGCCGGAACTATCGGCATAGGAGACGATCTGGCGGGTCAGCGCGCCACGGAAACCGGCCATATGCGTACCGCCGTCGCGCTGAGGAATATTGTTTGTGAAGCACAGCACGTTCTCGTGGTAGCTGTCGTTCCACCACATGGCGACCTCGACGGTGATGCCGTCCTTTTCACTGCGAATCGAGACCGGCTTCGAGACCAGCGGTTTCTTGGCGCGGTCGAGATAGGCAACGAAGGCTTCGAGACCACCGTCATAGATCATCTCGTCCTGGCGGATATCGGAATGGCGCTTGTCGGTCAGCAGGATGTGAACGCCGGAATTCAGGAAGGCGAGTTCGCGCAGCCGGTGTTCGAGTGTGCCGTAGTCGAACTCGATCATGGTGAAGGTTTCGGTGCTCGGCAGGAAGGTGACTTCCGTACCGGTCTCGCCATTGCTGTCGCCGATCACCTTCAAGGGCGCGTCGGCAACGCCGTGAGTGAAGCTGATTTCGTGGATTTTGCCCTGACGCTTGATCTTGAGCTTGAGCTTGACCGAGAGCGCATTGACAACCGACACGCCGACCCCGTGCAAACCGCCGGAGACTTTGTAGGAATTCTGGTCGAACTTCCCACCGGCATGCAGCTGCGTCATGATCACTTCGGCAGCCGAAATGCCTTCGCCAGTGTGAATGTCGGTCGGAATGCCGCGGCCGTTGTCGGTGACCGTCACGGAGCCATCGGGGTTCAGCGTCACGGTGACGATGTCGGCATGGCCGGCCAGCGCCTCGTCGATCGCGTTGTCCACGACCTCGTAGACCATGTGGTGCAGACCGGAACCGTCGTCGGTATCGCCGATATACATGCCCGGGCGCTTGCGGACGGCATCGAGACCCTTCAGGACCTTGATGGAATCAGCACCATATTCGGCGTTTGCGCCGGCTTCGGTTTCAGGCAAATCGGTCATTCGGCTATAGGTCTTTCCAGGTTTTGATGCCATGTCGTCGGAGATCTGATTCCGTGCGAATCAGCCCTCGATGGCGCTCCCCGAATATAGGGATTTTGTCCAGAGTTCCAAATCCCGTGCAGCCTGAAAGCGGCAGAATTCAGGGGATCATCAGAGTTCCTTATCAGGAAACCGGCCTTTTTCCAAAACATCTTCGAGCATGTGGATGGTTTCGCCGGATAACCCACGAATACGGCCCGCGAGCCGGTTGGCAAAGGCTGTATGGGCGGGCGACAGGCCGGAGGTATCGAGCACGACTTTCGGATCGGAAAGTGCTGCCAGACCGAAAAGCTCGTCGGCATCATCCCAGATGACATTGAAATATCCGGCAACCCTCTGCAGGAGTTCAAAGCTCGGCGCGCCACGCTTTCCGTGTTCCAGCGCCGAGAGATAGGCAGGCGAAACGCCGATCGCGGCTGCCATTTGTTTCTGCGAGACACCTTTCAGCCGCCGCAGCCGGTGCATCGCTTCGCCAAACGGCGTCACGGCGTCGAACCCCTCGGCTTCGACAGGCGGACATAGAGCGCGCCCTCGCCGCCGTGCGTGCGTGCTGCCGGCTCGTAGGAGGAAATCAGCATTCGGAATTCCGGCAGCGAAAACCACATCGGCACCGCCCGTTTCAACGCGCCCTCGCTGCCAAGCGATGTGCCCTTGCCGGTGATGACGAGCACGTGCCTGAGGCCCCGGTCATGGGCGCGCAGGAGAAAATGCAACAGGAACCCGTGCGCCTCACTCTGGACCATGCCGTGCAGATCGACCCGCGCCTCGATCGGCAGATGGCCCTTCGCCAGTTTGCGCTTGACGGGTTTTTCGAGAGGGTGATGGACACGCAGGCGCTTTACAGCGTCCGCAGCGCCACCGAACGACTCCGCCAACGACTTGCCTTCCCTGATGACAGGTGCCGGCGGCTTTTCAGGTTCCGGCACCGGCTCGTCAAATTCAGCGAGCTCATCCATGCGGCCGGGCAGCGGCCGGGTCGTGCGGGCGACCTTGCCCCACAGTATCCGATCCTCGCTGGTGAGCTTCTTATCCCTGGCCATGGTCGTATCTTGCCGCCGCGGCCTTCGGAATGAAAATGAAAAAGTCTGCGTCGTTGCGCACGGCGCCAGCCAGGCGCCCGGCTTCATCACCGGATCCGGTGAAGATATCGCCGCGTGCGGGACCAACGATCGCCGATCCCGTATCGAGCGCCAGCATCAGCCGGCGAAACGGCCGGCCGCCATCGATCGACGTCAAGCTGTCGCTCGCGATGAAGAAGGGAACGCCGAAGGTATGAATGAGTCGGTCGACCGCAAGCGAGCGGCCGGGTTCCAGCGCCACCTTGGCCGCCGCCACCGGCCCGAGACCGGTATCATCGACCGCCGCCTCACGGAAAAAGATGAAAGATCGGTTGTGCCAGAGCACCTCGTCAGCCTCATCCGGATGATCATCCAGCCACTGCCGGATCGTTTGCATCGAGACGGTCGCCGCATCGATCTTACCGCGCTCGATCAGCAGCTTTCCGGTCGCGGAGAAATAATGTCCGGTTTTGGCCGCATAGGTGATGCGCTTCACTGACCCATCGGGAAAGGCCAGCCGGGCCGCCCCTTGCACGTGGGCGAAGAAGACATCGACCTTGGATTTCGCATAGGCGATCTCCAGTCCGCGCCCGGCAAGAAAGCCCTGCTCGATCGCCTTGCGATCCGGATATTCGCCGATGGCGCCATCCTTGAACCGGCCGAAGGCAAAATAGGGATCCATGCCGACCGGCCGATTGGCGTCATCGATCTCAACAAGATCATCCGGACGACGGTAGAAGGGAAAGCGAAAAGTCTTGTCCGGAACCGCGTTGACCTGGACCTCCGGTTCATAGAATGCCGTCACGAACCCGGGTTTGCCGTCCCTGCGGACAATCTTGAATGGGACGAACTGCTCTTCGAAGAAGGCGCGTGCAGCGTTTTCGGTCCGTATCCCGGCTGTCGAGGCTGCCTCATAAGCGTGCATCAGGTCGTCGGACGAGACACCGAGCGAACCTGTCTTGTGCGGTTTGACGGTCGCGACGTGGTCGCGACAGCGCTCGAGGGCGCCAAGCAACGACAGCGGATTGTCGTCGCTCCAGCCGGAGAGGTCGGAAAAATCGACCCGCTGCAAATCGAAATCCATCGCCCCGGACCCGATCAGTTTTCGGATTCGGTGGCGATCAGCTTCCAGTTCGGATCGCGCGAGCGGATGTCGCGGGAGAACGTCCAGAGGTCGTTGACTTCAGAGACAGCCTCAGCGTCTCCATCGATGATGGCACCGGATTTGTCGTAGGTCGCGGAAATCAGCTGGCTGATGATGCGCAGCGTGATGTTGGCTTCGCTGTCCTTGGTCTCGGCATGCACCATGTCGGCCTTCTCAATGCCAACGAAGGTGGATTTGACGACTTCGCCCTTACTTTCGCGCTCGGAAATCGCCGCATCGAAACCTTCGTACACCTCGCGGGACAAAAGACCCTTGAGCGTCTTGCGGTCGCCATCGGCAAACGCCATGACGATCATTTCGTAGGCCATCTTGGCACCGTTGACGAACTCCTGCGGGTCGAAATTCGGATCGGCGTCGCTCATGCGGCGCAGCGCATCGTTGAGTGGTGTTCCGGCCTTGGTGAAGGCATCGATATCCGCATAGCGTGAAATATCCTCGCCGGTGCCGTCGCGCCGGGGAAGCTGCACGACCTTGCCGGTTGCTTCCGGGGCGGCCTCGCGAGGCGAATAGGGATCAACGGGCGGACGTTCGCTTCCGGTCCTCTTGCCCAGCACGCTGCGCAACTGGAGGAAGATGATCACCGCGGCGACCAGGAAAAACAATGTGATGAAGTCGAAAGAGCCCATTTCCACCCAGAACCGCTGTTAACATGCCGTGCAATCATCCCATATAGTCTGCATGACGCGATCATTCAAACGACTATATCACTTCTTTGCAATTGCCGGTCCAATGGGGACAGGCTGCTTTCACATTAAGTGGACACCATGCGTTCTCTGATCATTCCGCTACTTTTTCTTTTAATGCCGCTTGCGGAGATCGCGGCCTTCATTTTCGTCGGCCGCGAAGTCGGGGTCGGCATGACGTTGCTGCTGGTGCTCGCCAGTGCGATCGCCGGCGCCGTTCTCTTGCGTATCCAGGGCCTGGGCGTGTTGCGGAAGATTCAGGAGGCCTCGCAGACCGGGACCGACCCCGGGCGGCAACTCGTCCATGGCGTGATGATCGTGATCGCCGCATTCCTGCTGATCATTCCCGGCTTCATCAGCGATATCATCGGGCTCCTCCTTTTCATTCCGGCTGTCAGGGATCTCGGCTGGTCGCTGATCAAGAACCGCCTGACGATCGTGACGACAGGTAGCATGGGTGGATTTTCGCGCGGACCGGAACCCGACCGCGGGTCGCCGCGCCGATCCGGTCCGCAGGTCATCGACCTCGACGACGACGAATTTTCCCGCACCGATGGCCGCGGCCGCACCGATCCGAACGAGCGCGACCGCCTGAAGTAAGAGGCGCTCCGGGTTGTAAGCCCTAGTGCGAAGTGCTAGATGGCCTCACCAAATTCACGTCCGAAGGAAAAGGCCTTATGACCGATACCTCATCCACTCCCAATGGCGGCGCAGCAGAGAGCCCGTCCCTGAACATCCTGGCGCAGTATATCAAGGACCTTTCGTTTGAAAATCCGGGTGCGCCGCGTTCGCTTCAGGCCCGCGACAAGGCCCCGTCGATCAATATCAATGTCAACGTCAACGCCAATCCGCTGTCGGATGCGGAGTTCGATGTCGTGCTGACACTGAATGCGGAAGCCAAGGATGGCGACAAGATGCTGTTCAACGTCGAACTCGCCTATGGCGGCGTCTTCCGGGTCACCGGCTTCCCGCAGGAGCACATGCTGCCGCTGCTCTTCATCGAGTGCCCGCGCCTGCTCTTCCCGTTTGCCCGTCAAATCGTTTCCGACGCGACCCGCAACGGCGGCTTCCCGCCGCTGATGATCGACCCGATCGATTTCGCCCAGATGTTTACCCAGCGCATGGCCGAAGAAAAGGTCCGGTCGCAGGTCTCCGCCAACACGAACTGATCCGGTTCCTGTCACGCGTGCTTTAAATGATGCCCGGTCTTCGACCGGGCATTTTCATGTGGCGGATTCGTATTTTATCCAGATGGCCTTCGCACCCATTTTGGCGACGAGCACCGCATGCGCTTCGATTTCCTCAATACTCAGACGGGGCGCCAGCTGGCGCGGCCTTTGGCCCGCAACGACAATGATATCGTCGAGTTCAATCGCCTGGCCGCCGCGGCTCTCTCCGGAGAGCAGGCCAAGCGCCGCCTGTCGGCCGCCGATCATCTCGATATAGACTTCCGCCAGAAGCTCGGAGTCGAGCAGCGCGCCGTGCTTGGTCCGGTGCGAATTGTCTATCCCATAACGGCGGCAGAGCGCATCGAGCGAGTTCGGGCCCATCGGGTGTTTGCGACGGGCAAGCGCCAGCGTGTCCGTCACTAGGTCATTGGCGATCGCCGGCAGGCCGAGCCGGGCAAACTCGGCGTTCATGAAGCCCATGTCAAAGGTCGCGTTGTGGGCCACCCACCGGGCGTCACCGAAAAATTCGAGCAGTTCAGTTACGACGCCGGCAAAATCCGGCTTGTCCTTGAGGAACTCGTCCGCGATGCCGTGGACCGCCAGAGCGTCGGGATGCACCTTCCGGTCGCCGGGATTGATGTAGACGTGAAATGTCCGCCCGGTTGGAAAATGATTATCGAGTTCGACGCCGCCTATTTCGATCACGCGGTCCTGCCTGTTGTCGAGACCCGTCGTTTCCGTATCGAAAATGATTTCGCGCATCATGGCCTCTTCTGGCTGGTCACCTGCCGGACGATGTCCGCGACTTGGGCGCGGGTCGAATCAAACTCACCACTGGTATCGATGATGTAATCCGCTTTGGCACGTTTTTCGGCATCGGGAACCTGGCGGGAGAGAATGAGAGCGAATTTTTCCTCCGTCATCCCCGGTCTTTTCATCACCCGTTCCTTCTGGATCTCCGGATCGCAGGTGACAACCACCACCACATCGACCCGGCTTTCCGCCTTGGTCTCGAACAATAGGGGGATATCGAGCAGGACGAGCGGAGATTTTTCTGCACGGTGACGCGCGAGGAATTGCCGCTCCACCTGGAAGACGAGCGGATGGACGATGGCTTCAAGCGTCTTGAACAATGCCGGATTTTCAGACAGCTGCCGGGACAGCTCCTCCCTGTCAACTGTGCCTGTCACCGTCGTTCCGGGAAATGCCGCCTCGATCGGCGCGATCGCCTCGCCCTTATAGAGCGCATGCACGACCGCGTCCGCATCGTTCACGGGCACGCCGAGATCGGCGAACATTTGCGCGGCGGTCGATTTGCCCATGCCGATCGATCCTGTCAGCCCGAGGATGATCATGCGTGTCGCGCCATGTCGTCGATGATGATCTGCCGCAGCGTCGCATCGACTTGCGGTCTCTTGCCAAACCATTTTTCAAACCCGGGTGCTGCCTGATGCAGGAGCATGCCGAGACCATCGACAACCTTACGACCCTGCGCTTCGGCTTGCCGCAGGATTGGCGTCTTCAACGGGATGTAGACGATATCCGTTACGACACTGCCCGGCCGCATCACCGTAAAGTCGATTTCTGGCACGTCTGATCCGTCCATGCCGAGTGACGTCGTATTGATGAAAAGGCCGACGTCCTTCATCACCTCCGGCAAGGCCCCCATCGGCTGCGCGTGAACCGCCGGACCGAACCGGTCGGCGAGTTCCTGCGCCCTGGCCTGGGTGCGGTTGACGACATGGATGGTCTTCACGCCCCGGTCACGCACCGCCTGAATGACCGCCCGGCTAGCGCCGCCTGCACCGAGGACGATCGCCGCGTCGCAGCGTTCCCAGCCAGCAGAGCGCTCATCGAGATTCGCCGTGAAACCATGCCCATCCGTATTGGTCGCATGCACCAACCCATTCTCGACCCACAGGGTATTGGAGGCGCCGAGTTCGGTACTCAGCGCGTCCGGCCGGTCGGAAAGGCCGAAGGCCATTTCCTTGTGCGGGATGGTGACATTGCCGCCGATGAAACCGGATTGGCCGTTTCTCAACGACGCGATGAAAGCGGGAAAATCTACCGGGGCGACTTCATGCGCCTGGTAGCTTCCTTCCAGGCCGAGCTGTTTCAGCCAATAACCATGGATCAAAGGCGAGCGGGAATGCTTCACCGGATAGCCCGTGACGAAGGCATGGTTAACAAATGTTTCACGTGAATCACGCATCGATCACTCGCAGATCCCTCAGTTTCGCCAGAAGCGGCAACATGGGCAGACCGAGGATAGTGAAATAGTCCCCTTCGATTCTATCGAAGAGCTGAATGCCCTCGCCCTCGAGCTGATAAGCGCCGACGCTCGACAGCGCTTTTGGCCCGACGCGCTCAAGATGCCGTTCGATGAAGCCAGCGTCCAGTTTCCGAACGGTCAGGCGGGCGGAGGACACATGTTTCCAAAGGATGTCCTTGCCCAGCGTCAACACAATCGCACTGTTCAACTGGTGGGTCTGGCCGGACAGCGTAACAAGATGGTCGTGCGCCTCATCCATATCCTGCGGTTTGTGATAGACACGCTGGCCGAGCGACATGGTCTGGTCCGAGCCTATTATAATGTCGTCAGGAAAAGCCTCGCCGACATTTCTTGCTTTCGCCTCGGCAAGAATGAGCGCGACCTCCTCTGGTGAGGAATGCTGCTCCTCTAGCTGATCTTCGATGCCGCGCTCGTCGATCTCGGCCGCCCTCGCCTGAAAGCGGATGCCGGCATTTTCCAGAAGCATGCGCCGGAAGGGGCTCGCCGAGGCGAGAACAAGAGAGCCTGCCATTGTCTTCATATCCTGATTGACCGGACTCGCCTTAGCGCAGCCGCGGTCTCAGGGCAACAATGGCCGCCGCCGTTTCCTCGATGGACCGGCGGGTCACATCGATCATCGGCCAGTTGTTGCGGGTGCAGAGCGATCGCGCATACTTCAACTCCTCCGCAATAGACGCCCGATCAATATATTCGTCGGGCCGAAAATTATGGGACGCCGTTCCAAGCACCCGGTTTTCCCGGACCTGAGAAATCCTGTCCACGGTGGCGATCAGTCCGACCACCAGAGGCTTGGTCGCCTCCATCAACCGATCCGGCAGCGGGACGCCAGGCACGATCGGGATATTGGCGGTCTTGATGCCACGATTGGCGAGATAGATGCTGGTCGGCGTTTTCGAGGTCCGGCTGATGCCTACCAGCACGACATCGGCATCGTTGAAATCGGCCGGCATCTGTCCGTCATCATGGTCCATCGTGAAATTGAGCGCATCGATGCGCGCGAAATAATCGGCATCCATCACGTGCTGCGCGCCGGACCGACGCCGCGATGTTGCGCCGAGATAGGACTGGAAGAGATCGATGATCGGGTCGAGCACCGAGACACATGGCAGCCCCATCTCCTTGCAGGTCGCATCGATGATGTCGGCCAATTCCCGGTCGACGACGGTATAGAGGACGATCCCCGGCGCACCATCGACCGCGGCCATCACCTGCATCAATTGCTTGCGGTTCCTGATCAGCGGATAGACGTGTTCGAGCGCATGCGAGGACTGAAACTGCGCGGCCGCCGCCCTGCCGGCCGCGATCAGCGTCTCACCGGTCGAATCGGAGATCA
Organism: Hyphomicrobiales bacterium; assembly: GCA_900474095.1. Taxonomy (GTDB): domain Bacteria; phylum Pseudomonadota; class Alphaproteobacteria; order Rhizobiales; family Rhizobiaceae; genus Pararhizobium. Next base: position 19,126 of record UCOA01000076.1, on the reverse strand, counting down.
GATGCAGATGGAAATAGTTTTTATGGTTCTCCACGCTATTTCTCCGGGGCTGTTGATAAACCGGGACAACGACGATCAAGCGCCGGCCCGTTTCGAAGGCAGAGGGAAAACCGGCGAGTTATTCACAATCCGGATTCTGGGGAGACCGACTTTCCGCACTTGTGGACAAGACTCATGGAAGGACAAAGTGTCACGTTTGTCCACCACTTTTCCACAATAAGACGAGTGGCGGGAAAGAGACAAGATTTTGAATCCCCTGAATTTTCTGGGCTTTACCAGAAGTTTCGGCGAAAACCTCAAATTTGAACTCGGCAATTTGGTGGAATGAGAACAAACGTGGAAAAAGGCCGGGTGGCTTTTAATCCTTGATAGTCACCGACTCTAAGAAATAGAAACCTTAGATATATGATTTCTTTTATATTGGGAGAACGTCTCGGTGACCGTGAAAAGCCGCAAGGTGTTACAGGTGTTGAATGGTGAAACCCTGTCGCCTCCCCCCGTCTGGTTGATGCGGCAGGCGGGCCGTTATCTTCCCGAATATCGCGCGACGCGTGCGACAGCCGGCAGCTTCCTTGATCTGTGTTATTCGCCGGAGCTTGCTGTCGAAGTGACATTGCAGCCGATCCGGCGCTATGGCTTTGATGCTGCCATTCTGTTTTCCGACATCCTTGTCATTCCCGATGCGCTGAAGCGTAATGTGCGCTTCGAAGAAGGGCATGGACCGCGCATGGATCCGATCGATGTTGCGGATATCGCAAAGCTCGATATCCGGCCCGTTTCGGATCATCTCAAGCCTGTCATCGAAACCGTGCGGCGCTTGCGTCGTGAACTGCCGGAAGAGACGACGCTGCTTGGCTTCTGCGGCGCGCCCTGGACGGTGGCGACCTATATGATCGCCGGCCAGGGAACGCCGGACCAGGCGCCGGCGCGTTTGTTTGCCTATAGGTATCCGGAAGCTTTCGACCGGTTGCTTGCGACGCTTGCCGATGTCTCGGCCGATTACCTTGTCGAGCAGATTGATGCCGGCGCCGACGCGGTGCAGATTTTCGATTCCTGGGCAGGCGTGCTCGGGGAGGATGAATTTCTTCGCTACGCCGTCAAACCTGTTCGCCGGATGATCGACAGTGTTCGCGCCCGCCGGCCGGATGCAAAGATCATCGCCTTTGCGAAAGGTGCGGGCATTCTTCTCAAGGACTACCGGCAGGGAACGGATGCGGATGCGATCGGCCTCGACTGGTCGGTTCCGCTTTCCTTTGCAGTCGAGCTTCAGAAGGACGGCCCGGTACAGGGCAATCTCGACCCGATGCGGGTTGTTGCCGGCGGCCGGGCCTTGGATGACGGGATCGATGTTATTCTCGAGGTGCTGGGCAACGGCCCGCTGATCTTCAATCTCGGACATGGCATTACGCCGCAGGCCGATCCGGAAAACGTCTCCCGTCTCGTCGCTCGGGTGCGCGGAGGAAGGCGATGACCGAACGTCAGACTGACGCACGCCCCGGCAACAAGGCTAGGGCGCGCGCCTTCATCGTGATCGCCCTGTTCCTGGCACTGATCGCTGCATTGTTGTCCTGGCAACCCGACAATCTCTATCTCTGGATCAAGGCACTGCACCTCATTGCGGTGATGTCATGGATGGCCGCCCTGCTCTATATGCCGCGGCTGTTCATCTATCACACCGATGCGGCGCCGGGTTCGCAACAGTCCGAAACCTTCAAGATGATGGAGCAGCGGCTGTTGAAAGTCATCATGAACCCGGCAATGATGATCACCTGGGTGCTCGGGCTTTACCTCGCTTGGAGCGTCTATGGATTTCAGGGTGGGTGGCTGCATGCGAAGCTGCTGCTTGTCGTTATCCTGACCGGCGTCCATGTCCTGTTCAGCCGGGCGGTGCGCGCCTTTGCGCGGGATGAGAATACCCGCAGCGCCCGGTACTGGCGGCTGATGAACGAAGCGCCGACCCTTTTGATGATCCTCATCGTCATCATGGCGGTGGTGAAACCTTTCTGATGCATGAGCGTTGAAGAGGAAACGTCCGGTAATTTCTCCAGACCCCTTGCGGTGCATCGAGTGAATCGCTATTTTCCCGCCACCTCCTCTTTCGTGGCATATGTAAACGTTACGAGTCTGCCCCTTCCCGCTGCAGCTCCCCTTACATCCGACACGCCGATTTTCCTTTCGAATTCCAAGTGTGGTCCCCTTCATGGCTGAAATGAAGCTACAAGAACTAAAAAACAAAACTGCGACGGACCTTCTGGCCTTTGCTGAATCCCTCGAAGTCGAGAACGCCAGCGTCATGCGCAAGCAGGAACTGATGTTCGCGATCCTGAAAATGCTTGCGAGCCAAGAGATCGAGATCATCGGTGAAGGCGTCGTCGAAGTGCTGCAGGATGGCTTCGGCTTCCTGCGTTCCGCCAATGCCAACTATCTGCCGGGTCCGGACGACATCTACATCTCCCCCTCCCAGATCCGCCGCTTCTCGCTGAAGACCGGCGATACCGTCGAGGGTCCGATCCGTGGACCGAAGGAAGGCGAACGTTACTTCGCGCTGCTCAAGGTCAATACGATCAATTTCGAGGATCCGGAAAAAATCCGACACAAGGTCCATTTCGACAATCTGACGCCGCTCTATCCGAACGAACGCTTCAAGATGGAACTTGAGGTCCCGACCTCAAAGGATCTGTCCGCCCGCGTCATCGACTTGATCGCGCCACTCGGCAAGGGCCAGCGCGGACTGATCGTCGCGCCGCCGCGCACGGGTAAGACGGTTCTGCTACAGAACATCGCTCATTCGATTACCGCCAATCATTCTGAATGCTACCTGATCGTTCTTCTGATCGACGAGCGGCCGGAAGAAGTGACGGACATGCAGCGTTCGGTGAAGGGCGAGGTCGTGTCTTCGACCTTCGACGAGCCGGCGACGCGCCACGTGCAGGTGGCCGAGATGGTCATCGAAAAAGCCAAGCGGCTTGTCGAACACGGTCGCGACGTCGTTATCCTGCTCGATTCGATCACCCGCCTCGGCCGCGCTTACAACACCGTTGTGCCCTCATCGGGCAAGGTGCTGACCGGTGGTGTCGATGCCAACGCGCTGCAACGGCCGAAACGTTTCTTCGGTGCGGCCCGTAACATCGAGGAAGGCGGCTCGCTGACGATCATCGCGACGGCCCTGATCGATACCGGCAGCCGCATGGACGAAGTCATCTTCGAAGAATTCAAGGGTACGGGTAACTCGGAAATCGTGCTGGACCGCAAGGTCGCCGACAAGCGCATCTTCCCGTCGATGGATATCCTCAAGTCCGGTACGCGCAAGGAAGACCTTCTCGTCCCGCGCCAGGACCTGCAGAAGATCTTCGTGCTACGCCGTATCCTGGCACCAATGGGAACCACGGACGCAATTGAGTTCCTGATCGACAAGCTGAAGCAGACCAAGACCAACGGCGACTTCTTCGATTCGATGAACACCTGATCGATCGATGGATTTCGGCACAAAGCCCAGGCAGAGCCTGGGCTTTCGTGCGTTCAGCCGATCATAACTTAGCCGGATTCTTTCCCCGGATTCACGGCTGCAAGATGCGCGGTGAAATGCTATATCGCGTATAAACACTCTGAATCTCGGTCCGAACGAGGATGTTTCGGCGGTGAACAATGAAAAAGATCAGATAGTGGCAGACACGATCTATGCCTTGTCATCCGGCGGTCTCCCGTCCGGCGTTGCCGTGATTCGCATCAGCGGCCCGCAGACGCGATCGGCGCTGGAAGGGCTGTGTGGAATGGTGCCTCTGCCAAGGCAGGCGACACTGCGGTCGATTCGCAATCGAAACAATGACGTGCTCGATCAGGGCTTGGTGTTTTATTTCCCGGCACCGGCTTCGTTCACGGGAGAGGATTGCGCTGAGCTCCAAGTTCATGGCGGGCGTGCGGTGGTCGATGCCATCCTGACGGAACTTTCCGTTGTCCCCGGCTTGAAACACGCTGAGGCCGGCGAATTTTCGCGACGTGCCTTTCACAATGCCAAGCTCGATCTGGTCGAGGTCGAAGGCTTGGCCGACCTGATCGCCGCGGAAACGGAGATGCAGCGGCGTCTGGCACAGGAGCACTCGAGCGGACACCTCTCGGCGCTTTATCAGGGTTGGGCGCGCCGCCTCATTCATGCCAGGGCAATGATCGAAGCCGAGCTCGATTTCGCCGATGAGGATGACGTTCCGGGCTCCGTGGCAGAGTCCATCTGGGTTGATATGCAGGCGTTGCGCCGTGCGCTCGATGAGCATCTGGATGGTGCCGGTACCGCGGAAATTATTCGCGACGGATTGAAGATCGTCATTGCCGGCGAACCGAACGCCGGCAAGTCGAGCCTGCTCAACTTTCTTGCCCGCCGGGACGTTGCGATCGTCACCGATATAGCCGGGACCACCAGAGACGTGCTGTCTGTCGATCTTTCTTTAGCCGGATTCTCCGTTCGCCTGTTTGATACCGCCGGGCTACGGCCGACCGATGATGTGGTCGAGAAAGAGGGTGTCCGGCGTGCCTATATGACGCTGGAGCAGGCGGATGTAATCCTGCTGCTGGCGGACGCCCCCGGTGGCTTCCCGAAAATGGATAGGGCTGATGCGTCAAAGCCGCTTATTCGCGTCGGGACCAAGATTGATCGCAACGCTGTTTTGTGGGATAAGGCCGACGCCGATGTCCTGATTTCGACGACGACGGGCGCAGGGATTGACCAGCTTATCGAACAATTGAAAAATCACCTACCCGACGTATCCGGCAACACGTCTTTGTCGTTGCCCTCCCGGAAACGGCACGTCAATTGTCTCGAACAGGCGCGCGACGCAATCGATATGAGTTTGGCACAATCTAATCGCGGCCTTGATATTCAGGCGGAGTATCTCCGCCAGGCGGGTGATGCGCTCGGTCGAATTACCGGACGGGTGGATGTGGAAGATCTCCTGGATGTAATTTTCTCCGAGTTCTGTATCGGAAAATGAGTTGCAACCGATACAACGTCCGCGAGTCTCTCTGGATGTTTCACGTGAAACGAATCGGACCGATATTAGTACCGTGATGGAGACGGTTTGGTATGTTTGACTACGATGTCATTGTCATTGGCGGTGGCCATGCGGGTTGCGAAGCCGCAAGTGCCGCTGTTCGCTTGGGCGCGCGGACGGCCCTGGTGACGCACAGGCGCGATACCATCGGTGTGATGTCATGCAATCCGGCGATAGGCGGCCTCGGCAAAGGTCACCTGGTGCGTGAGATCGATGCAATGGACGGTCTGATGGGTCGCGTTGCCGACGCCGCGGGCATTCAGTTCCGCCTGCTCAATCGCCGGAAGGGTCCTGCCGTTCGCGGACCGCGCACCCAAGCGGATCGAAAACTCTATCGGCTCGCCATGCAGCGCGAGATCCAATCCATGGATATGGATATCATCGAGGGCGATGCCTTCGATCTCCGGCTGCAGGAGGGCCGGGTATGCGGGGTTGTTCTTGCCGACGGGCGTGCGCTGAGTTGCGGCGCGGCGGTGTTGACAACAGGAACGTTTTTGCGTGGCCTCATCCATATTGGCAACCGGAAAATTCCCGCGGGTCGCGTTGGAGAAGCGCCATCCGTGGGCCTGTCCGCCACGCTCGAAGCCTTCGGTTTGCGCCTGGCCCGGTTGAAGACCGGCACGCCGGCCCGATTGGATGGAAAAACGATCGATTGGTCGTCCATTGGCAGCCAGAGTGCTGACGAAGATCCCGTGCCCTTCTCTTTCATGACCGACCGGATTGCCAATCGACAGATCGACTGTGGTGTCACGCGAACCACGGCGGCTACGCATCAGATCATCGCCGACAATCTCAATAGATCTGCAATGTATTCCGGCCAGATCGAAGGCATCGGACCGCGTTATTGCCCCTCGATCGAAGACAAGATCGTCAAGTTCGGTGAGCGCGACGGTCATCAGATTTTCCTGGAACCGGAAGGTCTCGATGACGATACTGTTTATCCCAATGGCATTTCGACGTCGCTGCCAGAAGATGTACAGGACGCATTCATTCGCACGATCCCAGGTTTGGAGCGAGTCTCCATTCTGCAGCCGGGCTATGCGATTGAATATGACCATGTCGATCCACGCGAGCTCTCGGCTTCCCTGGAAGTGCGGAGGATTCCGGGCCTATTTTTGGCAGGCCAGATCAACGGTACCACAGGCTATGAAGAAGCCGGCGCTCAAGGGCTTGTGGCGGGACTGAACGCCGCGCTGCTCTGCGGCGGAAACGCCGCTTATCAGTTCAGCCGGACAAACTCCTATATCGGCGTTATGATCGACGACCTTACGTCGCGGGGAGTGGCCGAGCCCTATCGCATGTTTACGTCACGTGCGGAGTACAGGTTGTCCCTGCGGGCCGACAACGCCGATGTCAGACTGACACCGGAAGGGGTATCCCTTGGCTGTGTGTCAACGGAACGTGCGGCGAAATTTTCCGCCTGGATCGCGGCGTTAGCGTCCGGCCGTGAGATGCTGGAGTCGCTGACTATGACGCCGACAGAAGGTCGTGCTCACGGTCTCAAACTCAATCTTGACGGCCAGCGTCGTTCCGCGTTTGAACTCCTGTCCTATGCCGAGCACAGCGTCCAGTCGCTTAGCGCGGTATGGCCGGAACTTGCCATGCTCGATCCGAAGCTGCGTGAAGCGCTTGAGATCGACGCGACCTACGCGGTTTATATGGACCGCCAAGCCGCGGATATCGCCGGTGTTCTACGGGAGGAAGGCCGAGTCATTCCGGAGGAATTTGATTTTCAGTCGCTATCGGGTCTTTCCAATGAGCTCAAGCAGAAACTGGTTGCTGCAATGCCGCGTAGTCTTGCCCAAGCAATGAAGGTCGATGGCATCACTCCATCCGCCATCTCCTTAATCCTTGCGCATATTCGCAAGGGCGAACCAGCGGCAGTTGCACATTCGCGGCAGGCGGTTCAATGACCGCGAGTCCCTCCCGTGACTTGAACGGACTGCGTGTTTCACGTGAAACGTCTGAGAAATTCGAGCATTTCGCGACACTTTTCCAGAAATGGGCAAAGTCGATCAATCTGGTTGCGCCCTCGACTCTTTCCGACCTCTGGCAGCGCCACATTGCAGACAGCGTGCAAATCTTTCAGCTGTTTCCAGGACCGAAGAGGTGGGTGGATCTCGGCAGCGGGGGAGGATTCCCCGGTATCATCACGGCCATCCTTCTCGCGGAACTGGGGACGGATGGGTTCACCTGGTCGAAAGTAACAACAAGAAGGCGGCTTTTCTTCGCGTTGCATTGCATGAGACGGGAGCACGCGGCTCCGTGCATCCGATTCGCATCGAGGAGGCGGCCAAAGTAATCACGGAATGCGAGGCAATCTCCGCCAGAGCGCTCGCCGACCTGCCCCAGTTGCTTGATTATTGTGCGCCGTGGATGACAACCGATAGAAAACCGCATGCATTCTTCCACAAAGGCCGGGATTATCGGCAGGAAGTCGACAAAGCCGTTGGCCGCTTCGACTTTGATCTGGTAATACACAGAAGCGTTGTCGAACCGGATTCTGTGGTTCTCGAAATCGCAAATCTTTCGCGGAAAAATCAATAGCGGCGGACCGTGGCATGACAGGCGAAAAGAACCGGATCATCACCATCGCCAATCAGAAGGGCGGCGTTGGGAAAACAACAACGGCAATCAACCTCGCCACGGCTTTGGCGGCGATTGGCGAGAAGGTTCTGATTGTCGATCTCGATCCGCAAGGCAATGCCAGCACTGGCCTGGGGATCCAGCGGCGCGACCGCAGGCTTTCATCCTACGAACTGATGATCGGTTCGCATGGGATTGATGCGATCGTGCAGGAGACCGTCGTTCCCAATCTGTTTATTATTCCTTCGACGATGGACCTCCTTGGTGTCGAGATGGAAATTTCTCGCGAGAGCGACCGGGTCTTCCGGCTCCGTAAGGCACTTTCGTCGCCCGAAGCGCTTGCATTCTCCTATGTTCTGGTCGATTGCCCGCCGTCATTCAATCTTCTGACGATGAATGCGATGGCCGCAGCGCATTCGGTACTGGTGCCGCTTCAATGCGAGTTCTTTGCGCTCGAAGGATTGAGCCAGTTGCTGGAAACCGTCGATCAGGTTCGGCGTTCCGTCAACCCGGCGCTGGACATCCAAGGTATCGTATTGACCATGTTTGATTCCCGCAACAATTTGGCCCAGCAGGTCGTGAATGATGTGCGCACTCATTTGGGAGAGAAGGTCTATCATACGCTGATCCCGCGCAATGTACGGGTTTCCGAAGCTCCTTCCTACGGCAAACCGGCAATCCTTTACGATCTGAAATGTGCGGGCAGTCAAGCTTACCTCCAATTGGCATCCGAAGTGATTCAGCGCGAAAGGCAGCGGAAGGCCGCCTGACGGCGATCGATTCGACATCGTAACGATAAGTGTGAGTGCAAACGATGAATGACGACAGTTCGAGAAGAAGACTTGGTCGCGGTCTTGCGGCCTTGATTGGCGAAATGGATCAGCCGATACAGGCCAGTGGTCCGGTTGCGCCTGTCAATGCTGACCGGCGTATTCCGATCGAATTTGTTGCTCGCAGTCCGCGCAACCCACGCCGCTCCTTCGACGAGGCCGAGCTGCAGGATCTGGCGAGTTCGATTCGGCAGCACGGTATCGTTCAGCCGGTCGTGGTACGGACGATTGCCGATGAACGCTATGAGATTATTGCCGGAGAACGTCGCTGGCGGGCGGCCCAGCTCGCCGGCTTTACCGATATTCCGGTGATTGTCCGGGATGTGGATGACCGGACGGCGTTGGAGATCGCGATTGTCGAAAACGTTCAACGATCCGACCTCAATCCTCTCGAAGAGGCTCTCGGCTACGATCAGTTGATCGCCGAGCACGGGTACACTCAGAATGATCTTGGCGAAATCATCGGCAAAAGCCGTAGCCATGTCGCCAACAGCCTTCGTTTGTTGAAGCTGCCGGAACCTGTCCGCGACATGCTCTCGTCCGGTAGCCTTTCGGCCGGTCACGCGCGGGCTCTCATCCCGACGTCGGACCCGGTCGGCCTGGCGCGTTCGATTGTCGCGAAGGGCATGTCGGTGCGCGATGCGGAGCGCCTGGCGCAGAACGATATCCGTGCCCAGAGCGACCCGAACTATGGCAAGCCATTGCATAAGGAAGAAAAGGACGCCGACACCCTTGCACTGGAGCGAACGCTCTCCGATAGCCTTGGGCTCGACGTGACCGTCAACCATAAAGCGACCGGCGGCCAATTGCGCATTTCGTACAAAACCCTCGATCAGCTTGAGGAAATCTGCCGGTTGCTTGAGCGGCGCTGATTTTGTTTCGGTTTCGAAACGTTCCACGGAATCGTGTTATATATCAATCCGATACGTACATTATCGCCGCGCCGCCGACTGCAAGGTTATGGCCAGCAGTGTCTGCATAGCGATACTTTCTTCCAGGCTCTGCCGGGTACGGCTCTGGAAAATCGCCGTTTGCAAACGGCTGAGTTCGCGCCGGATCGCGGATAAAGTCCAGGTCTTGAGCGCCGCCTCGACCAACGGCTTGCGGCGGAAATGGATGTGACGGCCCAGTGTTGCGACAACCTGACTGGGTTGCTGGCGCTTGTCGTCCATCTCCGCCCGCATCAGGTCCAGCAGCTGAAACTGCTTCAGGCAGGCCTGGAGGACGAGAAAGATCGCGGTCTTGGATGCCGTTATCTTGCGAATGGCATGCTGGAGCCCGTCGACATCCCCTTTGAGGACCGCATCGATCGCGTCATCGACGGAAATCCCGCTGGCATCGCCGACGATCTCGGACACATGCTCCTCCTCGATCATGACCAGGCCGCGGCAGTAGAGCGCTAGCTTGCGGATCTCGTTACGGGACGCGATGCGATCGCCGCCCAGCGCCTCATTCAGCCGCTCGCGCGCTGTCGGCGTAATCCGCAAGCCTTCCTGGCCCAGTTCCTGGTCGATAAGGCTATTCAATGCGCGCGCGTCGTCGCCATAACAGGCAATGGCGATCACCGAACGAGCGGTTTCGCCGATTTTTCGGACACCAGTCCCTTTTTTTAGGTCACCAGCCTCGATGATCACATAACTGCCGTCGGGCGGCCGCTGCGCTAAAACCGAAAAACTGTCGACAAGCGTCTTTTCCGTGCCGGCGGCACGGATCCAGACGAGCTTTTCCCCGCCAAAAAGACCGATTGTATTGACCTCGTCAAGCAGGCGGCCCGGGCTTTGCTGCAGGTCCGAGCCGTCGAGCTTGATCAGGGAAAACGGGTCATCCAGCGCCACGCCGCTCTTGGTCGCGATCTGACCGGCGCGCTCGGAAACAAGGCCGCGATCCGGCCCGTAGACGAGATACAGCCTGGTGTCCTTGAGTGGCCGCTGGAGAAACCCATCGAATTCATGCGATTTGATCTCGGTCATGCCGCCACCTTGATCAGCGGCCGAGCGCCGCCGCGATGTCGGCGCGGATGATTTCGGCCAGTTCGGTGGCCGCGCGCTTCTCGGCGTCACGTGTCGCGCGAACCTTGGCGAATTCCTGCTCGGGGAAGTCGACGAGCGCAACGGCACTGCGATTTCCGGAACGGACGGTTTCCCCGGTATCGGCGCGTGTCAGGTTGTAGTCGGCCCTGACGATGGCACGGCCGGCGCCGGCGGTGTCGGATTCCTGGTCGTAGAGCACGCCCATGACCTCGCTGGTGACGTTCAGGGCCAACCTGTACTCCGGATTGGCCGGCTCACCAGCCCCACCCGATGTCAGAAACACGAGCGCGTTGCGGACTTCCTGCTCGACGCGGTGGTCGGCATCGGAAATCTCGATCGAGGCAAGCGCCTTTGCCGGCTTGCCCTGCGGCCCCTCCGAATAGAGCGGCTTCACCTGGCAGCCCGAGAGGGCGACGAAAGTGCCGACTGCCAGAAGTTGCGCGTATCTTTGAGCTTTTTCAGACAACGACATTCACAATCCTCTGGGGGACGACGATGATTTTCTTCGGGCTTTGGCCGTTCAAAGCGGCCTTGACAGGGTCGAGGGCGAGTACGGCGCTCTCTATGGCAGTCTGATCTGCGTCGCGGGCGATTGTCAAATCGCCACGCTTCTTGCCATTGATCTGGACCGGCATGGTCACTTCGTTCTCGGCGACCAGCGTCTCGCCGTAGACCGGCCAAGCTGTCTGCGCCACCAGGCCCGTGCCGCCGATTTCCTGCCAGCACTGCTCGGCAAGATGCGGCATCATCGGCGCGACCAGATTGATCAGGATCGCGGTCGCGTCCTTGACGGCGGCAATGGTCGCAGTATCGGCGCTCCCATCGGCTACCTGCGTCAGCGGATGCGCAAGAGCATTCACCAGCTCATAGAGGCGAGCCACGGCCTTGTTGAAGGCCAGCTTGTCGTAATCCGCCTGCACCGCCTTGAGCGTCTTGTGGGCGACCTGCGAGACCGCCAGGGCAGGACCCCCGGTAGCCGGCTTTGCGTCGGCGGCCTTCAGCGCGCTGGATGCTTCCGAGACCAGCCGCCAGAGGCGCTGCACGAACCGGTGCGCGCCTTCGACGCCGGCTTCGGACCAGATGACGTCGCGATCCGGCGGAGAATCGGAGAGAACGAAGAAGCGCGCCGTGTCGGCGCCGTAGGAAGCGATGATGTCGTCGGGATCGACGACATTCTTCTTCGATTTCGACATCTTCTCGATCGAGCCGATCGTGATCGCTTCGCCGGTTTCGATCAGTGTCGCCTGCCGCCTGCCGTCGACTTCCTCGATTTGGATTTCGGCCGGTGTGATCCACTCGCGCTGAGCGCCCTCGCCGCGGCTATAGGTCTCGTGGACGACCATGCCTTGGGTAAACAGGCCCTTGAACGGTTCGTCGAGGCCGGCATGGCCGGTCGCCTTCATTGCCCGGGTAAAGAACCGCGAATAGAGCAGGTGCAAAATCGCGTGCTCGATGCCGCCAATATACTGATCGACCGGCAACCAGTGGTCGACGACGGCCGGATTGGTCGGATTGTTCTCCCACGGTGCGGTAAAGCGGGCAAAATACCAGGAGGAATCGACGAACGTATCCATCGTGTCGGTTTCACGCCGCGCATCCTTGCCACATTGCGGGCAGGACACGTGCCGCCAGGTTGGATGACGGTCGAGCGGATTGCCCGGCTTGTCGAAGGTTACATCGTCGGGCAGCTTTACCGGCAGGTCCGCCTTCGGCACAGGCAGCACGCCGCAGTCGTCGCAGTGGATGACCGGGATTGGGCAGCCCCAGTAGCGTTGGCGCGAGATGCCCCAGTCGCGCAGGCGGAAATTGACCTTGCGCTCGGCCTGCGGCAGGTTACCGATAAACGTGTTTTCCAGTGTGGAAGCGACCTTCTCGAACGCATCCTCGATCGACAGGCCATCGAGAAAACGCGAATTGATCATCACGCCGTCGCCGACATAGGCCTCGTCTTCAATCGTGAAACTCGCCGCGTCGCCATCCTTCGGCATCACCACGGCAACAACTGGAAGATCGTATTTGCGGGCGAAGTCGAGGTCTCGCTGGTCGCCGGAGGGGCAGCCGAAGATGGCGCCTGTGCCGTAGTCCATCAGGACGAAATTGGCCACGTAGACCGGCAACTCCCAGCTCGGGTCAAGCGGATGCCTGACCCGGATGCCGGTGTCCATCCCCTTCTTCTCCGCCGTCTCGAGGGCGGCCAGGGACGTGCCGGCGCGGCGGCATTCGTCGCAGAACGCCGCAATCTCGGCATTCGTGGCAGCGGCCTGTTGTGCCAGCGGGTGATCGGCAGCGATCGCCAGGAAAGAGGCGCCAAACAACGTGTCCGGCCGCGTCGTGTACACCGTCACTTCGGATGTGTCGGCGTCGCGGGCGCCCTGAACAATTTCCCAGCGGACCGTCAGGCCTTCCGAACGACCGATCCAGTTTTTCTGCATCAGCCGGACCTTTTCGGGCCACTGGTCGAGCGTATCCAGCGAATCAAGCAGATCCTGGCTGAAATCGGTGATGCGGAAGAACCACTGTGTCAGTTCGCGTTGTTCCACCAGGGCGCCCGAGCGCCAGCCGCGACCGTCGATCACCTGCTCGTTGGCCAGAACCGTATTGTCGACCGGATCCCAATTGACCTTCGATTGCTTGCGATAGACGAGACCTTTTTCCAGGAAATCCAGGAACAGATGCTGTTGGCGCTGGTAATAATCGACATCGCAGGTGGCAAACTCACGCGACCAGTCGAGCGACAGCCCCATGACCTTCAGCTGCGCCTTCATCGAGGCGATGTTCTGATAGGTCCAGGACGCCGGATGCACGCCGCGTTCCATCGCGGCATTCTCCGCCGGCATGCCGAAGGCGTCCCAGCCCATAGGATGCAGCACATTGTACCCCCGGGCCCGCTTGTAGCGGGCGACGACGTCGCCCATTGCATAGTTGCGGACATGGCCCATATGGATGCGGCCCGAGGGATAGGGAAACATCTCGAGCACGTAGTATTTTTCGCGCGGATCGTCGTTGTCGGTGGTGAAGACGTTTTTCTGATCCCATTCCTGTTGCCAGCGGGGTTCAGCATCGCGCGGATTGTAACGTTCGGTAGCCATATGATCGATGTTCCGGAATTGGGCGAGGGGAAATCAATCCCCTCAGATATTTGGGCGTGACCTTCACCATGAAACAAGCGTAGCGTCAAGTTTTGGAAGGCTTTACGGGCAAAACTTTGGGCCATTCCGCCATGAGGCGGCGATAACGGCTTGGCATCCGCGTGATGTTTGACTATTGCGCCAAAGGCTGTCTTCCCGAAGCAGGGAAGACCGGCGGGTTCGCGGAATTTTGGTGGAGACGGTGGTGATGCGCGTGGAAGAACGGTTGAACGAGGTCCTGAGCCGGATTCATGATGCAGAGATCAGCGCCAAACGGCTTGCCGGCTCCGTCTCCCTGGTCGCCGTTTCAAAGACATTCGACGCTGAGTCGATCCGGCCCGTGATTGAGGCCGGACAGCGGGTCTTTGGGGAAAACCGGGTGCAGGAGGCGCAGGGCAAATGGCCGGCGCTTCGCGCGGAGACCTCCGGCATCGAGCTCCATCTGATCGGCCCGCTTCAATCCAACAAGGCGGCGGACGCCGTTGCCCTCTTCGACGTCATCGAAACCATTGACCGCGAGAAGATTGCAAGAGCCGTTGCGGCCGAGATCTACCGCCAGGGCAAGCCCGTTCGCCTCTATGTCCAGGTCAACACCGGCCTTGAGCCGCAAAAGGCCGGCATCGCACCGGACGAAACAGTTGCTTTCGTGGCGCTGTGCCGGGAGACGATCGGCATTCCGATCGACGGCCTGATGTGTATTCCGCCGGCGGATGAGAATCCGGGACCGCATTTCGCGCTGCTGGCCAAGCTCGCCGATCGCTGTGGGCTCAAAAAGCTGTCCATGGGCATGTCCAGCGATTTCGACGTGGCCATCCAGTTCGGCGCCACGAGCGTGCGCGTAGGTTCGGCGATCTTCGGCACGCGTTGATCTAACGCTTTCGTCTGGCTTCTCGCCGCTTCCGCAATCTCTTAATGTTCATCCCGGAGGCCGGTTGATCCGGTTTGGGAGTGGAGGAGGCGGATATGGCGAGCAGCTATTCCGACGTGTACGACGCATGGAAGCAGGATCCGGAAGCGTTCTGGGCCAAGGCAGCGGTTGATATCGACTGGTTCCGGCGGCCGGAGCGCGTGTTCGATCCGGACCGGGGGGTTTACGGCCTTTGGTTTACCGGCGGAAAAACGAATACCTGCTTCAATTGTCTCGATCGCCACGTCGCATCGGGCCGCGCCGATCAGCCCGCCTTGATCTATGATAGCCCGGTCACCGGTACGGTCGAACATTGGACCTACGGGGCCATGCTGGAAGAGGTTGTCGCGCTCGCGGCCGTCTATCGCGACCTCGGCGTACGAAAGGGTGACCGGGTCATCATTTATATGCCGATGATCCCGCAGGCAGCCTTTGCCATGTTGGCGGCCGCGCGCATCGGTGCCGTACATTCCGTCGTCTTTGGCGGGTTTGCGGCAAACGAACTCGCCACGCGCATAAGCGACAGTGCGGCAAAGCTGGTCGTTTCTGCCAGTTGCGGCATCGAAGGCGGCCGCGCCATTGCCTACAAACCCCTCCTCGACGCTGCGATCGATATCAGCGCGCACAAACCGGATCGCTGCCTCGTCTACCAGCGGAAGGAGCTCCGGGCGGAGCTTCATCCGGATCGGGATCTGGACTTTGCATCGGCTGTCAGCGAGGCGAAGCGGAGTGGAAACGATGTGGCCTGCACGCCGGTTCTCGCCACCGATCCGCTCTATGTGCTCTACACCTCCGGAACGACCGGGCAGCCCAAGGGCGTGGTACGCGACAATGGTGGCCATATGGTCGCGCTATCCTGGTCGATGCACAGTTTTTTCGGCCTGAAGCCGGGCGAAGTCTTCTGGGCCGCGTCCGATATCGGCTGGGTCGTCGGCCATTCTTATATCGTCTATGGACCGCTCCTCAATGGCAGCACCTCGGTCCTTTACGAGGGAAAACCGGTGGGTACTCCGGACGCGGCCGCTTACTGGCGGGTGATCGAGCAACACGGCGTCACCAAGCTGTTCACCGCACCGACGGCTTTCCGTGCCATTCGCAAGGAGGACCCGCAGGGAGAACTGATCCGCCGGCATGACATTTCACGGTTGCGAGCCCTCTTTCTCGCCGGCGAGCGTGCCGATCCGGATACGGTTGCCTGGGCGGAGGCGAAGCTCAACGTTCCCGTCATCGACAATTGGTGGCAGACAGAAACCGGCTGGCCGGTGGCCGGAAATCCGATCGGCCTCGGTCTCCTGCCGGTCAAATATGGGTCCGCGGCAGTGCCCCTGCCCGGTTATGACGTCGAGATCCTCGACGACGCCGGACACCCGGTCAGCGCCGGAACCCTCGGCAATGTCGTCATCAAGCTGCCGCTGCCGCCCGGCTGCCTGCCGACGTTCTGGAATGCGGACGAGCGGTTTCGCGAGAGCTGCCTCACTGAATTCCCGGGGTACTACCGCACGGCGGATGCCGGCTATATCGATGACGACGGCTATATCTTCATCATGTCGCGCACCGACGACATCATCAATGTGGCCGGCCACCGCCTGTCCACCGGGTCGATGGAAGAGATCTGTGCCAGCCATGCGGATGTTGCAGAATGCGCGGTGATCGGCGTCGCCGATGCGATCAAGGGCCAGGTTCCGGCCGGGTTCCTCGTCATCAACGCCAATGTTTCCCGTGCAACAACAGAGATCGAAAGGGAGGTCGTCGCCCTTGTGCGCGAACGCCTCGGGCCCGTTGCTGCCTTCAAGACAGCAATCTGCGTCAAGCGCCTGCCCAAGACCCGATCGGGCAAGATTCTGCGCGCCACGATGAAGAGGATCGCCGATTGCGAAAGCTGGAAGATGCCGGCGACGATCGACGACCCGGCCGTGCTGGAGGAAATTTCGGCGGCGCTGAAGGCACGCGGCTACTGCATAATTCCTTAATCCTGATCGATTTAAGGACACAATATACAGCAGATCAAAGTGATACAGCGGCCTTTGCGCGTCCTAAAAAGAGGCGCCGCGCTGCAGGTGGTTAGCCGGATTCACGGAAACTGCCTGCCAGACCGCAAAACCAGTCCCGGAATTTCACGGCGGCAGCGCTTGCCGGCCTTGCGGTGACCAGGAAATAGCTTTCGTCGGTCAAGGTCTCGATATCGGAGAGAATGACGAGATCGCCATTGTCGAGTTCACGCCGAAAGACCTCGGTCGGGCAGAGCGCAATGCCGTGTCCGGCAATCACGGCCGTGGCCAGCAGATTGAAATCCTGGAACACCGGGCCCCGCAACGGACCATCCATTTTCACACCCGCCTTCCTGCACCAGTTCAGCCAGCGATCCGGCGTCTCGTCATGCAGGAGATCGGCGGCGGCGATCGCCTCGGCGCTCTCGGGCATGCCCCGCCGCGCGAGATAGGCCGGGCTGACAACGGGCCGGTTGGCGCGGGAAAAAAGCCAGGTGCTTTCTCGCGTTTCGCTCCGGTCTTCACCGAGAGTGATCAGGACATCGCAGTCCCCTTCGCGAAACCGTTGCTCGCCCATCGCGTAGACGACGCGCACATTGATATCCGGATTGGGTTTGAGGAAATCCGGGAGGCCCGGAATGAGCCAGCGCGTGGCGATCGAGGCAATGCAGGCGACGGTGAGTTCGCCGGTCGCCTTCATGCGGAAGGCCCGCGTCTCCGCTTCGATCCGGGCGAGGCTGACCGACAGTGTTTGCGCCAGCGCTACCGCGTCGGGCACGAGCCGGACGGTGCGCTTTTCCCGCAGGAAAAGCGGCCGGCCGAACCAGTCTTCCAGCAAACGGATCTGATGGCTGACGGCGGCATGGGTGACATGCAGCTCGTCGGCCGCGCGGGAGAAGCTGTTGAGTCGCGCGGCGGCCTCGAAAACGCGCAATGCGCTGAGCGAAGGCATCATAGTCAAGTTTTCCTCACAGGAACGGCGAGAAAGCATCATTTGTCGTGAGTAAAAAGGCAAGCGATACAAGACATCGGAGAAGGATTTTGAATCCTCTTCCATCTCATCGTCAAATTTTACTGAAGAAAGTAGAACCATGTTCGTCCGCAATCTGAAGCAGATCGAAAAGACCGCGCATTTCGTCGAATGGGGAAGCGGCACCAGTCACCGCCTCCTGACCGAGCGCGACGGCATGGGCTTCACGGTCTGCCACACCGTCGTGCGCGCCAACACCACCTCGCTGCTCGAGTACCGCAACCATCTCGAGGCCTGCTATTGCATTGCCGGCACCGGAGAGGTCGAGGACATGGCCGGCAATATTTTTCCGATTGCGTCGGGGGATATCTACGTGCTCGACAAGAACGACAAACACTATCTGCGCGGCGGCCGCGACGAAGACCTGATCCTCGTCAGCATCTTCAATCCGCCGCTCAAGGGCACGGAGCGACACCGGCTGGATGGAAGCGAAGGTTCGGCCTACTGATTGTCTTCAAAAGCCGCGCACAAAAAAACCCGGATCAGTGATCCGGGTTTTTTCGTTCGGAGCGCTGCGGTCCGATCAATAGTGGTCGTCGTCTTCGTCCTTGCGGTCGGATTTGAGCGACTTGAGCTTGGCGAAAACAGCGTCGGCGTCCATTTCCTTCTCTTCGTCGCGCTCGTAGGAGAACGGCAGCTTTTCCGTTTCCTTCGATGCTTCCAGTGTTGCGCCGAGTTCAGCAGCGGTCGGCAGCGGCCGACCCTTCGAGGCGCGTTCGACTTCGAGGTCGAGGTCGATCTGGGTGCAGAGGCCGAGCGTGACCGGGTCCATCGCCGTCAGGTTGGTCGAGTTCCAGTGGGTGCGCTCGCGGATCTGCTCGATCGTCGACTTGGTGGTGCCGACGAGACGCGAGATCTGGGCGTCCTTCAGTTCCGGATGGTTGCGTACCAGCCAGAGGATGGCGTTCGGACGATCCTGGCGCTTGGAAACCGGGGTGTAGCGCGGGCCCTTGCGCTTCGAGTCAGGAACGCGAACCTTCGGCTCTGACAGTTTCAGCTTGTGGTTCGGGTTGCCTTCGGCGCGGGCGATCTCGTCGCGCGACAGCTGGCCGGTGGCAATCGGGTCAAGGCCCTTGATACCCTGCGCCGATTCACCGTCGGCGATCGCCTTGACTTCCAGCGGATGCAGCTTGCAGAACTGGGCGATCTGTTCGAACGACAGGGCGGTATTGTCAACAAGCCATACGGCCGTCGCTTTGGGCATAAGCAGTTGTTGAGCCATGGATATAGTCCTTCTGTCCGTCCGCGCCGGTGTCGCGGGCCGTGGGGTGTAACCACTTAATTTCCGGGAAATTAGCGCCTCTATACCCTCGTCGTCTCAGAAATGCAATTCTTCTTCAAGAAATGACCTTTTGTCTAATGGACGCCGTGCTTTGACCTGATATGTATGGCGCCCGAAGCGGGTGAGCACGAGGAGATGTGCCGCCTGAAACTGCCTGCGCAGGGAGGAAATCATCATGTCTGCCAAAACCTATCCGATCCTGGAATCCGCCCAGAAACGTGCTCTTATCGACGATGCGACCTATCAGGCGTGGTACAAGCAAAGCGTCACGGATCCTGAAGCTTTCTGGGGCGAGCATGGCAA